>CAYMRB010000469.1:0-7651 GCA_964392615.1 uncultured Planctomycetia bacterium | reverse complement strand
GACGACGGGCAGGACGACGGGCAGGACGACGGGCAGGACGACGGGCAGGACGACGGGCAGGACGACGACGTGGACGAAGGGCTGACCGAGAGGATCGTCCGGCGCATTCGCGACGGGGACCACGAGAGCTTCGACGACCTCTTTCGTCGTCACGCGAGCGCGGTGCGGGCGACGGCCCATGCGCGCATGTCCCGGTGGCTGCGGAAGCGGATCGACGTGGACGACGTCGTCCAGGACGTTTGCCTCCTCGCATTCAAGAAGTTCGCGTCGTTCGAGTTTCGGGGGCCGGACTCGTTCAGGAAGTGGATCGCGACCATCACCCGCAACCGCGTCACGGACCTCGAGCGCGAGTACCGTGCGGGCAGACGGTACCGCTCGAGGGAGCTCCGCCTCCATCGCGGCGACTCGCTGTCGGCCGCGAATCTCGCCGATCTGCTCGCGGCCTCCGGCATCACGCCGAGTGGCGAGATGCAGAACAAAGAGGACATCGACCGGATTGGCGCCGTGCTCGACTCGCTGACCGAGAAGGAGTGGGGGGCTCTCCGACTGCGGATCCTCGCGCAACAGTCCGTGGCGGAATCCGCCAAGCGGCTCGGCATGACGAACAGCGCCGTCAACATGGCGTTGATGCGCGCACTTCAGCGGCTTCGAGGCCTTCTCGGCTCCGGAGACGAGAGCGGGGAACGCTGAAGTCCCGCCCGCGATGGAGCGTCCGCTGTCGGCTTGGCGTCGGCCGGCGGGAACTCGAGACCTGGCGCGTTATCCCGCCGCGCCGTTTCCGTTCGGGAAGGTTGGAAGCTGCCCGCGGTCGTGCGGGCAGGAAGCCTGCCAACGTCGCGACCTCGGGCCCTCGAGGTATCGCATTCCAGCCTCTCGAGAAAGGAGTCCTGCCGTGCTCGGTCTACGAACGATCTCCGGCGCGATCGCCAGCGTGTTTCTCTGCAGCGCCCTGCTCCACGGGCAAGCTCACGTGTCGCTCATCCGAGGTGTCGAAGGCGGCGATGGCACCGCAGGGCAGCCGTTCCGCCAGATCAACGACGCCCTCGACGCCGGTCACACCGATATCCTCGTGTGGCCGTCGCCGATGGGGCAGCCGTACGACACGGTGACGGTCGATGCGTCGAGCGTGACGGTCCACACGGTCGGCGGCCCCGGCGTCACCGCGGTGGACGGCGTGATCGTCGCGGAGGACCGCATCGACGTCGTCATCCAGGGCTTGCGCTTCGCGGGGAACGTCGGGACGCCGGAGGCCGGTGCGTGGGTTCGGCCTGGATCGTCCGTGACGTTCCGCAATTGCGTCGCGACGACGCTGACGTACCACGGCATCCGGATTCAGAGGACGCTGGAAAAGACGACGCACGCGCGCATCGAGAACAGCGTCGTGTACGGTTGTGGGCTGAGCGGACTCTACGTCGAGGGGCTCTCCGTGCGTGACGGTTTCAGGGCCGACCCGGTCTATCTTCCCGACGTCTACGTCGTGAACTCGATCATCACCGGCAACGAGGAGTACGCTGTCCACTGCAACCCGTGTCCGTCCGGACCGGACCTCCGCCTCGTCGACGGCCGAGTTCGACTGGACTATAGCTTCCTCGAGAACAACCCGCTGAACAACTGCCCCGAGGATCCCGGATTCCAGGTCACGCATCCCGTCACCGACGGCCTGTGCTTCGTCGCGGCCGACCTCGGCTGCTTCGAGCTCTGTGAGGACCAGACCGAGCAGGGGCCGCTGTCGCTGCGCCACCGGGGCCACCCCGGTGTGCAGTACCAGAACCCCGACGGCACACGCTCCGACCTCGGCGCGTTCGGCGGGCCCGGCGCCGTGCCGTACGCGACGCGACTGCTTCCCGGGGCCACGATCACCCGCGTGATCCTGGAGCCCGTCTCTGCGACCGGTGGCGACACGATCCGCGTCAAGGTCGTCGTCCGCGGCGTGCGGTGAGGAGGCTGACATGCTGACGACGATGAGGGGTCTCCTGCCGCTTCTCCTGCTCGCGTGCAGCGTGGCGCGAGCACAGATCGCGCCGCCGACCGCAGTCGAGTACCGTGTAACGCCCGCCTCGTGCTGTGGGCGCGACAGCCTGATCGACGCCGCGACGATCCTGTCGGGCACGATCCCGGCCGCTTCTGCCGAGTCCGATCCGGCGTGGGCCGGCGTGATGATGTGCGACGCGGGCGGTGTCGAGCGCCTCAGCGAGCGGGCCTCGACGACCGAGTTCGACATCCCGACGGCATCCCTCGGCGCAGGAGCCTACCTGATCTGGGTGCGGCTCGAGCATCCCGAGGGCGACTCCCCGGCCTTCGGCGGCGGTTGTAGCTGGCTGCGCGCGGCGACGTTCGAGGTCGTGCGTCCCATGCCAGCGATCGCGGGCCTCGCGATCGAGTGGGACGGCGAGGAGGTCGCGCGGCTCGATCGCTCGCCCGAGGTCTGTCGCGTGCTCTCGGATGGACCGCTCGAGCTGCTCGAGTTCGAGCTCGAGGTCGAGCCGACTGGCGCGGTCGGACACCACGAGCTCACGGTCGGCGTCGTCGAGACGGGCGAGTTCGCCGACGGCGCGACGGAGCGCGTCGGCGATCGGCATCGGTCGCCCGTCTGGCTCGGAGCGCCGTTCATCGCCGCGGTCACGATGCAGACCGATCGTACGCTCGGCGAGGACTGCGAGCAGGTCGGCGACGAGGACGGCGACGGATCGAGCGACGCCCGCGATCGCGAGTGCATGCCGCCGGCCGTGAATCCGGTCGTGGAGCTCGAGCTCGTCGGGCGCTCGGGCGATGAGTCCATCTTCGTGGCCGACGTCGACCCGGCTGCCTTCCCGCGACCGCAGCCGACGAGCTGTCGCGAGGGGTACGTGGTCGTCAGCACCGCGTTCGTCACGCCGCTCGACGAGCCGGAGCTCGAGTTCCTGAGCTCGGTGCGCGTGCCACTCGATCTGCCGGCGCCGGCGTGGCCCGAGGGGCCGGGTGCGGCCTGGACCTACGATCGCGCCGAGCGGACCGCGACCGTGAGGTGGGACTTCGATGCCGATGCGACCTGCCTGCCGCTGCGCGAGTTCGTCGTGCTCATCGACGGCGAGGAGGTCGCACGCCCCGGTCCCGAGGCTCGTGAGTACTCGTTCTTCGTCGGAAGCTGCCCTGAGGTTGTCGTGGAGGTGGGGGCCGTCGTGCGGATCTCGGAGCTCGCGCCGCCCCTCGAGCCGCTGCGCTACGCGACCGTGCTGTCGGCGCCGTTGCCCGTCGAGATCGCGCGGTGCCCGTTTTGTCTGCCGAGGCTGGAGGGTACGGTCGTCGAGGCTGCAGGCGAGATCTGCGTCCGCCTGGCGTGGCCCTCGTCACCGTGCTTCCTCGTCGGCCTCGAGATCTGGCGGGACGGCGAGCGGATCGCCGAGCTGTCGTCGGCCGACACGACGTTCGAGGACTGCTTCGTCGAGCACCGCCCGCACGAGTACGTGCTGCGTGGCGAGACCGAGAGGGGCGAGCGCGTCGTCAGTCCGCGGTACACGGTGCCGGTTTTCGTGCGCGGCGACGCGAATTCGAGCGGTGGCATCGACCTGACTGATGCGATCGCGATCCTCCGCTTCCTGTTCCTCGGCGACGCGGCGCCGGCCTGTGAGGATGCGGCGGACTCGGACGACGACGGCGAACTCGGGATCAACGACGCGATCCGCACCCTCAATTGGCTGTTTACCGGCGGCAGTCCGCCCGCACCGCCCGCGGCGGCTGAGGCGTCGTATCGCCCGGAGGACTGCGGCATCGACTTGACGGTCGACGCGCTGGGTTGCGATCGCGCGTCCGCCACGTGCGCGGACTGACGGCGACGAGCGATTCCGCTGACGACGATACGAGCCCGTCGGAGAGCTGCAACGGCACGAGCTCCCCGGCGGGCTCGCTCGTCGTTCACTTCGCGCGCGCCGCGCCGAGGACCTTCTCCACCGAAGAGCGCCGGAAGCGGATATTGCACCTCTTCTCGGTGTCGGCCCGGATCCTGTCGGCGATCAACGCGGTCAGCGGCGCGAGGATGTTGAAGTGGTCGCCGCCCTTGATCGCATACGCGCGGAACGTCGCGTCGAGCTCCCTGGCGCGCTTCTCCATCGTCTGCGCGAACGGCACGTAGAACGACTCTGCGCCCTCGAAGTAGAACGTTCGGCACTTCACGGCGCCGACGAAGTGGATCGGCGACCGGAGGAAGCTCTCGTCCTTCACGAGGTGGTCGAACGGCGTGTTGCCGTAGCCTTCGCCGTCCGCGACGATGGCCTCGAGGTCCGGAGCACCACCGAACGAGAACGCGGCGCGGACGCGTTTCGAGCTCTGTGCGGTGAGCAGCGCGATCGTGCCACCGGTCGAGTGTCCCGCGATGTAGACGCGGCGTCGATCGACGTGCGGCTGCCGCGCGACGAACTCGACCGCGGCGACCGCGTCGTCGACCTCGCCGTAGAAGAGCTCGAAGCGTCCCGGGTTGTCGTTCTCGCCGCGCCACGACGGGCAGAACACGACGAACCCGGCGTCGCGGAACGCGCGGGTGAACTGGGGCTCCTTCCACAGCCACTCGCCGATGCCGCCAAAGCCGCCGTGCGCCCAGACGACCGCCGGGCGCTTCCTGCCGTCGCCGGGGTCGGGCGTCAGGTAGCCGGCGAGCTTGCCGGCCGGAGACGTGTACCGGACGATCTCGAAGACGTCCTTCGGTGGCTTCGGCGCCGGGTATTCCTCGAACTCGATCTCGTGAACGATATCCGTTCGGAACCCCTTGCGCGCTTCCGGCAGCGATGTCTTCGGCGGGAAGGACAGCGGCTTCCCCCGCCAATGGTGGACGCGGCTCGCCTGCCACTCGGCGTACTCCTTCGAGCGCAGGAACTTCGCGTATACCTCGACGCCCTCGAGCTCGAGCTCCCAGCCGAGCGCCTCCAGCTTCTCGAGCCAGAGGATCGTCTCGGCATGATCCTCGTCTTCGAGCGCGAGCTCGATGAAGTGCCATATCGGCGCTTCGAGGTCGGGCTCCTCGCGCAGAGCTTGGTGCGCCTTGGCTCGGGAGGCGGCGGTTTCGCCTTTCCCGTGGAGCATGACGCCGTGCAGGTAGGTCAGATACGCGTCGCCGCCGATCGCCTCCTGCAAGCGGTCGATTCCGCGGATGGCCTCATCGTACTTCTCCCGGAGGATCAGGCCGTCGAGAAGGAGGAAGTCGAGGCGCGGGTCGTCGGGGAATTGCTTGCGAATGGCGTCCAGGGCGGCGAGGTACTCCGCGTCGTTGAGCTGCGCGGCGATCTGCGTGCGCCAGATCAGAAGAGTACGGTCCTGGCGCAGCGTCTCCGGCAACGCGCGATACACGGCCATGGCGCCCTCCGGATCGCCGCCCGCCAACAGCGTTGGGATTCTCTTCAGCGCACCGAGATACGCCGCGGCGTGCGCTGCGCGGGACTTGCCGAGCAGGCGCTCGACGAGACTGGGCGTCTTGGCGCCCAGAGCCTGTAGCAGCGTGCGGCGCATGGTCGCCGAGACCGTCTCGCCGCCCAGATACATGTAGAAATCGCTGATTCGCGGTCGGCTGCCCTGGCCCTCGATGATGCAGTCGATGTAGTTCACGCCTTCCGACGGCAGGAGGCGCAGCCGGATCAGCGAGTCCTTGGATCGCGAGCGGACTCTGAGGACCGATACGATCGTATCGGGCTCGGTCTGGGAGAGGAGGTTCGTCGCGAGGGGCGTCTTCTTGAATCCCAGCTTGAGCCCTTGCGCGATTTCCTCGGGAAGATCCGTTCCGTCCAATATGCGCCGTATCAACGCGTCGTAGTCGATCAACGCCTCGAACGCTTTCGCGTCGCGCGCCTCGAACGCTGCAACGATCTTCGCCCCGATCCTCTCCAGCGTCGCCTCGCTCGGTGTCTCAGCCGGGGTCGGGGTGGCGGTCAGCAGGACCAATGACAACGATAGAGTCGCGATCATCCTTGGCACCTTGTTGGTCAGCGGGCGTCGGCCCGCATGCTATTTCTGCGGCGACGCGTCGGCGACCGCCTTCTTTCGCACGGCCTCGCGCACGGCCTTCAACAGGTCCGCGCCGCGCACGTCCTTCGCGACGACTTTCCCTTCGCGGTCGATCAGGAAGATCGCCGGGATCGCCGACACGCCGTACAGCCGCGCGAGTGCGCTCTTGTCGGCGCCCTCGACCCAGATCTGCCGCCACGGGAGGTTCTTCTTTGCGGCGAACTTCTTCGCCGTCGCGGCGTCGCGATCGAAGCTGACGCCGAGCACGACCAAGCCTTCCTTCGCGAACTGCTCGTGGGCCTTCTTGACGTTGGGGATCTCCTGGATGCACGGCGCGCACCACGTGGCCCAGAAGTCGATCAGCACGACCTTGCCGCGCAGGTCGCGCAGGCGGACGTTCTGACCGTCCACGGTCTGCGCGACGAAGTCCGGCGCGACGTGACCGACGTGGACGCCCTGCAGCTTGACCTTGTCGAAGCTCTGCTCGAAGCTCTTCGTTCCGGCGGGAACGCGGATCGCCCGGACCCGGGCGACATCTCGGGGGCCGGCGCCTCAGCCAGGCCCCGTGCGGACCGCGTGGCGCAAGAGCTCGATCTCGTGCCGGCCCGCAGCCGCACCGGCGATCGTGTAGCGGCCGTCCTTCCCCGTGATCGCGCCGAGCGTCACGAAGGGCGCCTCCTTGCGTCTGAGCATCACGTTGACGCCGCGCAGAGGCTGACCGTCGGTCCCCATGATCCTGCCGCTGACGGTCGTGTCGCCGGGCGCGACTCCGGCCTTCGCGGTCATGCCAGGCTTCAGCGTGATTCGGCTCTCGAATAGGGTCGCCGAATACGGCAGGTCGCGGTCGTAGCGGCGGTGCACGATCGAGTAGCCCCAGCCCGGAGGAAGCGGGCCGAGGCAGCGAGGGACGTCCGAGTCGCGGGAGGCGTAGAGCACGCTCCAGTCGAGGAAGACCATGGAGGCCACGCCGTTGGGTTTCGAGCTCCTGCCGGCCGACTCCGGCGCGACGAGCTCGACGTTCCAGATGCTCTGGACGTCCAACGCGTCGGAGCGGGAGACCGGCACCGACTCGAGATCGATGGACGCCGGGCGGTCGAGCTCGATGCGCAGTGGCTTCGCGGCGTGCATGTGCTTCGCCGGTGCGATCACCGCGAGGTGCGCGCCGCGCTTCTCGTGCGCTGCGGCGAGCGCGTAACGGCTCTGCGGGTCGCGGAAGCTCTTGAGCACGAAACGCCCGGCGTCGTCGGTCACGGCCGAGACGGCAGCCTTCCCGTTGCGCTTCGTGAAGAAGAACAGCACCGTCTCCTCTGGCCCCGTCGCCTCGATCTCGCCGCGGTTTCCGAACGAGATCCAGCCCCCGTCAAGACTCGCCATCGCGACCCGCACGCCGGCGATCGGGCTGCCGTCGGCCTTCGCGACGACGATTCCCTCGAGCCGGTTGAGCGGCACGACGGTCGGTTTCGTCTCGGCCTTCTTCTCCTGCGCGAGGATCGCGCGCCCGTCGGCGGCGAGCGAGCCCATGACGAGCGCAAACAAGCCGGCAGCGCCTATCGCGTGGCGGCGCGTGTGTGCGAGGAACATCGACGAACTCTGCCTCCAAAGGCCCCGGTTTCGTACGTCGAGAGCTTCGCGGCACATTGTGCGCGAGCGCGGCCCTTCTGGCAAGCTGACGACTCCGCCTCCG
>CAYMRB010000468.1:0-7672 GCA_964392615.1 uncultured Planctomycetia bacterium | reverse complement strand
CATTCGTGTTGACCCCTGCTGCGCCATGCCTGAGACTCGGTGTTCGGGTGTCCGTCGCCGGGGATCGCGTCTCGGAGCGATAGCCTGGTTCGGGTTTCGCTTGCATACAGAGGGAGGGACGACAACCGTGATCCGCCGATGTTCGCCATGTTGTGGGAAGGCCGTCTTGATCGCGGTTGCATGTTCGCTCCTCGCGCTGGCCGTCGGTGCACCTGCGGCGGGGCAGGTCGTGATCAACGAGGTCCTCGCGAGCAATCGCTTCACGAACCTCGACGAGGATGGCGACAGCTCGGACTGGCTCGAGCTCTACAACACCGGTGCTTCGAGCGTCGATCTGACCGATTGGTCGCTGACCGATGACCGCCTCGAGCCGCGTCGCTGGGTCTTCCCCTCCACGTCGATCGCGCCGGACTCGTACGTGCTCGTGTGGTGTTCGGGCAAGGACCGCGCGGGCCTGACCGAGGAACGTATCACCGAGACGAACTCCCCGATTCCTCTGGACGCGAGTCTCGTGTCGCTCGACGACGAGTGGCGATACGTCGCCGCGCCGCCGGAGACCGCCGGCCCGCCGGCCGATTGGTACGCGGCGGAGTTTGACGACTCGACCTGGGACGTCGGCCTGCCGGGCTTCGGGTTCGGTCGTGACGACGACATTCGCACGGAGCTCCCTGACGGGCTCGGCGCGATGTTCCTCCGGCGCACGTTCGACGCGTCGGTCGAGCTGCAGAATCTCGTCCTTCAATTGCGGTTCGACGACGGCTTCGTCGCGTACCTCAACGGCGTACGCGTCGCCTCCGGGAACTTCCCCGATGACGAGGAGCCGACGTTCGCCAGCCAGGCGACCGGTTCGAATTCGTCGCGCAATCGCGAGCGCGTCGATCTGTCGCCGTGGATCGATGTCCTGCGCCCGCAGGGCAACGTCCTCGCGTTGGCCGTCCTCAATCGGCGACCGACGAGCAGCGACATGATCGTGTACGCGGAGCTCGGCACGGTCCCGCCAGTCCTCCACACCGACTTCGAGATCAACGGCGACGGCGAAAACCTCCTGCTCACCGACGCTGCGGGAGAGACCCGCGATGCCGCCAACCTGCCGCCCCAGGTGCGGGATCAATCGTGGGGACGCTCTCCGAACGGCACCGGACCGTTCCTGTTCCACCGCACGCCGACGCCGCTCGCGATCAACGACGGGCCGACGTCGGATCGCCCCCTCATCGTCGCGGACACGCGATTCAGCCCGGACCGCGGCTTCTTCGACGCGCCGTTCGAGGTCGCCATCACGACTGAGACGGAGGGCGCGGAGATCCGCTACACGCTCGACGGGACGATGCCGACGCTGGAAGAAGGACTGCTGTACGAGACGCCGATCTTCGTCGACCACACGACGACCCTGCGCGCTCGGGCGTTCCGGGAGGGACTCGAGCCGACGAATGTCGACACGCACACGTATGTCTTCCTGGACGACATCCTCGTGCAGAATCATCAGGCGACGCTCGACGCGGGCTTCCCGTCGCGCTGGGGCACTGTCGCTCCCGATTACGGCATGGATTCCGACGTCATCGGACCGGGCGATCGCTTCGGCGGCATCTACGCCGAGACGATCCGCGAGGACCTGCAGAGCCTCCCCTCGCTGTCGATCGTCGTGAACATCGATGACCTCTTCGGTCCGAACGGCATCTACACGAACTCCGAAGCGCGCGGTGTCGCGTGGGAGCGGTCCGCGTCGGTCGAGCTGCTCTCGCCGGAAGACGGCGGCATGTTCCAGGTCGACTGCGGCATCCGAATTCAGGGCGGTTGGTTCCGCTCCCATAACGGCACGCGGAAGCACTCGTTCCGCCTGTTGTTCAAGGGGCAGTACGGGCCGACGAAGCTGCGCTATGCGTGGTTCGGTCCGGACGCGTCCGACGAGTTCGACACGATCACGCTGCGTGCGGGCGCCAACGATGGGTACTCGTGGTCCGCTGCTCGATTGACCGAGCAGTACACGCGGGATGAGTTCGGTCGCATGCTGCAGCGCGGCACCGGGAATGCCGGCTCGCGCGGGACGTTCGTGCACCTCTATATCAACGGCGTCTACTGGGGGCTCTACAACCCGGTCGAGCGTCCGGATCACTCGTTCTGCGCGACCTACTACGGCGGCGACAAGGAAGAGTGGGACTCGGTCCACGACGGCGCCGCGACGAACGGTGATACCCGAGCCTGGAACGACATGCTCACGGCGGCGAGCGCCGCGCGGATCTCGCTCGAAGGGTTCCACGCGCTGCAGGGCCGCAACGCGGACGGCGTGCCCGATCCGGAGATCCCGCACCACCTCGACGTGCCGAACTACGTCGACTACCTGATCGTCAACGTCTGGGGCGGCAACTGGGACTGGCCCTGGAAGAACTGGTGGGCCGCCCGGCAGCGCACCGGCGACAGCACGGGGTTCAAGTTCTTCTGCTGGGACTTCGAGAACACGATCGGCAATAACCGCAACCGGTCCCCGCTGACGAAGAACGCGCTGCAAAACAACTTCTCGAGTGCGGGCGTGGCGCATACGAGCCTGCGCTCGAACCCCGAATACCAGATGCTCTTCGCGGATCGCATCCACCGCGTTCTCTTCAACGGCGGCGTGTTGACCCCGGAGTCGCTGATCACGACCTATGACGAGCTCGCCGCCGGTGTCGAGCGCGCGATCGTCGCGGAATCGGCGCGCTGGGGCGATCAGCACCACAACCCGCCGCTGACGCTGCGCGAGTGGACCAACGAGCGCAATTGGGTCCTCCGCTCGTACCTGCCGCGGCGGACGGATATCGTTCTCGGCCAGTTCCGTGCCGCGCGGCTGTATCCGAACGTCGAAGCGCCGACGTTCAGCCAGCATGGCGGTCTCGTGCCCGCGGGCTTCCGGCTGCTGCCGAACGCGCCGGAGGGAGAAATCTACTACACGCTCGGAGACGGCGACCCGCGGCTCCCCGGCGGCGAGCTGTCGCCTGACGCTCGGATCGCGGACGGCGGACGCCCGGTCGTGCTCGTCGCCGAGGAGGCGGTCGTGCGCTATCGCGTGCCGACCGACGACGCGCTCGGCAGCGATTGGACCGCGCCGGACTTCGACGACGCCGACTGGGCCGAGGGGCTCACCGCCGTCGGTTACGAGACGCGCTCGGGCTACGAGGAGCTGATCGCCACCGACGTTCGCGACCTGATGTACGAGACCAGCACGTCGATCTACCTGCGTCTCGAGTTCGACGTCGACGATCCAGCGAACCTCGTCTTCGCGCGTCTGCGGATGCGCTACGACGACGGTTGGATCGCGTACCTGAACGGCGAGCGCGTCGCGTCGCGCAACGCGCCCGACGAGCCCGATTGGCAGTCGGACGCCACGAGCAGCCACTCGGACAACCTCGCCGTCGACTTCGAGGATGTCGAGCTCGACGACATCGGCACGGTGCTGCGTCCCGGGCGCAACGTGCTGGCGATTCACGCGCTCAACACTCGAGTGGGGGACAGCGATTTCCTGATCGAGCCCGAGCTCGTGGCGGTCGACCCGACCGGCGCCGGCATCGTGATCGAGGACAGCACGGTCGTGCGAGCCCGCGCGCTCGTCGAGGGGACGTGGAGCGCGGTCAACGAGGCGACGTTCGTCGTCGACACGGGCGTGCCGCTGCGCATCACCGAAATCATGTACCACCCGCTGCCACCTCCGGCGGGCGATCCCCGCGACGCGGACGAGTTCGAGTTCCTCGAGATCCGCAACGTAGGGGACGAGGCGATCGATCTCTCTCCCGTGCGGCTGCTCGGTGGCGTCGAGTTCGACTTCGCGACGTCGGACGTGCTGGCTCTGGAGGCGGGCGAGTACGCGGTCGTCGTCGAAAACGTGCGCGCGTTCCGATCGCGCTACCCGGACGTGCCGGTCGAGCGCATCGCCGGTCAGTACGGCGGCAAGCTCAGCAACGGCGGCGAGGAGCTGTTCCTGGTCGGACGCCTCGACGAGCCGATCCTCGCGTTCGAGTACAGCGACGACTGGTATCCGCAGACCGACGGTGGAGGCAGCTCGCTCGTGATCGTCGATCCGCTGGCGCCGCGAGGGAGCTGGAACGAGCGGGAGAGCTGGCGTCCGAGTCGCGTTGCGGGCGGCTCGCCCGGCGCGGAGGAACCGGACCCCGGAGATCTCGGCAGCCAGCGACAGGGCGACTCCGATCAGGACGGTCGGCTGACCATCAACGACGCGGTGGCGCTTCTGCGCCATCTGTTCGTCGTCGGCCCCGACAGCCTACCGTGTGAGGGCGCGTCCATCGTCGAGGGCGCCAACCGCGACCTGCACGACATGGACGGCAGCGGCGCCGTGAACCTCGGCGATGCGATCTACACGCTCGAGTATCTGTTCCGACGCGGTCCGATGCCGGCGCTGGGCAGCGACTGCGTGCCGATTCGCGGCTGTCCGGACGTGTGCGTCGACTGAGCGAGTCGAGCGAGTCGAGCGAGTCGGCGTCGCTACGCCTCGCCGTCGGCGGCGTCGCCCACGGCCACCGTTCCAGCGGTCCTCTCCTGGATCTGGAACGCGATGTCGCCGTTGTCGACCGACATCACGACCGTCGATCCGTCGGGCGCGTCGCCGCGAATCAGGAGGCGGCCGAGCTCGGTCTCGACCTTCTTCTGCAGGTACCGCTTGACGGGACGGGCGCCGTACACCGCATCGTAGGCTACCGCGACGATGTGGCGCACGGCGGCGTCCGTGACCTCGAGCTCGAGGAGATTCTCCCGCAGGCGTCCGGCGACCGAAGCGAGCTGCATGTGGACGATCGTGCCGATCTCATCGGGCGTCAGCGGTGAGAACAGCACCGTCTCGTCGACGCGGTTGAGAAACTCCGGGCGGAAGTCCTTGCGCAGGAGCTTCATGACGCCTCGCCGGACGTCTTCCGGGATGCTGCCGTCCTGACGCACGCCGTCCATGAGCTGAGGGCTGCCGACATTCGAGGTCATGATGATCACGGCGTTGCGGAAGTCGACCGTGTGACCCTTGTTGTCCGTCAGGCGACCGTCGTCGAGGATCTGCAGGAGCGCGTTGAAGACGTCCTGATGGGCCTTCTCGATCTCGTCGAGCAGGACCACGCAGTAGGGGCGACGTCGCACGGCTTCGGTGAGCTGGCCACCCTCTTCGAATCCGACGTATCCGGGCGGCGCGCCGATCAAGCGAGCGACGGAGTGCTTCTCCATGAACTCGCTCATGTCGACGCGCACGATCGACTCCTCGGTGTCGAACAGCGCCTCGGCGAGCGCCTTCGCGAGCTCGGTCTTTCCGACGCCCGTCGGACCGAGGAAGATGAACGATCCGATCGGTCGCTCCGGATCCTTGATGCCCGAACGCGCGCGCAGCACCGCGTCCGTCACCGCGCCGACGGCTTCGTTCTGGCCGACAACGCGTTGGTGGAGCACGCGGTCGAGGTTCAACAGCTTCTCGCGTTCGGTCTCGAGCAGACGCGTCACCGAGATTCCCGTCCACCGAGCGAGGATCTCGGCGACCTCCTCCGCGGTCACCTCCTCCTTGACGAGACGCCGTGCGTCCGTGTGTTCACGGTGTTCGCCTTCGGTCTTCCTGAGCTGCTGTTCGAGCTCGTGCAGCTTGCCGTACTTGAGCTCGGCCGCCCGGTTGAGATCGTATTCGCGCTCCGCTTCCTCGGCCGCCAGGCGCGTTGCGTCGATCTTCTCTCGCAGGGAGCGGACCGCCTGGATCTCGCTCTTCTCCTCCTCCCATTGCGCGCGCAGGGTGTCGACGCGGGGACCGAGGTCGGCGATCTGCTTCTCGATGCTCTCCAGCCGCGCGCGCGACAAGTTGTCGCTTTCGCGTGTCAGCGCCTCACGCTCGATCTCGAGTTGCAGCTTGCGCCGTGTCATGCCGTCGAGCTCGCTCGGCATGCTGTCGATCTCCGTGCGCACCGAAGCGGCCGCTTCGTCGATCAGGTCGATCGCCTTGTCGGGAAGGAAGCGATCGCTGATATACCGATCGGACAGCGTCGCCGCGGCGACCAGAGCGGCGTCGTGAATGCGCACGCCGTGATGCACCTCGAAGCGCTCCTGCAGCCCGCGCAGAATGGATACGGTGTCCTCGATGCGCGGCGGCTCGACGAGAATCGGCTGGAAGCGTCGCTCGAGGGCGGCGTCGGACTCGACGTGCTTGCGGTACTCGTCGATGGTCGTCGCCCCGATGCACCGCAGCTCGCCGCGGGCCAGGGCGGGTTTGATCAGGTTCCCGGCTGAGATCGCCCCCTCCGCGGCGCCCGCCCCGACGACCGTGTGCAGTTCGTCGACAAAAAGGACAATGCGCCCGTCGGAATCGGTGACTTCCTTGAGGACGGCCTTGAGCCGGTCTTCGAATTCTCCGCGGAACTTCGTGCCCGCCAGCAGCGAGCCCATGTCCAGGGCGATGACGGTCTTTCCGCTCAGGCCGGCTGGGACGTCCCCGTTTACGATCCGCTGGGCGAGGCCTTCGACGATGGCCGTCTTGCCAACGCCCGGCAGGCCGATCAGGACCGGGTTGTTCTTCGTCCGGCGGCTGAGCACTTGCATGCAGCGTCGGATTTCGTCGTCTCGCCCGATCACCGGGTCGAGCCTGCCCAACCGCGCCATCTCGCACAGATCCCGCCCGTAACGCTCCAGCGCCTGGTACTTGGCCTCCGGTGTCTGGTCCGTGACGCGCTGGGATCCGCGGATTTCCTTCATGGCCGAAAGAATCGCGTCGCGATCCGCGCCCAGTGTCGAGAGCACTTCCTTTGCCTGCGAAGACTCCTCCGCCAGAGCCAGCAGCAGGTGTTCGACCGA
Source organism: uncultured Planctomycetia bacterium (assembly GCA_964392615.1). GTDB lineage: Bacteria > Planctomycetota > UBA8108 > UBA8108 > UBA8108 > CAYMRB01. The sequence goes on along the minus strand of CAYMRB010000468.1, from coordinate 880 downwards.
GGTGAATTCATCCTTCAATTCGCGGGCCTCCTTTTCCGCGCGAAGAAAGACGCTGTTGAGTTGCGGTTCCATGCCCATGCCCCCGCCGGACGACTGCGTGGGCAGGCGCGTCAGCTCGCTGTCCACGATGGAGTTGACCCGCTCGGCCGGAATGCCCACCTTCTCCAGAAGCGGCCCACCCAGGCCGCCTTCCTGCTCCATCAGCGCACTGAGCAGATGCAGCGGTCCAATGGCCGGATGCCCGGCGTCGGACGCCGCGCCCTGGGCGGCCATCAGTGCTTCCTGGGCCTTGACCGTCATCTTGTCCAAACGCATCGCTCACCTCGAATCCACGCGCAAGAATCGCGAAAAGAAAAGGCACACCCTCTGAATAGCAAAGGGCGTGCCTTAAATATAACTATCTTTTATCTATATACTTACGCCTGACGGGGCCAGTACCTGGACCTGCCATATCGGCAGGGAGAGCCCGACTTGACCCGTTTGCGCGCAGAAGACATCCGCCTGGCGCATCGGCGCCTCATTGTGACGGATTGCGACCCGGTCCGGCCCGGCCGAAGTACTGCTCCGTCTCGCGGATGGCCATGTTCACACGCCGGGCGTGCGTGCCGGCTCCCTCCTGCAATGCAGGCGTGGCCTCCGCCGCCTGCCGCGACATGTGCGCTACATACAGAAACGTCGCCGCCATCACGACCAGGACCAGGGCGGTCATGAGCTTCGGCCCACTCATACCGTTCATGTGCAGTTCCTCCAATCACCTCCTGGACGCCCCAGCCAAGACACCGCCCGGGGAAACATACGATTCAGACGCCCTCGATGTGAGCGGAGAGAATCCCCGGCGGGGTTGTCAGCCCGCATGAAGATTCTGGTTTCTTTCCATGAG
>CAYMRB010000467.1:0-7730 GCA_964392615.1 uncultured Planctomycetia bacterium | reverse complement strand
GTTGAGACCCTCGGAGCTGTGCACGGTCGCGAGCACCGGACAGACGTTCTCGCACGGCGCGTTATCGCAGTGATGGCACATCATCGGTTGGTGCGCCACGCGGAGGTCGTCGCCGTCGCCCGCGTAGTAGCGATCGATGCGCAGCCAGCTCATCTCGCGGCTGCGGAGGACCTCGTCCTTGCCGACGACCGGCACGTTGTTCTCGGCCTGGCAGCCGATCACGCACGCGCTGCAGCCAGTGCAGCGGGAGAGGTCGATCGCCATGGCCCAGTGGTGATCGTCGTAGGAATGGTCGTCGGTCCACAGCGAGACGAGCTCGTGGCTTGCGTGGCCGCCCGACGCCGGGTCCTTGCGGTACTCCTCGAGGGTCGTCTCCTGCGCGATGGGGCGCGGGTGCGAGTGCCCACCCGAGAGGTGAGCCGGCACCTCGAGCGAGTCGTAGATCTGGGTCAGCGCCATGTCGCGCTTGCCGGCGGCGCGGGTGACCTGGACGGGAGCTCCGCAATAGCGCAGCGTTCCGTCGACGAGCGACAGGAGCGGCGTCGCGTTGGCGCCGATGGTCTCGTCGTCCCCCACGGTCGCCTGCGCGTGCAGCCATTGCGGACCGACGCGCGCGAAACGGTTCGTTCCCTTGCGCCCGTAGCCGAGCGAGATCGCGACGGCGTGGTCGTTCTGACCTCTCTGGACGAGGGCCGGGACCTCGACGCTCGAGGCGTCGCCGTTCGCACTGTCTGTCGCGACCTGCAGCATGTCGCCCGTATCGATGCCGAGGCGCTCGGCGGTCGCCGGCGAGATGGCTGCGTAATTGTCCCAGGTGACTTTGCTGATCGGATCCGGCAGCTCTTGCAGCCACGGATTGTGCGCCTCGCGCCCGTCGCGCTGCGACACCGACGGATGGAGCACCAGCTCGAGGTCGGCGGGAGACGCGATCGGTGCAGCGCCGAGATCCTGCACGCTGTACGGCTTCGGTGCCGGCGCGCGCGGCGTGACCGCGACGTAGCCGTTCTGCAGGGCGCCGTCCCATAGCGAATCGAGGTCGGACGTCGCGGATCGAGGCCGGATCGCGTCGCGCCAGTGGGCGCGCAGCGCCTCGCGGTGCGAGATCGGGTTGCCTTGCCATGCCGCGAGGCTCTCGACCACCGAGCGCGTCTTGCCAAGCGGCCGGATCGCCGGCTGCGTCATCGTCACCACGCCGGCGACCGGCTCGGCGTCGCTCCAGCTTTCGAGGAAGTGGTGGTCGGGGCACACACAGTGGGCGAACTCGGCCGATTCGTCGACGCGCTCAGCGAAGCTGACGACGAGGGGAATCTTGCCGATCGCTGCGCCGAGCCCTGCGCCTCCGGGGAGATCGTAGACCGGATTGACGCCGTGAACGAACAGCGCGCCGACCTGACCGGCGCCGACTTCTTGCAGCAGCCCGGAGAGCGCCTGGTCGTCTCCGCGCAGTTGATGCGACGGACTGCGGAGATCGATCGTCGTCTCGCTATCGCCGTTCGAGACGTTCGCGAGGACGTGATTGACCCACGCCGCTGCGCGCTGCGCCTGCCGGTCGTTCGCGCCACAAACGACCAACGTCCGTCCACGGGACGCTTTCCATAGCCGAGTTGCGAGGGCTTCCACGGCCTCGCTGGGAAGCGGGCTCTCCGCGAGGTTCGTCCACGGCGCGTCGACTCCGGCGTGGCGCGCGATCGCCACGGCGAGATGCGCCAACGCGAGGCCGATCGCCGACGGGCGAACCGTCCAACGGCCGTCCGCATTGCTCCCGGTGACCGACAGCCGAGATTCGATCTGCGCGTGATAGCTCGGCTTCGAGTCGGCGCCGGTGAGCGCGCGTCCCTTCTGATACGCAGCGGTGTACTCGACCGGCGAGATCCACGTGCCGAGGAAATCGGCGTCGAACGACACGATGACTTCGGCGCGGTCGAAACGGTATCGCGGCACGGCGCGGACGCCGTAGGCCTCGTCCTGCGCGTCCAGGAGGGCCGACGCCGATACCGGGTCGTACTCGACCAACCGTGCGTCGCCTCCGCATGTCGCGAGGAATGCGTCGATCGACGCGCGCAGGGTCGGGCTCGTGATCGTCCGTGACAGGAACCGGACGGCTCCTCCGGACTCCCGGATGCGTTTCAGCTCGCCGGCGATGCGCTGATCGGTATCAGCCCACGCCGCGTCCTTGCCGTCGACGCGCGGCCCGGTCAGCCGCTGGGAGTCGTACAGGCCGAGGACGCTCGCCTGGCCTAGCGCGCAAAGGCCGCCCGCCGAGACCGGCTGAGACGGGGAGCCCTCGAGCTTGATCGGCCGGCCGTCGCGGTTCTTCGTCAGCACGCCGCATCCTGCTGTGCAGGCACCGCATGTCGACGCGTACCAATACGAGCGACCGGGGGTGATCTCCTCGGGCTTGACGAGGTACGGAATCAGCTTCTCGTCCTTCCCTCGCGTACAGCCGGAGAGCGCGGCGCTTCCGAGAGAGAAGCCCGCGAGCTTCAGGAAGGCGCGACGGTCGAAGCTGCCGTCAGAAGGAGCGGAGGGCGCGTCGCGGTTCATGGTCGTCGGTTTGATCGGTCTGGTTCAGTAGTGGCAGGTCGCGCAATCGGTCGAAGCGTCGACGCGTTCGCCCGATGCGTTCTGGGTCTCGTGGCGGTGGCAATCGACACACCAGCCCATCGATAGGGATTCCTCCTGCGTGACTTGCTCCATGTGGTCGATCGCGCCGTGGCAACGCCGGCAATCGACTCCCGCCGCGACGTGCGGGCGGTGGTCGAAGTAGACGTAGTCCGGCACCCTGTGGACGCGAATCCACTCGATCGGCTGGGGCGTGCGGCTCGGATCGGGCTTGAGGTCGGCCCCGAGTCCGACGGCGTCGTAGAGCTTGCGCAGCTCGGAAGACACGATCTTCCGCGGTGTGCGCAGCTCGGTCTTCGCCTGCTGCTCTTCGGCGCGCACGTCGACGAGAGACGCGTTGACGAACTGGTGACAGTTCATGCACACGTTCGCCGACGGGATACTCGCATGGCGGCTCTTCTCAGCACCGGAATGGCAGTACAGGCAGGGGATCCCGAGCTCGCCCGCGTGCAGCCGATGCGAGTACGCGATCGGTTGGCGCGGCGAATAGCCCTGGTCGTTTCCCGGCAAGTGTACGCTGGCGAGAAGACGCAACAGCGAGAGCGTGCCGAGGATGAACCCGGTGGCGAGGAGTGTGGTAAGCGTGCGAGCGTTCATCGGTCCTTCACCATCCCGGCTAGCACGAGATCTCCGCGTTCTTGCGGGCGTAGAACCACCAGTTCACGATCAGGCAGGACAGGTAGTAGACCGCGAAGCCGTAGAGCGCGTATTGCGGCGTGCCAGCCTTGATCTGCGTCGCGAAGATCTTCGGGATCAGATAGGCGCCGTACGCCGCGATCGCCGACGTCCAGCCGAGCACCGGCCCGCGCTGGTCCTTGGCGAAGATCACGCCGATCATGCGGAACGTCGAGCCGTTGCCGATTCCGGTTGTCGCGAAGAGGACGATGAAGGTCAGCAGGAAAGGAATGAAGTACTGCTGCGGTGTTTCGGACTCCATCGCGATCGCGCAGAAGTACCCGGCGCCGATCGTCGCCGCGATCATGACGATCGTGTCCCAGTGCGTGACGCGGGCGCCGCCGAGCTTGTCGGAGAGCCAACCCCCCAGGGGGCGAATCAGCGCGCCGACTCCGGCGCCGATGTAAATGTAGCCGGCGCTCGACAGACCGGTCAGTTCTCCCGCGTTCTCACCGACTCTGTACACGCCGAAGACGTCGTCGATGAGCTTCGGGAACGCGTTGGCGTAGCCGATGAAGGAGCCGAACGTCATGACGTACAGCCAGGTCATGACCCAGTTGTGCTTCTCCCTGAAGATCCCGAACTGATCCTGGAGGTTCTCCTTGGTCTCCTTCGGCGTCAGGAATCTCATGGCCGCCAGCGTGATGGCCACCGCGACGACGACGACGAGGAACGTCTTCACGAGGCTCGGGATCTTCTCGAGGATCGGAATGCCGTCCCACGGGACGATCAGCAGGACGATTCCGGCGACCGCACCGATATAGCCGAGAATCGTCAGCCACAGGAACTTGCCGACCGCGATCGGCGTCGGCCCGCACTTGTGGTACGGGAGGTTGTTCATCAGGAAGAACGCGAGGATCATCATCACGACCAGGATCGGCACCCAGACCAACCCTGCGTTCTGGATCCACATCTGGGTCGTGCGGCCATCCTGCGTCATCTCGTACGGGTCGCCGCCGAGGCCGCCGAAGAGCCCGAACGTGACGACCCAAGGGATCACGAACTGCATGACGCTGACGCCGAGATTGCCCAGGCCGGCGTTCAGACCCAGAGCCAGCCCTTGCACCTTCTTCGGGTAGAAGAAGCTGATGTTGGACATCGACGAGGCAAACGCTCCGCCTCCGACGCCGGAGAGGGCTGCGAGGATGATGAAGGTGTAGAAGGGCGTCTTCTCGTCCTGCAGCGCGATACCGGCACCGATGGCCGGCAGGATCAGAAGCAGCGTCGTCATGAACTTCGTGTTCCGACCGCCAGCGATCGCGATCATGAACGAGTTCGGGATGCGGAGCGTCGCGCCGGCGAGACCGGCGACTGCGGGCAGCGTGAACAGCAGGGCGCGGTAGCCGTCGTCACCGTACGGCTGCCCGTCGTTCATGAACGTGAAGTTGAAGAGCTTGCCGCCCGTGCCGAAGTGGAGCTTCTGGATGTACTTGGCGACCATGCCCCAGTAGATCCAGACCGAGAACCCCAGCAGCAGGTTCGGGATCGACACCCAGAGATTACGTCGTGCGACGCCTTTCCCCGTGCTCTCCCAAAACTGTTCGTCTTCGGGTTCCCAGCGTTCGAGTCGTGACATGCTCAGTTCCTTTGGGCCACGGCGTGCGGAAGCCGCGTTGCCGTCGCGTGATCGATGACGTTAACCGTCAGCTGCGGCCGTGCTCGCTCTGGCGTATCCGCTTGCGGTCCCAGTTCCACCGGACGACCTGAGGTCGCCTCCACAGGTACATGTTCGGGATCACGAGGATGTGGACGAGTCGGGTGAACGGGAAGAACGCGATCAGAACGAACGCCGACACCATGTGGAGCTTGACCCAGATAGGCATCGGCGCGATGTACGAGATGTCCGGGTTGAGCTTGATGAGCGACCACAGGTACGGCGCCACGGCCGCGGCGAACCAGGACGAGCCCCAGCCGACGAAGATCGCGACATAGACACCGCTGCAGACCTGCAGGAGAAGGAGTCCGTAGACGATCCAGTCGGCGACCGACGTGACGCGTCGCAGCTTGCGACAGGATGACTTGCGCACGATCACGTTGATCAGGCCGATCAGCGTCAACAGGCCGCAGATCAGCGCTGCGCCCTCGAGGATGTACAGCCGCAGCGGCTCCTGGTTCCAAAGCAACACCTGTCGCGGGATCAGGAACGCGACGACGTGCCCAGCTAGCACGACGAGAATGCCGTAGTGAAACGGCACCATGCCCCAGAAGTGCTGTCGGTTTTCGAGGAACTGGGACGAGAGGCTCGAGTAGGTGAACGACTGGCTGCGATACCGCTGGATCGTCATCAGGATAAAGATGACGAACGACACGTAGGGCAGCACCGCGAACAGCAACTGGTCGAGGTACTTGAGCGCCTCGGAATCCAGAAGTTCGTACAACCAGTTCATCGCATCCCTCCGCATTGGCTGCTGAGGCCGGGCGGCGTTTTTTCGACACCTCGGTAGGGTGACGCTTCGTCCCCAACGGTCAGCTTCTCGGTGATCGCGAACAGCTCGCGGACGACCAGCTCCACGGCCTCGAGAGCGGCTGCGTGGGGGCGTTCCGCGGGCAGATTGCCGCGCATCTTGTCGAGAGCCGGAAGCAGGTGGCCTCGCGTGAGCTCACGCGCGCCGTCTTCCTCGAGCCGAGCCAACACTTGGAGAACGTGCGTGATGTGATCGGGTAGCTCGGCCGATTCCACGAGTCCGAGGGCTCGCATGCGGTCCCGCATCTCGACGAGGAAGGTACCTCGCGTGTAGTTCTCGCCGTACAGGTGCCAGCCGATCTCGAGAGCACAGTCCGGATTGATGTCGAACGTCCGAGTGAATGCCTCCTCGAGGTCGGACAACCCTCCGGACTGCTGCACGTGATCGACGAAGGGCCCGAGGACGTCACCGAGCGAGGGCTGCCATGCGGTGAGCGTCGCAACAGCGTCGCACACCGCGTCGACGTGGCCCTCTTCCGGGTATACGAAGAGCGGCACGAGCGCGTCGAGCAGATCGAGTCGATCGGTGCCGGGGGCTGCAGCGCGAGCCATCATCACATGCCTCTCCGCGGACCGCTGAGGAAACCGAAGCCGGCGTTCTGCTTGTGCTCCATCGGGTCCCGCATCATCTCGATCGCCTCTTCGCGGTGAGCCGGCGGGATCACGAAACGATCGTCGAATGTGCACAGCGACGTGAGGTTATAGATCGCCTCCGCCTCCTCTGTCGAGGTGTCCGCGGCCTGCAGCAGGCGACCCGCGGCTTCCTTGTCGATGTCGCCGACCGTGACGGAGCGTCGGTGCGAGCGCACGGCCATCTGCTTGCGCAGCGCGTACGAGACCTTGCCGACGTTGCCACCGCCGAACAGCTTGCCGAGGAACGCCATCGGAATGCGCGCTGCGTCGATCTCGTGGAAGAGGTCGTCGGACACGCTGGCCACCGTCTTGTCGCCCTGCTTCGACATGACAGGAAGAAGCGGCGGGACGTAGAAGAGCATCGGCAGCGTGCGATACTCGATGTGCGGCGGCAGCGCGATCTTCCAGACCTTGACGAACTGGTAGACCGGCGACTTCTGGGCCGACTCGATCACCGAGTCGTGAATTCCGTTCTCACGTGCCGCTCGGATCACGGCGGGGTCGTGCGGATCGAGGATCATGTCGCGCTGCGCCTCGACGAGCTCGTCGGCGGGGCGTTTCGCGACACTTTCGAGCTGCTCGGCGTCGTACAGAAGCACGCCGAGGTAGCGGATCCGGCCGACGCACGAGTGGAAGCACGCCGGCGCCTGGCCCGTTTCGACACGCGGGAAGCACAGGATGCACTTCTCCGACTTGCCGGTGTGCCAGTTGTAGTACGTTTTCTTGTACGGACAGGCCGCGACGCACGAACGCCACGCGCGGCAGTTCTTCTGGTCGATCAGGACGATGCCGTCCTCGCCGCGCTTGTAGAGCGCGCCCGACGGACACGATGCGACACACGCCGGATTGAGGCAGTGGTTGCAGATGCGCGGGAAGTAGAAGAAGACGAGGCGCTCGATCGCGAACAGCTGCGCGCGCTCCTCTGGAGTCAGCGCGTCGAGATTCGGGTCGTTCTCGGCATAGACTGGCGAGCCGCCGAGGTCATCGTCCCAGTTCGGACCTGACTTGACGTCGATATACTCGCCCGTGATCTTCGAGATAGGCCGCGCAGTCGGCTGATCGTCACCCTCCGGCGCGTTGAAGAGCTCGTCGTACTTGTACGTCCAGGGCTCGTAGTACTCCTGGAGGCTCGGTTGCGAGGGGTTATGGAAGATGTTCGGAACGATGCGCTTGCGGTCCGTCGAGCGGAGGCCGAGCTTGCCGTCCTTCGTCTCCCAGCCGCCGCGGTACTTCTCCTGATCCTCCCACTGCGTGGGGAATCCGGTGCCGGGCTTCGTCTCGACGTTGTTCCACCACATGTATTCGGTGCCCTTGCGGTCGGTCCACACGTTCTTGC
>CAYMRB010000466.1:0-7731 GCA_964392615.1 uncultured Planctomycetia bacterium | reverse complement strand
GCGGCAAGGAGCTGCCGCGCGCGACCTCGCTGCCGTATCCCGAGCGCGCCGGCGCGCTCGCCGGCAAACCCGGCGCGACGCCGTGGCGTCAATCGCTAACGGGCCAGTGGAAATTCCGCTGGTCGCCGGATCCCGACCACCGCCCGGCGCTCTTCTGGCAGCCGGGGTATGACGTCGGCGCGTGGGACGAGATCACCGTGCCGGGGAATTGGCAGACTCAGGGCTACGGTGTGCCGGTTTACGCCAACCAACCGTACCCGTTCCGCAAGGATCCGCCCCGCGTGATGGGCGATCCGCCGGCGGGCTACACGAACACCGCGACACGCAATCCGGTCGGATCGTATCGCACGACATTCACGGTGCCGCAGTCGTGGAAGAGCCGACGCGTGTTCCTGCAGTTCGACGGCGTCGACTCGGCGTTCTATCTGTGGGTCAACGGCAACGAGGTGGGCTACAGCCAGGGCAGCCGCACGCCGGCCGTATTCGACATCACGAAGCACCTTCGGCGCGACGGCCCGAACGTCCTCGCTGCCGAGGTCTATCGATACAGCGACGGCTCGTATCTCGAGTGCCAGGACTTCTGGCGGCTCAGCGGAATCTTCCGCGACGTGTACCTGTGGTCGACGGAGGACGTGCGCATTCGCGACTACTTCGTCCACACCGACCTCGACGACGCGCTGCGTTCGGCGCGGTTTGCCGTCGACGTCGAGATCGAAAACGTCGCGAACGAGCCACGCGCGTTCGCGCTGACGGCTGAACTCGTCGACGCGACGGGCACTGCGGTAGTGCGCACCGAGGCGACGAAGCGCGAAGTGCGCGGCGACGGCGCGACGACCCTCACGGTCGCGAAGACGGTCCATGGCCCCGCGCTGTGGTCGGCGGAGACGCCGAACCTCTACCGTCTCGTGCTGACGCTGACGGACGACGCGGGCCGCGTGATCGAGGCGACCGGCTGCGACGTCGGTTTCCGCAAGGTCGAGATCCGCGGCGGCCAGCTGCTCGTCAACAATCAGCCGGTCCTGATGAAGGGATCGAACCGCCACGAGCACGATCCGGAGACCGGGCACGCGGTCTCGCTCGAGTCGATGATTCGCGACATCGAGCTGATGAAGCGGTTCAACCTCAACGCGGTCCGCACGTGCCACTACCCCGACGATCCGCGGTGGTACGAGCTGTGCAATCGCTATGGCCTCTACGTCGTCGACGAGGCGAACATCGAGTCGCACGGCATGGGGTACGGCAAGGAGTCGCTCGCGAAGGACCCCACCTGGCGCGAGGCGCACCTCGACCGCATCCGCCGCATGGTCGAGCGCGACAAGAACCACCCGTCGATCATCACGTGGTCGCTCGGCAACGAGGCCGGCAACGGCGTCAACTTCTACGCCGCCTACGACTGGATCAAGGCGCGCGATCCGTCGCGACCGGTGCAATACGAGCGCTCCGGCCTCGATCGCAACACGGACATCTACTGCCCGATGTACGCCGGCATCAACCACATCGTCCGCTACGCGTCGAAGAAGCAGGAGCGCCCGCTTATCTTGTGCGAGTACGCGCACGCCATGGGCAACAGTGTCGGCAACCTGCAGGATTACTGGGACGCGATCGAGTCGCACGACCACTTGCAAGGCGGGTTCATCTGGGACTGGGTCGATCAGGGCCTGTGGGCGCCGGTGCCGACGGGCTACCGCGTCAAGGATCGCTCGGGGCGGGGCGTCGGCGCGCTTGTCGTCGGCCGAGTCATCCCGGACGTCGGCGTCCTCGGCCCCGTTGTCGTCGATACCGATGAGCGGCTCAATATCACGGGAGCGTTGACGCTGGAAGGCGTCGTGCGCGGCAAGCATGCGTCGCAGCACGCACCGCTGATCACACGGGGCGACCATCAGTACCTACTGCGCCTCGATCAGAGCGGCGCGGAGTTCACGCTGCACCGCGGCACGTGGATCCCGCTGCGCGCGAAGTACGACGAGTTGCGCCTCGGCGATGGCGACAACCGCCTCACCGCGGTCTACGACGGCCGCCAGATGTTCCTGTACGCGAACGGCCGCGAGGTCGCGCGGCGCGAGCTGAAGGGCCCGTTCGACGCGAGCGAGGCCGCGGTCCACATCGGCCGCAACTCCGATCACCTCGGGCGCGTGTGCACGCTGCCGATCCGCGCGGCGCGGGTTTGGGAGCGCGCGCTGAGCCCGGACGAGGTCAAGAACGTCGCGGCGCGCAAGCGCGATGGGCTCGTGCTCGAGTTCGATCTCGCGCGCGTCGACGGCGAGGAGGTGCGGCTCGGCCGCGGCGATCGCTACCTCGCGTACGGCGGCGACTTCGCCGACGTGCCGAACTCCGGCAATTTCTGCATCAACGGGCTCATCCACTCCGATCGGCGCCCGAACCCGCACCTGTGGGAGGTCAAGAAGGTCTACCAGGATCTGCGCGTCGAAGCGGTGGACGTATTGGCGGGCAAGCTTCGCGTGCACAACGAGCACTTCTTCGCCGACCTCGATCGCTTCGAGGCCGGCTGGACGCTGCGCACGGACGGCAAGGTCGCGCGCAGCGGCAAGCTCGGTCGCCTCTCCGTCGCCCCGCGGACGAGCCGGGAGATCGCCGTGCCGATCGCGACCGTGCCGCTCGACGGGCGTCGAGAGCATCTGCTCACGGTCTGGTTCGCCCTCGCCGAGGACACCGCGTGGGCACCGGCCGGGCACCGTATCGCATGGGATCAGTTCCGGCTGCCGATCGACGCGGAAGGCGCGCCGCCGCAGGTCGCGAAGAAGACGCCGGCCGTCCAGCTCGCGCCGTCGGACGACGCGTACACCCTCTCCGGCGAGGGATTCGCCGCCGTCATCCGTCGCGACGACGCCGCGCTCACGTCGTATCGCGTCGGTGGCGTCGAGAGGCTCGCCGCGCCGCTCGCGCCGAACTTCTGGAAGGTCCCCAACGACAATCAGTACCGCAACTCGTACGTCAGCCGCCTCGGAGCGTGGCGGCAGGCGGCAGCGAAGCGCCAGCTGAAGAAGATCAGCGCCGTGACGCGCCAGGACGGCGCGGTCGTCGTCAGCGCGCGGTTCGAGCTGCCGGGCGCGAAATCGAAGCACACGCTGACGTACACCGGGGCGCGCGACGGAGCCGCCGCGGTCGCCGCCGCATACGAGCCGGGTCGCGTCGGGCGCGGCAAGAAGATCCCCCTCCTGCCGCGCTTCGGCATGACCATGGCGCTGCCGAAACGCTTCGACAGCGTCGAGTGGTACGGCCGCGGTCCGCATGAGTCGTATCGGGATCGCAAGACGGGCGCCGAGATCGCCGTCTGGTCGACGACGGTCGAGGGCCTGCTCCATCCTTACGTGCGCCCGCAGGACCTCGCGAACCGGACCGACGTACGCTGGGTGCGGTTCAGCGATCCGAGCGGCGACAGGGCCGGCATAGAAGTCCGCGCCAGCGGCACCGATGCGACGCCGCTGTGCTTCAGCGCGTGGCCGTTCACGGCGGACGACCTGTCGCGCGCAACGCACGACTACGAGCTGCCGCGGCGCGACGAGATCACGCTCCACATCGACCACGAGCTTCACGGCGTCGGCGGCGACAATAGCTGGGGGGCGCGAACGCACGCACAGTACACGTTGCCCGGCGACAAGCCGTACCGCTACTCGTTCACGCTGGTGCCGGTGCGGTAGCGGGAGAGAAGGTTCCGCTCTTCGCTCTTCTTGGCAGGGAATCAGCCGCGTCTACCCCGCGTGCGTCATCGCTTCGCGGAAGAGCAGCGCCTCGAGCACCTGCTCGTCGCTCACGTCGTCCACGCCATCGATGTCCGCGATCGTTCGCGCCACGCGCAGCGATCGCGCGAAGCCACGCGCCGACAGGTGCAGCCGCTCGGCGTGCCGACGCAGCGTCTCCAGCGCGCGGGGCGCGATCCTTCCTTCGCGCAGGAGCCGGCGCAGGGGGATCTGACCGTTCTCGAGTCGGGTCCCCCACCTCTCTCGCTGACGCTGCCGTGACGCCACGACGCGTGCCGCCATCGTTCGCGTGTCGAGCTCGCCCTGTGCAGGGCGCTTGCCGATCAGCTGTGCGGGCTCGAGCGCCGCGACCTCGATGAACACGTCGAGGCGATCGTAGAGCGGTCCCGAGATGCGGCGCCGGTACTTGTCGACCTGGCGCGGCGAACACCGACACTCGCGGCGCGGATGGCCGCGATAGCCGCACGGACACGGGTTCATCGCGGCGACGAGCAGGAACCCGGCCGGAAACGTTACTGCGCCGTTGCCGCGTCCGATGTGGATCTCGCCGGCCTCCAGCGGCTCGCGGAGCGCCTCGAGCACGCGCCGCGAGAATTCCGGGAACTCGTCGAGAAACAGCACGCCGCGATGCGCCCGCGTGACCTCGCCGGGAAGTAGTCGCTGTCCACCGCCGACAAGCCCCGCGTAGCTCACCGTATGGTGCGGCGATCGGAACGGCGGCACTCTCGAGAAGCGCGGCTCGCCTCCGACGACGCTGCGCACGCGCAGCACCTCCATCGCGGCCTCCGTGTCGAGAGGCGGCAGCACGCCCGGCAGGCGCCGTGCGAGCATCGTCTTGCCGACTCCCGGCGGCCCGCACAGGAGCACGTCGTGTCGTCCGGCGGCCGCGATCAGCAAGCCGCGCTTGGTCGCCTCCTGTCCGCGCACGTCGACGAAGTCCTCGACCGCCCTCTCGCTCACGCTCGACCTCTCGAGCGACGGCATGGACCGCGGCGGCTCGCCGCGCACGGCCGCGACCGCGTCGCGCAGATGCGCAGCGGGATGCACCGCGATGTCTCCGAGAAGACCGATCTCGGCCGCGTTCTCCATCGGCACGACCACCGCGCGGCGTCCTTGCCGGCGCAGCGAATCGGCGACGAGCAGCGCGCCCCGCACGGGACGAAGCTCGCCCTCCAGGCCGAGCTCGCCGACAAATCCCATGCCCTTCAGCCGACGCGCGACGCGCTGCTTGCCGCCGGCGGCGTCGAGGTCGATCGCGTCGCTCGCGAGCAGAATGCCGAGCGCGACCGCGAGATCGAAGCCCGCGCCCTCCTTCTCCTGCGACGCAGGCGCGAGGTTCACGAGAACGCTGTGGCGCGGGAAGCGGAAGCCGGAGTTGACGATGGCCGCGCGAATGCGCTCGCGGCTCTCGCGCGTCGACTTCCCCGGCAGGCCGACGATGTTGATCTTGCCGTCCTTCTCGGAACACAGATCGACCTGCACATCGACGGGGCGCCCCTCGAGGCCGCGATGATCGCCGCTGGCCAGGGATGCGAGGCGGCCACGCCGGCCGCGGGAACGGGACGTTGGCTGCGCTCCAGACCCGGGCGCAACCGATGATGGGGATGGTTCTGAAGCCGGCGCGGATGCCATCGTGCAACCTCTCTGCGGTGCTTCTGTCGATCTGACGAGCTGTCGTGAGATTCCGACGTGGCTCGAGAGGAAACGACAGCGGGTCGCACGGCGGAAGACCGGCGGAGATGGCAGGCGGCGGGATGATAGGACCCGCGCGGCGCCGCGTCGAGGCGCCGTCGGGAATTCTTGCCGGCCCATCTCGTCGAATGTACGATTGCCGGGGTCTCTCCTGCGAGGATCTCCTTTCTGCCACCACGAGGCGAACTCGTCGATGTCTGCCCGCCAGCTCTTCCGGCCACACGCCCGGCGTCGTGCCCTGTCCTCCACCGCGCTCATCGTAGCGTTTCTGGCACTCGCCGCGCCGTCGGCAGGCCTCCGACTCGCCGCTCAAGAAGCGACCGCTGGTCAGATGGAGCAGCGCGTCGAGCGGATCGTCCGTCTGCTGCCCGATCGCGAGGGCGACCGATATTGGTCGGCAGTCAGCCGTCTCGAGGCGCTCGGCAAACCGGCCGCCGGGGCTCTCGTGTCCCGACTCGACAGCGACGACGACCGCGTCCGCCTCGGCTGCGCGAAGGCGCTCGTCTCGGTAGGCTCGGTCGACGAGCGAGACCGGGCCCTCGACGCGCTGGCCGAACTGGCGCGCGACGCGAAGGACCGCCAGGTGCGCATCGACGCGATCCAGATCTGGGGGCTGACGTCGGAGGACCTCGACGCGGTCGTCGAGAGCTGCGAAGAGATGCTCGCTGACGAGCTTGACGCTCGCGTCGTGATCTCGCTGGCCCGCACGCTGTACGAGGTCGATGACAACACCACCGCGCGCGATCGCCTGATCGAGCTGCTGCGATCACAAGACATCGCGGTGCGTCAGGAGGCCGCGCTGACACTGGCCGAGCTCGGCAGTGGCCACGCGGTCGTCAAGACGGTACTGCGCCACCTGAAGAAGGAGCCGACGCCCCGCGGACGACGCGCCGAGCTCCTGTCGCGTCTGATGCGACTCGAACGCGAGATGGAGGCAAAGCTCCTGCGCGGCGATCTCGTCGGCTCCGAAGCGGAGCTCAAGCGCCTCGTCGAGATCCGCAACAAGCGCATCGCCGAGCTCGAGGCCGCGGTCAAGGAGCTCGAGAAGGGCGGCGGCGGCAAGGGTGGCGTGCACAAGAACACGGTCGCGGATCGTCTGCTCGAGGAGGTCATCGAGAGGGTTCAGGCCCACTATGTCGACGCCGACAAGGCGTCGCGCGACCGTCTGCTGACGAGCGCGGTCAAAGGCATGGTGCGATCCCTCGACGAACACTCGCTGTTCATGGACGCGGCGCAGGCGAAGGACTTCGACGAGGACATCAAGGGCAAGTATGCCGGCATCGGCGCGCAGATATCGAAGCCCTCCGGATCGCCGCTCGAGATCTTACGTCCGATCTACGGCGGCCCGGCGGACGAAGCGGGCCTCCTGTCCGGCGACCTCGTTCTCGATGTCGATGGGCGCCCGACGAGCGATATGAAGCTCGACGAGCTGCGCAGCGCGTTGCGCGGCAAGGCGGGCGCCACCGTCGAGCTTCAGGTGCTGCGACGCGGCTGGATGAAGCCGCGCTCGTTCGAGGTGCGACGCGCGTTCGTGAAGTTGCCGTCGGTCTATTGGGAGTCCTTGCCCAACGGCATAGGCTACATACGCCTGACGCAGTTCGGCAGTGAGAGCTATCGCGACTTCGAGACCGCCCTCGAGACGCTCGAAGAAGGCGGCATGAAGCGGCTCGTTCTGGATCTGCGCAACAACCCCGGCGGCCTGTTGCGGACGGCGGAGAAGATCGCTGACCTCTTCGTCCGCGGCGAGAGGCCGATCGTCACGCAAAAGGGACGCGATGGCGACGAGCAAGCGACCTATCCGACGGAAGGCGCCAAGCGCGGGTACCCGGTCGCCGTGCTGGTCAACGGCGGAAGCGCGAGCGCTTCGGAGGTCGTCTCGGGCTGCCTCCAGGACTACGACCGCGCGACGATCATCGGCGAGCGTACGTTCGGCAAGGGAAGCGTCCAACGCCTGATCCCGATTCGCACACGAAAAGGGAGCACGCTGAAGCTCACCGTCCAGTACTGGCACCTGCCACTCGATCGGTGCATCGACACGGTGCGCGATGAGAACGGCAAGATCATCGAGAGGGGCGGCGTCCAACCCGATCTGGTCGTCGCGCCATTCGAGCTCCAGGGCTGGCGTCTCGAGGAGCGCCGTTCGCTGCGCGTGCACCAGAGAATTCTCGCGTACGTCGACGAGCACTTCGACGCGCTCGAGTCGCTCGTCCCGTTCGGCGACCGCGGCGCCCCGACCCGCTACCCGGAATTCGCGGCTCTCTACGAATCCCTCGACACTCACGCGACCGAAGACGACGTGCGCCAGGTCCTGCGGGCCGAT
>CAYMRB010000465.1:0-7754 GCA_964392615.1 uncultured Planctomycetia bacterium | reverse complement strand
TCGACTGACGTTCAAGACCGAGCCGGCCGCGCCGGATCGTTTCCTCGCAGCCTGGGACGCGTCGTTCGATTGGGACATGATGCGCTACCCGCTCCTGACGCGCGTCGCCGGTGATCGGCAGCTCTATCTGCAGGACCGGCGCTTCCAGGTGCGGACGTGCGATGCGGTCGAGCGCGGCGACATCGCACGTGACGAGCTCGTCTCGCGCATCGAGGCCGAGTTCGGCATCGCGCGCCACGTCGTCGGCGCGGCGCTCGACGTGCTGGCGCGGCGGGGAGAGATCGACAGCGGAGCGCCGACACCGTGACGCGCACGAGCGAGCCCGATCCGGTCGTTCTCATCGTCGCGGCGCTCTACGCTCGCGCCGACGACCTCGAACGCGCTGAGCGAGCGCTCATCGCGCGTTGGGGTGAGATCGGTTTCGAGGGGCTGGCCCACCCGTTCGACGCGACCGACTACTACGACGCGGAGATGGGCGCGGGCCTGCAGCGTCGGATCCTCGCGTTCGAGCAACCCGTCGCCCCCGACGCGTTGGAGGCGCTTGCCGCCGCGAAGCTCACGACGAACGCGATCGAGGCGGACCTCGCGGTCGCGGACGCTGGCGGCGGTCCGCTGCGCCGACGGGTCAATCTCGACGTCGGCTACCTCGACCACGGCAAGGTCGTGCTCGCATCGATGAAGGGCGCCGGACAGAAGATCTACCTCGGCCGCGGCGTATGGGCCGATCTCGTCGCGCGATACGGCGGCGGGCGATATCGACCGTTCGAGTGGACCTTCCCCGACTTCGCGGACGGGCGCTACGACGACGAGCTCGGGGAGATCCGGCGGCGCTATCTGGAGCGGCTGCGGGAGGATTTCTAGCAGTCCGTTTTCAACGGGCTGCTCCTGGCCCCACGCCTTCCCCATCCGCTCCTTTCGCCTGGAGAGCCCCGATGGTCGACGCACGACCACGATCGGCGATTGGGACTGGAACGAGGCCGGGCGCGCGGTCGAGATTTTCGCCTCCGACGACGGCGAGGCGTGGTCGCGCGTCTGGCGTTCGCACGGCGACGGGGGCCGGCGAGAGGTGGTTGTGTCCCTGCCTCGTGCTCTCCTCGGCGGTTCGGTCGTGTTCTTGAACTTTCGCGGTCAGTCGTCCAACGCGCTGTTCGAACTCCACGTCTCCGCCGAGCTCGATGCCGCCGCAATCGCGCCTCTCTTGCATCTCGAGGCGGGGCGGAACGACATCCGACTTGCGGGCGCGGAGGAGTCTCCGCACCGCGCGTTGGTGCTTGCGAGCGGCGACGGAGTCCGTCTGCTGCCGCCCGCGGTTTCCCCCGACGTCGGGGATGTCGGTGACGTTACGGACAGAGCGACGGTCTTCCCGCAGGTCCTCGAGGCCGACGAGTCGGTCACCGTTCTCCTGGCGCGAGGAACGGAGGTCGTGTTTTCCCGACGAGACGGCGGGGGTCTCACCGGGATCGAGCGGGTTACCGTGGACGGTCGCGAGCTCCTCCGGGGTGTCGCTGACGCTCCGTCGCCGTCCGTCTCCGTGCTTTCGAGTGATCGCATCGTCGCGCTGAAGGGTTGGGCGACGTACCTCGAGCGACGCCGGAAGAACGGCGGCCGGTGGCCCTCGCGGGGCAGTCGTGCCGCGCGCCAGGTCCAGCTTGCGGACGCGGACTACCGCGGCCATCGGATCGACGGCCACACCGTCGCGCTGCGTCTCGAGCTGGCCGATAGCGAGGAGGAACAGAGCGTTCCAGGCGGTGGCGAGCTCGAGTGGATCCTCTCCTCCGTGACGAGGACACTCGGCGGTCGCGAGTACCGAGGGATCGGCTGGAAGGTGAGGCTGACGGATTGCTCTCGAGCGTCGTCGCTGCGACTCGTCGAGCCGGCCCTGGCGCACCACGGCGATTGGGCCTTTGTCCAGACATGGGGGGGCTTTGTCGAGAGCCGGGTCGACTTCGCGACACCGTTCGCCATTCCGCCCGGAACGTACGGCGGTCAGGTCCAGCCCTTCTACTTCACCGCGGGGCGGCACGGCGCGGTGATCAGCTTCTTCGATCGTCCCGTCGCTGCGCGGGTCGCCCTCTCGACGACGGCGGGACGTGTCCTCAGCACGCTCGACGTGCCGCTCGGTTCGGGCTGCCTGCGCGAGACGCCGACGAAGCTCTGGCTGTGGGCGGACGCCTCATTCGACACGAAGTGGACCGCTCTCGACGAGTGGACCTCGGTGTGGGACGCGGTGGCGAGACACTACAGGAAGCCGCTCGAACTCGGCACCACGACGCCGCGCCCCACGTTGATCTGGACCTGGCCCGGAGACGAGTACTTCCAGCGCGTGCAGGAGCGCGGTCTCGACACGATCGGCGAACTCTGGCTCCGCGATCTCGCACGCCGGCAGCTGCCGGAAGCGGCGCGTCTCGGTATCGGCACGATCTACGTGCAGACGCCCTGGGAGAGCGACGCCGAGCATCGTCGTGAGAACGATCTCCCCGGCAGCTTCGCGTTTGGATCGGGCCATGCCCCTCGGCGGCTCAGGATCAGCGACGCTATCGGCGGCGAGAAGGCGCTCCGCGAACTCTGCGACCGTGCTCACGAGCTTGGCGTGAAGATCGTCCTCTGGACGAATCCGGGGCACCTATCGAACAACTCACCGCTCCTGCGAGAGCATCCCGAGTGGATCAAGTGGCGGGCGGACGGGACTCCGGAGACTCACGGCTACGGTGATGTTACCGGCACGACGCTGCGCGCGGATTGGTTCGACCACGTCGTCGCGCAGTACCGTGCGGCGCGGAAGGCGACGGGTTTCGACGGGATACTGCAGGACTCCTTTCTGAGCTTCTGCATGTTCCCCGACCACGCTGCGGAACAGCCCGTGCCCGAGTTGGACGAGGCTCTCGCCCTGCAGCGTGAGATTTGGAAGATGGGCGCCACCGAGGTCCACGTCGAGGGCTGCGGGCTACTCGGAATCTCCCACGGCGGCTACGGGCACGAGCCGCCCATCCCCGCGGACCTCGACGGCATCCGCGGGCGAGAGTACGGCCTCTACCGGTACGTCGCCGACACCTTCGTCGAGCCCGAGAGCTACCACCGAGCGCTCGCATCGAAGGGCGTGGTCGGCATCCCGAGCCTCGGCGTCCTGCGGGAGTTGCCCGAGAAGCAGCGCGTTCGGATCGCGCGCTCGAACCACGACTACCTGCGAGTCGTCGACAAGATGGAACGGCGCCGCCTGATCGGTGAGGGCCAGCATTGGCGGGGCGTTGCGTGGACGCGTGCGGGCTCCGACCAGCTCGTGCTCTTCGCGTTCGAGCGGTTCAGCTACGCGCTCGCCGGTGTCTCGGTGGTTGAGGACGTCACGGTCGGCACACGGACGACCGCGGTGGATCGACTCGAAACGACGCCGTGGCACACCTACGTCGTGACGCGACGTCGGGAGTGACGCGTCAGTCCCCCACCGGCCCCTCGAGGATCAATGCGCTCGGATGCTCTGCGCCGAACCACACCGTGTTGCGCGCGGCGCGCGAATTGTCGGCCGTCGGGAAATCGTCGCCCGAGTTCGGGTTCTTCTCGAAGCGCGGGTAGTTGCTGCTCGAGACGTGCAGGCCGATGCGGTGCCCCTTCGCGAACACGACGCTGATGGACCACAGATCGATCTCGACCTCCCCCATCGAGCCGGGCGGCAGCGGCTCCGGCGTCCGGAAACCGCGACGCAGCTTGACGCGTTGAATCGAGTCGAGCAGCAGGATCTCGCGGCCGTCGGGATAGACGTCGATGAGCTTCGCGGTGAAGTCGGTATCCGGCGCGTCGCTCGATACGTACAGGCGCACCTTGACCCGGCCGGTCGCTTCGAGAGGTGCGGCGAGCGGCGCCGTGACGAAGCGCAGCACGTCGGGGCGGGAGCTCACCCGACGCTGATCGAACGGGCCGGCCGGCAGCGCGAGGTTGGCTCCACCGCGCGTCGGGCACGGGTCGGACGGATCATACGTGAACGCAGCGCTGTCGTTCTCGGCCGAGGGCGCGCCCTTCGTGCGCAGTGCGCCGTCCGCGGCGAGCCACAGCGAACGCTTCTGCACAGCGAACGGCGGCCAGCTCGCTGCGGTGCGCCATTCGTTGCCCGGCGCGTCCGTGTCGTCGTCGGCGCCGAGCGTGTAATAGTGCACTGCGGCTTCGCGCTCGACACCATCGTCCACGCCACGGAGGTAGTGCGCGTAGAGCCGATGCGCGAGCTTCTCGACGTCGAAACGGTAGTTGTCGCGCAGCTCGAGATCGCCGAGCTTGCGCGGGCCTCCCGGCCCGCCGTGCGCCCACGGCCCCATCACGAGCACCTGCCGGCCACGGGCGCCGGGGCCGCCGTGCTCGTGTCGAGAGACGAAGTTGTCGATGGTTCCCTGCGCGAAGATGTCCCACCAGCCGCCGAGGTGCAGGGCGGGAGCGGTGACCGATGCCGCTTGGCGCGTCGCGTCCATCGACGTCCAGAACGTGTCGAGGTACGGGTGGCTCTTCCACAGTCGAATCACGTGAGCGTTCTTCTGCATCGTCAGCCACGGCTCGCAGAGCCCGCGTCGCCACACGCCGCCCTGGTACGCGAGGTCGCCGTAGAAGCGCGACGCCGCCACAGCGATGTGTTGGAAGTCGACGTCGGCACCCGCGGCCGCGAGCCAGATTTGCGTGATGCCGAGCGCCGAGCCGCCCCACGTGCCGACCTTGCCGTTGCACCAGCTCTGCTCGCGCACCCACGCGATCGTGTCGGCGCCGTCCTGAGTCAGCGACCAGCCGTCGTCGGCGAAGACGCGATCGCGACCCTCGCTGTCGCCGCGCCCGCGCGTGTCCTGCGGCACGAACGCCATGCCCCGCGACGTGAACGGGCGCGCGAGCGCCTCGTTGCCGCGACCGTACACGCTGCGCGCGACGACTACGGGGAACGGCCCGTCGCCTTCGGGGAGGTACACGTCGGCGGCGAGCTTCATGCCGTCCCGCATCGGAACCTCGACCTTGCGGAGGACGTCGCCGGCTCCGCGCCGAGCGGAATCACCGCGCAAGGCGGGCGCGAGAACGAGGACGAGCGCGGCGCACGAGAGGATCGAGAGTCGAGGATGGCTTCGGTCGCCGGACGACATGAGGGCCTCCGCGGCTGGTGTGAGGGGTGCCCGGACAGTGTATCCGAACGCCCGCCGGTCCGGCGCCGCGGAAAGGACTCGGGTCTTCTTCCGTTGCATTCCTCCGCTATCTCTGTTGCCTCCTGTTCAAATCCCGATGCGCGAAGAAAAGGCCGTGAACAGGAGCTACCAGAGCAAACGGAGGAACGGAGGACGAGGGACTCGCTTTGCTTGCTCGCAGTGCGCCGCACGCGTACCATCGCCCTCCGTCCTCACCTGCACCGATCCAACACGGAGGCTGGGCCGTGACCGTTCGCATTCTCGCTCTGGCAGTTCTTCTCGTTGTTCCCGTCACGGATCTCGCGCGCGCGGCCGATCGAGGGCATCCGAAGGTCGAGCTGCTGAAGGTCCTCAATCGGCTGATGCTCCCCCTGACGACCGATCCGGGCGTCGGTCGGGCGTGGCACCTCGACGTTGTCGGCGAGGTCGACGGCAACAAGGGGTCGGTCGAGCTCGCGTGGGACGGCCGGGCGCGGCACTACCTGCGCGTTGGCGGCGATGACCTCCCGGGCGCGACGGCCGTCTTCGGTGCGTCGCGCAGCTCGCTCTGGGTGCCCGCGCACGGCAAGCTCTTCACCGCGAGCCACGCGCCGGTCGACGCGACGACGTTGCTCGCCGACGAGAAGGCGTGGCGCGCGCTTCTGCGCCAGGCGCCCGTCCTCGCCGGCGTCGGCGCGTTGCTGCTTCTGCCGTCCGATCTCGACATGACCCTCGACGACGACGGAACGCTCGAGGCCGCGGTCGCCGACGAGTTCGCCCTGCGCATCCGCCGCGGCGCGAAAAGCGGCGCGCTCACCCTCGAGCTGCGCCTCGGCACGTCATCCGAGACGATCGCGCGCATCGACGTGCGCAAGTGTTCGCGCGTGCCGGTCGCGGAGTTCGACAAGCTCCTCGCCGCCGCGCCGGTCGCGGGAGACGGAGCCGCCGTCGAGGAGGTCGACATCGTCCACCTGCGCGGCATGCTGCGCACGCTCGGTGATCTCGGGGCCGAGAAGCTCCTCGCCCGCATCAACCCGAAGCTCGTCCCCGATCCGCTCGCCGACGTGCCTCGCGTCGACGGCGTGCCGTTCGTTCGGCTGGAAGGGACCCCCGAGGAGATGGGCAAACGCCACGGCGAGGTGCTGCGCGACGGAGTCCACTACAACGTGCATCGCACGCTGCACGGCGTCGGATTCCTTGCGACGGTGTCGACGGGCAAGTGGTTTCCGGGCGAGCTCGCGCGCGCCTGGAGCGCGACCGAGCGCTTCATCCCGAAGCGTCATGTTCGCGAGATCGACGCGACGTCGGCCGCCGCAGGCTTGCCGCGTGATTGGGGCCGACACCTCTCCGTCTTCCCCGAGATCTTCCACTGCAGCGGTATCGCGGTGCGCGGCAAGGCGACGGTCGACGGCAAGATCTACCACGGCCGCGTGCTCGACTACATGACGCACATCGGCCTGCAGAACTCCGCTGTCGTCACGCTACACCGTCCGGACGGCGGACGGCATGCGTGGATCAACGTCGGCTACGCCGGCCTGTGCGGCACGGTGACGGCGATGAATGCCGCGGGCCTCACGATGGGCGAGATGGGCGGCCGCGGCGAGGGCTATTGGGACGGCATGCCGATGACGTTTCTGATGCGGGAGGTCGTCGAGCGCTTCGACACCACGAAGGACGCGCTCGCGTGGATGCGATCGACGCCGCGGACCTGCGAGTACTTCTACGTCCTCAGCGACGCGCGGACGCGGTCGATGGCCGGTGTCGCGTCGTACGCCGCGAAGCTCGCGGCCGAGCGGCAGATCACGGACTTCCGCGTCATCGAGCCCGGCGTCGCGTATGACGAGTTGCCGCGGCCGATCGCCGACGCTGTGCTGATGTCGGCCGGCACGCGATACGACTGCCTTGTCGACCGCGTCCGAGCGGGGTACGGCAAGCTCGACATGCAGGGCGTCTGGGACCTGATGGGCGCTGGCGTCGGCATGACCTCTTGCCTCCACACCGCGCTGTTCGCACCGGAATCGCTCGAGCTCTGGGTCGCGCAGGCCGGCCCGAACGGCGAGCCCGCGTACACGCAGCGCATCGCGAAGCTCGACATGCGCCGGCTGCTCGAGCAGGCGAAGACCGTGGCGGACGCGCGCTGAGGCGGTCGGTCGGTCGCCCGGATTCTTGTCATCTCGGACCGTCCGGCATCCGATAGCACGATGCTGACCGCGGCGACGCGTCGCGAGCCGAGCGCCATTTCGTGCGGACGGGCGGAGACCGGGGTTTCGTGATGAAGAACCGAGTCGGTGTGTCGATCAGCTGTCTGAGAATCAGCGCCGCTCTGGGACTCGCGTTCGGCGCCTACAGTCGATCCGCGAGTCGCGGGCTCCCGTGGCGCGGCACTCGCCCACACGTTAACCGGCTTGAAGGCTCTCGCACCAGGGGGGAAACGAACCCGGCCGCGACCTCTCCGAGGCCGCGGCCGGGTTGTCAATTCAGGTCAATCCGCCGCTGGCGCTACCGACACACGGGCGGCGTCTCGCAGCCGAGCGCGACGTCGGCCGGATCGTTGCTGCGACCGCACTCCGGGAACGGCGCCGGAATCGGGGGACCGCCCAGGAAGTTGAAGTTCAGCGTGTAGATCGCGTCGCC
>CAYMRB010000464.1:0-7767 GCA_964392615.1 uncultured Planctomycetia bacterium | reverse complement strand
CTTCGTCGCGAATCAATACACGCAGTCCCTTGTCCAAGCAACCGGGTGCGCTACAGGGTCCGTGTTGGCGTTGTGCAGCGCCGAGACGAGCGACAGGAAGCTCAGCTCGTCGAGCTGATCGAGATTGACTCCACTGATGCCGATCGAGAAGAGGCCCGTCCCTCCCATGGCGATGCCGTACGCCACCTTGCCGCCGTTGAAGTTCGGGCCGGTCAGCGCGGCGAGGTCGAAGCTGCCGAGGTCGCCCGGCGTGTTGATGCCGTCGGGATCGAACTCGGCGGACCAGCCCGCGGGGCCGACGAGGGACGTCACGCCGGTCACCGCCGACGGTGCGTTGAAGGCGAGGCCCGTCAGGCTCGAGGTTACCGTCGAGGTGTTCGTGAGGCTGATCGAGATCGTGGCGGATGTCGAGTCGATCGCCGAGTAGGCAAACGTGGCGGACGCCGACACGGAACTGTTATTGACTCCCACGAGCGACAGCGTCATGGGAGCGCATTCCGCCTGCGCGCCGAACGACACCACGACGATGCCGACGCATGCGGTGATGGTGCGAAGCATTTCCGATTTCCTGTCGAATGCAGCCCCGCAGCGCGAGGCCTATCTTGTGCGTAGCCCCTCAACCCTCGCACCAGTTCTGAATTCAAGCCTACCACCGGTGTCCGCGAAGTCCATGCGGAGCCGGCGGCGCCGCACGGCAGGCGACCGAGAGACTACCGCGAATCGCGCGACGGGTTACGATACGGGGCGGCGAGCGGACCGCAGCGGTCAACGTCGCCCGGGCGCCTTGCTGCTCGCGGTTTGCGCGATGTGCGGTCCGGGGCCGAGCGAGGAACCCCGCGGCACGAGCCGGCGGGGATTCGCCGTGCAACGCGGCACAAGCTCGTTCGTTCTAGAGTCGCGGCCCTGATCGAAGAGACCTGTCGGAGAGATTGCCCGGTGGAAGATACGCTACGATCGTTCTGGGAGTTCGTCGGCGGTGAGCCCCGGCTCGCCCGCAGCCTCGCGGAGCTCGCTGCCGAAGCGCTGGCGCTCGAGATCTACTACGGGCGCAGGTTCGACGCCTTCGCGCTCGCGTCGAAGCGCGATCTCGTCGAGCGCGAGTCGGCCACCGCTCGCGGCTTCGCGATCGGGATCGGCGACAGCGACGGCGATGTCGGCTTTCTCAGACTGGAGCGCGTCCTCGGCGTCTTTGTCGGGAAGGCGTGCAGCAGCGACCTCGGCAGCGCTCGTCGCAGTGTGTGTGCGGGGCTCGAGGGGACGCGACGATTGCTGGAGTGCGTTCGTGACGAGGTCGTCGCCGGGCGAACCAACGCCGGGGCGCTCGAGAGCATCAACCGTCTTCTCGAGGAGCCGGCAGCCCTTCCCGCGACGGTCGAGCCCGCGGCGCCGTTCGCGCCGACGATCTTCGCCGACAAGGACGGCTGCGTGGCGCCCGACTACGGGAAGCCGGTACCGCCGGACATGGCCGCGGTCCTGATCGACGTCGCGGTCCGCGGCGAAGGTGTCGCGGTCATCTCGTCGAATGCTGCGGAGGAGCTGCGCGAGTTCCTCGTGACGCCGCTCTTGCAGGCGGGGTTCGATCCGACGGCGCACGCCGACAAGCTCGTCGTCTACGGTACGAACGGCCTCGACACCCTGTGGTTCGAGAACGGCGCCGAGCGGGCGAGCGCGGACCGGAGCCGGCGCGTCTCGCCGGACGCCGAGACGCTGACCGCGCTGACGCTGGTGTTCTCGTTCGCGCACTGCCTGCGCGAGCTCGGCGTCATCGACGACGTCGACGCGTTGCGTCTGGACGGGCCGTGCTCGACACCCGCGGCTGTTCGCAGCGCCTTCGAAGCCACGGTCGCGCGCGCGGGAGTCGGTGGCAGGACGTACGTGCGGGATTGGCAGGGCCTGCTGGTCACCCTCGAGATCGACGACGACGTGCTCGAAGAGGCGGTGGAGCGCGACCTCGCCGCGAGCGTGCTGAGGAAGGCGGTAGGTCTCCTCGAGGGCTTCGCCGCGGTCAGCGCCTGACCCTGACGACGATCGAGCGACGGGCCATGCCGGCCAGGGCACTCCAGCGGACAGCGAGATGGGCCGATAGTAGAGATGCGGTCAGGTGTCTGGACACGCCTGACCGGCGGCGCGGCGGCACGGAGCCCTTCCGATGACGGAGCTCGACATCTGGGCTTGGTTTCTCGCGATCACGAACCTGACGGTCAGCGTCGCGGCGGCGGCGCATGCGATCCTCTACCGCCGGGACACCCGTGCCGCGATCGGTTGGGTGGGGGTCATCTGGCTCGTGCCGATCGTCGGAGCGCTGCTCTACTACTGGCTCGGGATCAACCGGATCCGGCGTCGCGCCCAGATTCTGCGCACGACGGACCCGTCCGCTCCGCCGGCGGAGTTCGCGTGCGATCGCGCCGCGCTGCATGCGGCGCTGGGGGGAGACCGACACCTCGACTCGCTGCACGAGCTCGTGTCGCGGGTCACCGACTGGCCGCTCCTGCGTGGCAACTACGTGCGGGAGCTCATCGGCGGTGACGAAGCGTACGCGGCGATGGTCGACGCGATCGACGAGGCGTCGCAGACGGTCGAGGTCGCGAGCTACATCTTCGACAACGACGCGGCGGGGGAGAAGCTCGCGGCGGCGTTTCGGCGCGCGCTCGAGCGCGGCGTCGAGGTGCGAGTGCTGATCGACGACGTCGGATCGCGAACGAGCTGGTCGGGCATGCCGCGGCGCCTGGCTCGAGATGGCGTGCGGGTCGCGCGATTCCTGCCGTCCGCTCTGCCGTGGCGATTCCGCTACGCGAACCTGCGCAATCACCGCAAGATCCTCGTCGTCGACGGTCGGGTCGGGTTCACGGGCGGCATGAACATCCGCGCGGACAATCTGCGCGAGTCGGGTAGCGGGGCGATTCAAGACGTGCACTTCCGTCTCGACGGCCCGGTCGTGTCACAGCTTCGCGAGGCATTCGCGATCGACTGGCGGTTCACGACGGGAGAGGAGTTGCACCCCGCGGAGCCCTCGGCTCCCGTGGCGTGCGACGACGAAGTCGGCGTGCTGTGCCGCGGGATTCCGGGCGGACCCGACGAGGATCTCGACAAGTTGCGGTGGGCACTTCTCGGCGCGCTCGCAGCGGCGCGGTCGTCCGTGCTCGTCGTGACGCCGTACTTCCTTCCCGATGCGCCTCTGATCACCGCGTTCGAGGTCGCGGCGTTGCGTGGGGTCGAGGTTGACATCGTCCTTCCCGCGCGCGGCAACATGCGGCTCGTGCAGTGGGCGTCGACGGCGCTCCTGTGGCAGGTCCTCGAGAAAGGCTGCCGCGTGTGGTTGTCCCCGCCGCCGTTCGATCACTCGAAGCTGATGGTCATCGACGACACCTGGAGCCTGATCGGGTCGTCGAATTGGGACCCGCGCAGTCTGCGGCTCAACTTCGAGTTCGACGTCGAGTGCTACGATCGCGATCTCGCATCGCGGCTCGCGGGCATCGCTCGGCGCAAGATCGAGTCGGCCGAGGTCCTGACCCTCGCCGACGTGGACGGGCGGAGCCTTCCCGTGCGATTGCGCGACGGCGTGGCGCGGTTGCTGTCGCCGTATCTGTGACGACATGACCGGAGTCACGGCATGCGCTGGGCTGGTGCATTGTCGAGTTCTGACAACGAAGAGCCTGGGCGAAATGGCCGCCATCGCGCCGGATTGCCTTGTCCGACGGGCTGCCATATCGTCCGATGAACCGAGTCTCGATCTGCGCGTGAACGTGAAGCGCTGCGCTCTCCCCGAGTCAGGGAAGGAAAGGAGCCGTCCGTGATCGGATCGCGAATCGTCCGGGGTGTTGTCGTCGTGCTTGCCATCGGTCTACCGTCACTGCTGACAGCCGACGATCTCGCCCGCGCACCGGCCTCGATTTCTCCCGAGCTGGACCGCGCCGCTGCCGACCTTGCCACCGGGCGCGTCGAGAAGGCGATCGATCGCTTTCGAAGCCTCTCCGATGATGCGAGCGGGTCGTCGTTCCTGCGCGGCCTCGCCGGCCTCGGCCTCGGGGATGCGCAGACCGCTGCAGGGCACGCGCAAGCGGCCGCTGCGACGTGGCAGCGGCTCTGCGACGACGCGACGCTGCCGAAGCCGCACCGCGACTTGGCGCGACAGCGCATCGCTGCGGCGAGGCGCGTCGAGCGGGGGCTCTCGGGCTACGACCGCGCAGCCCATCGCGTCGAGCTGCCGGCTCTTCCGAAGGCGGCGGCGACGTTTCACGTCGCTCCGGGTGGCGACGATGCGGCGGACGGCTCGAAGGATCATCCGCTGCGATCGCTTCTCGCCGCGCGCGATGCGATTCGCGCCTGGAGGAAGGCGCACCGCGACCGCGCAGCCGATGCGAGCTGTCGTGTCGTCATCCACGGCGGCTCGTATCCGGTCACGGCGACGTTGCGCCTCGAGAAGCAGGACTCCGGCACGGCGTCCGCGCCGGTCGTCTACCAGGCCGCGCCGGGCGAGCGACCGGTGTTTCGAGGCGGCGTGCGTTTGCGGGATTGGAAGCGGGTCGCGGACGCCGGCGTACGCGAGCGTCTCGACGCGGCGGTTCGCGAACGCGTCAGGCAGTGCGATCTGCGCGCTCTCGGAGTGACGGACTTCGGCGATGCGACCGCTCTCAGATCGTGTCCGGAGCTCTTCGTCGACGATGTACCGCAGACGCTCGCGCGGTGGCCGAACGAGGGCTTCGTCCGTACGGGCGACATCCTCGGCGACGAGCGATTCAAGGTGTGGGGGCGTATCGACGGCTGCAAGGATGGCAAGTTCCGCTTCGTCGAGGACCGACCGGCGAGCTGGACGGACGAGCCCGACGTGCGTCTGTACGGCTATTGGTTCTGGGACTGGTTCGAGGAGTTCCAGACCGTCGCCGCGGTCGATCCGAAAGCTCGCGCGTTCACGTTGAAGAAGCCGTACTCGCGATACGGTTACCGCAAGGACCAGCGCTATCGCGCCGTCAACGTGCTGCGCGAGCTCGATCGGCCGGGCGAGTGGTATCTCGACCGGACGAGCGGCATCACGTACTGGCTGCCACCTGAAGGGACCGACGTCGCTGACGCTTCGACGGTGCTCAGCGTGTTTCGCGAGCCGCACGTGATCTTCGAAGGCGTCGAGCACGTGATCTTGCTCGGCCTGACGTTCCAGGAGAGCCGCGGCGACGGCATTCACGTTCGTGGCGGCGCGAACGCGCTGATCGCGGGTTGTGCGTTTCGGCGGCTCGGCGGCGACGCGGCCATCATCAGCGGCGGCAAGCGGCACGGCCTCTTCGGCTGCGTGATGCACACGCTGGGCTGCGCCGGTTCGCGCGTCACCGGGGGCGATCGGAAGGCATTGACGCGGGGAGAGCACTTCGTCGAGAACTGCGTCGTCTACGACATCGGCCGGCTCAAGCGAACCTACTCGCCGGCTGTGCGACTGGACGGCTGCGGCAACCGCATCGCGCACAACTTGTTCGAGAGCATGCCGTCGTCGGCGATGCGCGTCGAGGGCAACGATCA
Organism: uncultured Planctomycetia bacterium; assembly: GCA_964392615.1. Taxonomy (GTDB): domain Bacteria; phylum Planctomycetota; class UBA8108; order UBA8108; family UBA8108; genus CAYMRB01. The sequence continues at coordinate 2,259 of CAYMRB010000464.1, read as the reverse complement.
GCTCGTCGAGCTCAACAACGTGCGGCACGTCGTCAAGGAGTCGGACGACCAGGGCGGCGTCGACATGTTCGGCAATCCGCTGTACCGCGGCGTCGTCATCCGCTGGAACCGCTGGAGCGACATCGGTGCGGGGTCGCACTGCGGTGGCGCCGGCGTCCGGCTCGACGACATGATCTCGGGAGTGCACGTGTACGCCAACGTGTTCGAGCGCTGCGGCGCGAAGCTGTTCGGCGGCGTGCAGATTCACGGCGGCAAGGAGAACGTCATCGACAACAACCTGTTCGTCGACTGCTACGCGGGCATCAGCTTCTCGCGCTGGAGCGAGAAGCGATGGCTCGACTCGATCGAGCGCTTCCTGCCGCAATCACGCAGCCCGTCGTACGCGGAGCGGTATCCGGCGCTGGCACGGTTGCGCGAGGAAGCGAATCGCAGTTTCATCTGCCGCAACGTCTTCGCCAGGAGCGGCAAGACGTTCCTGCGCGACGGCGGGGTTCAGAAGGCGGTCGTCAACGGCGTGACGGCGGAAGCGGTCGACGTCGCGCGGGTCCAGGACGCGAGGTTCGTCCGGAGCGCGCCGCAGTTCCGCAGCGCGCTGTTCGATCCCATCCCGGTCGACGACATCGGGCCCTACGAGCACCCGTGGCGTGCGGTGAGCGATTGACCGGTTTGCCAGCGCCCTCCTCTTGTGCCAGGAGATCGACGTCACAGTCAGTGTCGCCCGGCCCTGTCACCGACGCGTCACGACGCGACGAGGACCCGGCTGGGCGGGGCTGTCTTGGCGATGTCGAGGTAGCCCACGTCGAGCGGCGTCGGATCACTGCTCCCGCAGGATCTCCAGCGCGCGCTCGAGGATCGGATCGCGAGCGTCGAGCCCGGCGAAGTCGACCTTGACCTCGACGTCGGGTTCGATGCCTTTGCCTTCGAAGCACGTGCCGTTCGGCAACATGGCTTGCCACGATGGCGCGACGATCGTGACGCCGTTCGGTAGCTCGTGCGGTTTCGGGTTGGCGCTGCTGCCGTACGTGCGCTGGCCGATGACCGTGCAGTCGTCCGCCTGCTGCATCATCAGGACGAACGCTTCGCAGCTGCTCATCACATGTCGACTCGTCAGCACGACGACGCGACCGCGATAGCGCTTGTCGTCGTCGGTGTTGCCGGTGATCTTCCGCTCGAGCACGGGGCCGAAGCCCTTCTTGCCCTTGCCCGTGCGGTAGCGGTTCTTGGAGTACACGCGCGTGCCGTCGACGAACCAGGCAGCCACGCGCCGCGCGAGCAGCTCGTCGCCGCCGCTGTTCGGTCGGACGTCGACGATGAGGGCCTTCGATCCGCGCAGCGTCGCCAGGGCCTTCTCGACGCCGTCGATGTCGAGCGCTCCGCTCCAGCTCGCGATCAGCAGATATCCGATGCCGTCCGCCGTCTTCCCCGCCAGGGCTTGCTTGCCGATCTGTCGCTTCTTCGCGAGCTCGTTCGCGACGACCCGGATGCGAAACGCCGGATCGACCGCCCGGCGGCCGGTCGCGATGACGCGGTCATCGAGGCGCAGATACAGGTGCACGTCGCCCGCCGGCGCGAGCATCTTGCCGACGTTCGCCGCCCACACCCGCGTCGTCTGGCTCGCGAGCACCCTCTTGCCGTTCTTGCGGAAGAGCGAGCGCCAGTCGACATCGCGCAGGTCGTAGTACGAGTACTTGCTCTCGAGGACGTCCTGCAGCGCGCTCAGCGCCTGGCGATTCAGCGCGCGCTGGCGGCGCGGATTCGGCAGCTTCGCGGGCAGCGTCGAGAACTTCCACGGTGTCGGCGGCGCCTTGACGCCCTTCGCGCTGCGGAAGTTGCCGCCGGCGGGACAGTTCAGCAGGATCGAGTAGTCGCGATCGGGCTCGAGCACGACATCGACGACGCACGTCGTCCGGTTCGTCCACCGCGGCTGGCCCGCGAACTTCGGGAACGTCGGCCCGCCACCGCAGAACGACCAGCCGGTCGTGCTCATCGGCCGGTCGAACTCCACCGTCAGCCGTGTGACCTTCTTCGCGTCGACGTCGACGGCTTCGTGCGCCGGCTCGAGCCGGGCGACGGCAGGCGGAGGATCCGCGACGAGGGGCGAAGCGAAGACGATGAGCAAGACCAGGCAGGCGGGAAGTCGCATGCGATCACTCTCCTCGGAGGGGGTTGTGCGCTACGCCTCCGTTATAGCAGGAGTCGGGGGCAGACCTCATTCTCTGTGAGGTTCGCCGAAGCCCGTTCTCGATCTCGCTTTCGCGC
>CAYMRB010000463.1:0-7787 GCA_964392615.1 uncultured Planctomycetia bacterium | reverse complement strand
GCATCGCCTCGATCGCCCGCTTCTCGGCAGCCTCGGCATACAGCTCCGTCATCGCCAACGATCGATGCCCCAGGATGATCCTGGCCGTCTCGACGTCGAACTCACGCCGAATGACCGTCCCCGCAGAGTGCCGCAACCGGTGCGGATGCCAGTGGGGGACACCGGCCTTCTCGCAGCCCCGCTTGATCGCCGTCGCGTAGGTGCCCGGTGTGTACGCCTCTCTTGGCTTGCGCTTCGGCTTGCGCTTGCGAGTCGATCCCGGCGTGTTGCCACACGACAGAGGCGTCTTGCGCCGCGCACTGCGGGCCTGGCGTCGTTCCTCCACTGCGTCGCGCGGCGAGAACACGAAGTCCGCCGGCCCCTTCGACGCGAGGAACGGTCGCAGCACTTCTTGCCCGTGCGGGCCGATAAAAATCATCCGATCGTGCCCGTGGTGCTCCGTCTTGTGAAACGACGGCGGGTAGGTCCACACGTCCCCGGAGTCGTCGATGTCACCGCGCCGCATGATGACCAGCTCGCCCGACCTCGCTCCCGTAGCGAGCTGCAGCTGGACAAGCCCCCAGACCGGCGCCGTGACGAACGACCGAATCGCCTCGACGTGCTCCGGCGGCACCGGCCGCACCGGCTCGCCTTCCTTCGCCGCGCTGCGGCCGCGCCGCAGCCCCGCGAGCGCCGCGAGCTTCGCGTAGACGTCCGGCGGCACGATCTCCTCGGCCACGCCCCAGCGGAACATCGTCTTGATCTTGCCGATGCGGTTGTTGATCGTCTTGCGGCTCAGCTCGGCGGTGATCATGTGCTGACGCACAGCGCGCAGCTTTACCGGACCAAACTCGGCAACCGGCGTCCGTCCGAAGAGTTCGCGTAGGGGGCGCAGCGCGAGCTTGACGTTGTCGACCGTCCGCGTCGGTGTCCCGTCTGGTCGTCGGTAGTACGTCTCGGCGTGCTCGACGTAGCGGGCGACGAGTTCGACCACCGTGATCGAGCCGTCGTCGACGGGCGCGGTGTCGACGCCGGTCGCCCACTGCGCGACGAGTTCGCGGTATCGTTCTCGGCTTTCGTCGGTATCATATCGCCCGAGGTACTGGCGCCGGCCGTCGATCTCGACGAACGCGCGATCGATGCCGCTGTTGACCTTCTGCCGACGGTAGGTGGGAGGGCTTCCGCTCTTCTTCGCCATGGCGCGGCTCCTTTTTCTCCCGGTCCGTATCACTCGATACGGATCGGAGGACTTCGGACTTGCCGCGCCGCCCCTTCGGCGGGTGACCTAAAGTTAAGGTCCAGCAGAGTTTGAAGGTGGTGGGCGATGCCAGATTCGAACTGGCGACTTCCACCGTGTGAGGATGGCGCTCTAACCAGCTGAGCTAATCGCCCACTGTCGTTCGACGGTGTGGCCGTACTCTAAGGGTCAGCCCAGACCAGGTCAAGTATATGAACGACGTACGGTGGATCGCCCTCGACCTCGACGGCACTCTTCTCGATGACGACAAGCAGATCCCGGCGGCGAACATTCTGGCGCTGAAGGCGGCGGTCGAGCGCGGCGTCGGCGTCGCCGTTTCATCGGGTCGTATGATCTGTCGTATCGAGCCGATCGCGGAACGCCTCGGTATCGATTGCGCGCTCGTCGCCTACAACGGCGGCCACGTCGTCGGACGCCGTGCCGAGGGCCGGCCGACGATCCACCATGCCCCTCTGCCGGCCGACGTCGCCGATCTCCTTCTCGACTTCTCGCGGGAGAGCGGCATCCTGCTGAACTTCTATCTCGACGATTTGCTCTACGCCGAGGACGGGCCTCGCCGTCGACCATTCATCGACCTCTACAGTCGGCGCACCGGCGCAGAGTACAACATCGTCGATCTCGACACGATGCGCGGTCGAGATCCGACCAAGCTGATCCTGTTGGCGGAGCCCGACGAGTGCGATCGGCTGCGGGAACGGTTCTCGGTCGAATTCGCCGGACGCGCGACGTTCACGAAGTCGGAGCGCGAGTATCTCGAGATCACCGCTGTCGACGTCGACAAGGCGCACGGCCTCGAGGCGCTCGGTCGCCACTACGGCTGTACGCTGGAGGAGATCCTCGCGATCGGCGACGCCGAGAACGACATCGACATGATCGTCGCGTGCGGCACCGGAGTCGCGCTAGCCAACGCGACGGCGGGCACGAAGGCGATCGCGGACGTGGTGACGGAGCGCACTAACAACGAGGCCGGCGTCGCCGAGGCCGTCGAGAGGTTCGTCCTCGCTCGGTAGCGCGACTCGTTAGCAGTCCTCGGCGTCTTCGGGCAGGCTGGCGATCTGGTCACGCAGCTTCGCCGCCTCCTCGTACTCCTCGGCGTCCACCGCCTGCGTCAGCTGCTGCTCGAGTCGCTGGCGAGGGGAGAGTGGGCCGAGATCGCTGAGTTGGCGGTGGAAATCCGTCAGCACGCGCAGCGAGTTGCGTCGTTCGACGGTGAAGATCCGGCTGCCATCGAGCTCCGGGAGGTTCTCGATGGCGCGTCGCCCCTTGTCGACCAGCTGGAGCGCCTCACCCACACCGCCGCCGTCCTGCAGGCGGTCGAGCGCGCGCGCCATCACGTGCATGCGCAGCATGTAGGGACGGTACTGCTCGAGGGTCGTGATCTGTTCCTCCGTGCAGTGCTGGCCGACGAAATCCAGCACCTCCAGATTGCGCAGCGTGTCGCGAGCGCAGAACTCGTACTCCTGCATCTGGAAGAAGAGCAGGTAGCGATAGTAGTAGAGCAGGCACTCGTCCTTGAGTCGCTCGAAGCGCTCGTCGTCCATGCAGAACTCGCTCGGCGACTGCTCTGCGAGCTCCTGGTAGACGTGGTACCAGGACTCCTTGTCGTACGGTCGGTGACCGTCCGGGCGCCCCTGGATCTCGTACTGCTCGATACCGAGCGGGAGCCGTACCTGGATCACCTCTCGATCGTCCTCGACGCGTACGCGGCGGACGTTGTCCGCTTCGTCGAAGCGCCAGCTCGTGAGGATCGCGTCCAGTTGGTTCCCGTCCGTTCGCATGATGCCATTCTATCGATGCTCGCACGACCGGGCCACCCTGACAGGTTCCCTACGCGTCGCCGCGATGCCGCAAGGTCCGGGAAGATGGGAGGTTCGGACTCCGCTGGGCTGGTCCTGGCAGCCGCCCCCACATGTAGCGCTCCGGAAAAGTGGCCGATCCTTCCGATATTTACGTTGTGGGTTCGCGGTCGGTCTCCCCTGCGGATCCACCCCGGTCGAACGATTGCGTGGACCGACCATGATCCAGAGAGTCTTCGCGCTGACGCGGCCCCTGGGGGTCGCCTTGGCGGTTCTCATCCTCCTGAATCTCGTGCTCGCGCTCGAGAACCCCGGCCTGTCGCTGACGGGTGTCTGGCTCGACCTCCACTTCCCGGAGCCGGGTCGGTCGATCTTCGCGACGTTCCTGGCCGCGGCTCTGCTCGTGCCCCACGACGTCGGCCGCGCCGCGTGGTGTCGGTGGATCTTGGGAGGTGTGATCTTCGGATTCTGGATCCTCGTCGGCGCGGACGTCGTCGGGTACTACCACGAGCTGCATCGCGGCGAGTTTTCCACCGATCTGCCCGTGCCGCTCAGCCTGGCCGTCTGGATGATCCTGCTGCTCGAGTTCGCGCGCATCTCGTGGTGTCGCGCACTCGAGCCCAAGCTGCCGCCGCCGGCGTGGTGTTTCGTGCACGGCATCGGTCTGAGCGTCGCGTTGTTCACGCTGATTCTGATCCACATCGTGACGTTCGGGCGCACCGATTTCCGCCGCAAGGCCGATGCGGCCGTCGTTCTCGGCGCGAAGGTCTACGACGATGGCAGCGTCTGCGGTGCGCTGAAGGATCGGCTCGATACCGGCATCGAGCTCTACCAGCAAGGGAATGTATCGTTCCTGATCATGAGCGGTGGAGTCGGCAAGAACGGTCTCAGCGAGCCGCAGGTCATGGCGCAGTACGCGTTCCGCAATGGAGGCGTTCCGACGTCGCGCATCATCCTCGACGAGGAGGGAGGCAACACGTTCGAGTCGGCGTTCAACTGCGGGCGCATCGCGCGTGAGAACGGCTTTCGTGGCCTGCTGACCGTCAGCCAGTACTTTCACTGCGCGCGTGTGAAGATGATCTTCAAGCGCTTCGGGGCCGAGTGCTACACCGTGCCGACCTGTTCGAGCCAGACGTCGACGGGCGGGGTTTCTCGTCTGTCGCGAGAGAGCTTCTTCCTGTTTCGCGAGGTCGTCGCGTTCCCGTTCTACTTCCTCTACTACCGATAGCTGCGGTTGGCAGTGGGGGCGGGGCCGGATACGACGCGGCCGCGGGGGGGGGGGGGGCGGCGGGGGGGCGGTTTGTCATCGTTTCGGGCGGTGTGCCGCGGTTGTCAGCGGGGGCGGCCGCAGGTTCCGCAGCGGTGTCCGCACGCGACTCTCTGGTAGTAACCCGCGCGGACGCACACGCGCTGGTAGACCGGGTGGTGGCACGCGTCGTAGCCGACGAAGACCGTGCGATACACGGGCGGCACCCAGGCCATGCGGTACTGGGGGATCCAGCGGTGGTGGCAGACGGGGCGGGGCTGGTGGTGACGTCCGTGCGGGCCGCACCGGCGCGGCTGTAGCACGCGGCCGTGGTGCTGCACTCGGCCGTGGTGCTGCACTCGGCCGTGGTGCTGCACTCGGCCGTGGCTGCGTCCCACCTGAACCGACACGCCGCCGTGAACATGGCCGCGATCGTTCACGTGTCCGTGAGCTCGCACGCCTCCGCGTGACGACCCGAAGCCGAATCCGAGCCGGATTTCCCCGGCCTCGCCGGTTGTCGGAAACAGCATGGCGCCAGCCAGCAAGGCGGTGGCGAAGAGGATGGATCTCTTCATCGAAATTCTCCTTCCGTTGGTTCGCGCACGGGCCCGAGGAGCGCGTCGGTCGGAGCTCGCACGGCTCCTTGACCGAATCAACGGATTCGGACGGCGTTCGGGAACGGTTATTCACGGCGCGCAGGGCCCCGTCGGCACGGGGCGGTTGACCCGTCTCGATGGCGGGGGGCACAATAGCCTTATGACTATTCTCGCCATCCATCGTGCGTCTCCGTTCCTGGCGCTCTCCGTCCTTTGCGCCCTGGCGGCGGCCGGCCCCGCGCTCGGTCAGGACGAGCCGACCGTCGAGCCGACCGTCTTCGGCGACTACTTCGAGACTCGCTCGCACCGCGTGGGGGCGGCGGCGACGCCCGGCAGAGGCAGCCACCTCGGCAGCCGATCCCGCGCCGTGCTGGCGTGGCGCGTCACGCGCGGCGTGTGGAACGGCGTCGACCTGTCCGGCTTGGCATTCGTGGCCGTGGTCGAGTCCGATCGACTCGCGGAGAGGGTGACCCGCGGCAGCCGACGACCGCGAGCGAAGACCGTCTTCCACGTCGACCGGCAGGTGACCCCACAACAGGAGCGCGCCCTTCTCGCGCTCGCGAGTGAGCTCGCCGCACCGTGGATGCGTTGCCTGGTCGAGATCCGTCGCGTCAAGATCGACTGGCGGCAAACGCACGATCGCGTCGAGCTGCGCCTCGGCGAGCGAGTCCGCGTGCGGCTCGACATCGAAGAGCACGACCACGCGTTGTGTCGGGCCGTCTGCGCCCGCGATCCACGGCCCTTGGCGCCGTTGGCGAAGCGCGCCCGCGTCGAGCGAGCCCGCGCCGAGGAAAGTCGCGCCCAGCCTGACGGACGCTGGACCTCGACCCCCATCGAGGACACGCTGCTCGGTCGTTTCGGCCTCTGACGGCTACTCGCCGCGGATGTCGCGCAGCAGCGCTTCGAAACGGCGTCCGTATTCGATGTACGTGTCGTACGCGCGCTGCGGATCCGACGCCTCCTGGTCGAGGTGGATGACCGACGTGATGTGCGGCTCCATCGAGAAGCCGCCGTCGTATCCGTTCGCCAGCAGGTCCGAGACGATCTCCCGCACGTATCCGGCGCCCTCGCCGGGGAAGCACGCGATCTCCTGCTTCCCCGTCTCGCGAGGGAAGTAGTCCTTGATGTGGACGTAGACGATCGCGTCCTTGACGCCCTCGTAGTACTCCCACGTGTCCTGCTCGTATTGCAGCGGGTTGCCGGTATCGAACACGAGTCGGAGGCTGTCCGAACCGACGTCGGCCAGGAGCTCCATCGACTGGCGGGCGCCCTGGCCGCCCCAGCCGCTGCAGTTTTCGTGGACGAGGGTGACTCCTCCGTCGGCCGCGATCTGCGCCAGCTCCTTCATGCGCCGGACGGTCTCTCGCCGCCAAGCCGCGTCGTCGAGCGGAGGATCGCTGTTCGGATAGCTCATGCAGCGGATGAACGTCGTTCCCATCTGCTGCATGCGGGGAATCGCTCGGCGGAGCTCGGCGACGTCGGCCGCGAGGTCGCTGTCGATCGGGCGCGCCCAGTTCGCGAGCTGCGCGGCGAAGCACGATACTCGCAGGCCTGCGTCGGCCAGCAGGCCGGCAACGCGCTCGAATTCGGCGTCATCGAGGTCTGTCAGGTTGGTCCCCGACACGTTGCGCACTTCGATGTACTTCCAGCCCAAAGCGAGATGAGCTGCGATCTGGCGGTCGATATCACTTGCCGCTTCGTCGGCGATTCCTGACAGGAACATGGCTTCGTGCTCTGTGTCTTGGGGATGTTCGCGGGTCAGTTTACCGGCCCGTCGGCAACCACTCAACAGCTAGGCGAAGAAGGAAATCTGTTTCTTTTCTGGGAATTTCTAATACGTTGTGCGGCGGAGAGGTTGAATGACATTTCCGATGCCTCGATGTCCGTTGGTGAGGCAGCGAGGTGCGGATTATGAGCGCTGCAGCGCGAATCTCGTCGTTTCTGGCCGTCTCGTGACGAGTCCTGGTCTCCAGAAATGTGTGGGATTCGGTCGAGGTAGCGAGCGTGGGGACGGTCGATTGCTCGGATCTACCTACTCACCCGTATAGCGGAGAGATTGCAGATGGACATCAAGGTCCAGAACGTCACGATTAGCCCGAGCGAGATTCGTGAGGTGATCGCCTCGCTCGAGGACGCGATCAAGCGGAACCAAGAGCTCAAGACTCTTTGCGAGCGCATCCTGCGCGTGCAAGGCGAGCCGGTGGGCGCGCGAGGGCGCGGACGACGACCGAAGGGCGTCAAGACGCTGCGGCAGGTCATCGTCGAGGTGCTCGAGAAGAGCTCGGAACCGCTCGGGGCAGGGGCGCTTCGGGATCGTGTGCTCAAGGCCGGATACGAGACGACGGCAACGCGGCAGAGCTTCTACACCGCGGTCTACAACACGGCCACCAAGGAACCTTCGATCAAGAAGACCGGGGCCGGATTCCAACTTCGGCGCGGGGGGGCGAAGAAGGCGGCGGGCGGCCGCAAGAAGAAGGCCCGCGCGAAGCGCGCCAAGGCGAAGCGCTGACCGAGCTCGCCCTCGCTCGCGAGCGGGTCGGTCCTACCAGCCTTCTTCAACGGACAGCTTCAGCATTCGGCGATGCGGCGACGACCCCTGCGGCACGGGAGTTCCCCGTGCCCTGGGCTGGTTCGTCTTTCGCGCCTCCGAACGCCGCTGTCGCGTGTCGCAAGTCGCTCCCTGAGGGGAGGTTAAGAGTGACGTTGTCGGTTCTTTCCCAGCCGGGCGAAAAAAGTCACATCTTATCGGTCGCCCAGTGACTTCCGGGGTTGCATCCCCGAGGGAAGCGGGTACCATACCGTCCTCTTCACTTCTTTTCTAAGGGCGTCCTCAACTCCTCTGAGGCGCCTTTTTTTTGTGCCCGGTGAGCGCGAGTCCCAGCAGCCCTTTTTCAGCGGACTGCTGAAGAGCG
>CAYMRB010000462.1:0-7803 GCA_964392615.1 uncultured Planctomycetia bacterium | reverse complement strand
ACTCCGACCCCGACTCCGACCCCGACTCCGCCTCCGCCTCCGACTCCGACACCGCCCACCCCCGGATCTCGGGGTTCGGCCCGGGTTCGGGGCCGTCCTTCCGACCCCGTCTTCCCGCCACCTTACCGACGGTTTCTCGCCCCCGCACCCTGTGCTACACTTCTCTGAATCCAGCTCGATTTACCCGGCCGGCTTGCAACAACCCACGAGCGGGACGAGTCTTGTGAGATGCGAGCCTGGCCGAGGATGCGTCGCTCGCGCGCGTGTAGGTCGCGGGTCGCTGCGTCGGGTTCCGCTGGCGGTTTTGCTGGCGTCGAGCGGCATCGCAAGATTTGCCCTCGGGTCATCGTCTTGATTGAAGAGTAGGGAGCCGAAAGGCCACACCATGAAGACTCTCGAGCTCGTTCCGTCCGCTGGCTCCGCGCCTCGCGGCGGGCCCCGAAGTCGGGGTGCCGGTTCGCGCTGCCGCGAGCGTGGCGTCATGCTGATCGTCGCCCTCGCCGTGCTGACGCTGCTCGTCGTGCTCGGTACGACGTTCGTCCAGCTGATGCGTCTGGAGCAGCAGGCGTCGGAGAACAACATCGACACACAGCGCATGGACTGGGTGTCGAGCTCGGCCCTCGACCGCGCGATCACGACGCTCTACGAGGCCGACAACCACTACTCGTGGACCTACTATCAGAACACGAACTGGCTGTACAAGTTCAACAAGCTCGGCGAGGCCGGCTCGCTCGCCGTCGGTCGAGTCGAAGTGGAGGATCCGCGCGTTGGCCGGTGGGAGAACTACATGGAGGTCTCGGGCTTCCTCTACCGGTTCAAGAGCAAGGTCATCGACACGAACTCGCAGATCAACCTGAACGGCCAGCAGGATACGCTCGCGCGCATGCTCGACCACCTGGGCGAGGCGATCGCGAAGAGCCCGCGCCTGAAGCGCGACGGCCGCAAGATCTACAACCCGTTCTACACCGAGCCGCATCGCAGCGGGAGCAGAGTGCGCGGCTACCACATCCTGCAGTTCCGCCAGCGTCTCGAGGGGCAGAAGTTCCAGTCGAAGAACCAGCTGCGCCTGCTGATCGGCGACGAGAACTTCCACATCGTCAAGGACTTCCTGACCTGCCACTCCTGGGAAGATCCGTACACGTATCGGCCCGACGACGGCGACAACGAGGTTCCCGACCTGGCGCTGGGTCGCTCCGGTACGCAGCTCGCCCAGGGCAATAGCGGAGGCCTCGGCGGCGGTGGAGTGAACGCGATGCCGAGCGCGATCGACGTTCGCCTGTCGCACGAGCCGCGCCACCCGATCAACGTCAACACGGCACCCGAGGAGGTCCTCGTCGCGTGCCTGACGGGGCTCGCCGGGCGGCGTGTGTTCCCGTACTCGCGCATCGGCGGAGCCGGCGGCGCGATCGTTCCTGTCGATTCGAACGCGCAGATCCTCGGCGAGCGTTTGTTCGCGTCGGAGGAGGTGCGTGACGTCGCGCCGCGGCCGGTCTTCGTGTACAGCCAGGAGCTGCGGTACGCCGAGGCGCAGAAGATCGCGCAGCGCATTGTCGCCGATCGCAAGAGCTCGCGGTTTCTGCGCACCTGGCGTACGAGCGACTCTGCGCGCCCCGGCTTCGAGGACTTCATCGACGGCCTCGATGCGGGTTACTTCCCGTCCCCCAGCACCGTGCAGGTCATCGATCCAGATCAGCCGAATAACCGTCAAATCCGCTCCCATCTCGTGTCGGGCGGCGCCAGCCCGATCGGCATCCTGTGGCAGAAGGGCAACGCGCAGGGTCTCGAGCGGCAGCTGCGCGAGCGGCTCGGACTGTCGGTCCATGAGCAGAACGCGTGGTACTACGACATGATGAAGGGGATCCTGAAGGCCAACTTCAATCCCAACACGCGCATCAGTCGTTACAACTCCAACGTTCCCGCCGCGACCGTCCTCGACAAATCGGATCTCGTGTGGGCCGACCGGTCGCAGGGTGCGATCCCCGTGCTGAAGAAGGGGCACACGACCGAGTTCTGCTTCGACTCGATGGGCACCTTCGAGATCACCACGCTGGGCGAGATGATCGACCTGTCGAAGGCGAGCCCCGCGGCGCGCACGGCCGTCTCCGGCAAGGGTGCCGAGCTGCCGACCGACTACTTCCCGTTCCAGCACAAGGTGCGCACGATCGTCAAGGTGTTCGACGTGCTGCGGCACACGAACCAGCTGCACTTCGAGCAGAGCTTCGCCGTCGGAGCGCGCTCGAGCCGCGCCGACCGCAAGTTCGTCGTCACCTGGCCCGAGCCGATGAACGCGCTGACCGAGCTTTACACGCAGGGGTCGCGACGCGACGGCAGGGTCGAGCTCGCGGGGCTGCTCGATGGTCGCCGCCAGCAGGTCGCCCGGATGAGCCGAGCGAACCTCTTCGGCAAGGATGACCTGATCCTCGCCGAGCACTCGTTCTCCGAGCGCGATACGCAGAACATCACGCTGCTGCGTCGCGTGCTTCAGGGCAAGGGCCTGAGCTTCTTCGGCGACGACGTCTCCGACGCGCTGAAGGGCGTGTTCGATTTCAACTCGCACCCGCGAAACTCGCAGCGTCAGAACCGCGAGTTCTACCGTCGCAAGCGGATGCAGTCGTTCAACGTGTTCCGCGTCGGCGCCGCGGCGTGGGCCGATCCTCTCATCGGCAAGGAGCAGGTCGGCACGGACCTGTTCCCGGACGGCCTGCACACGAGCATGTTCCGCATGAACCACCTCGGCAACCGCCTGCTCGTGCTGCCCTCGCACTCGCGCATCGGGCAGGCTGGTGGCGGTGGGCTCGCGCGCGTCGGTGCGTCGGGCGTGCAGGGCCAGAACATCCTCGGCCCCGTGCCGTACTACAGCGGCGGCATGGCGTTCTGGGTCAAGTTCGAGTTCGACGGCGCCGACCCGGTATTCAGCGGCCTCATCGGATGCACTTCCGTCATCAATGAAGTCCGTCCGGCGATGCAGGACTACCGCGGCTCGGAGGGCACGCAGTTCTTCATCTTCCGCAACACGAAGGGCGAGCTGCGGATCGTCCGCATGTACTACCACCAGGCGTTCCCGGAGGCTACTGGCGAAGGGGGGGGGAGCTTGCAGCTGTTCCCGGATCCGGGCTCCGAGACGAGCGCGGCGGGCGGCAACCCGGACAACCCGATTCTCGAGTTCCTCGACCAGCAGAAGGTCATCTCGCGCGCCGATATCGTCGTCGACACGCGCCATTTCAAGGCGCACGAGTGGCACCATATCGCGCTCGACTGGAACGACTCGAACCCGACGTTCCCGATCCGCGTCTACCTCGACTACCAGCCGGTCCAGCAAGGCGGCGTGCCGCGGCGGCCGCAGCAGATCGTCGACGGAACGGCCAATTCGTGGGTGCGCCTCAACGAGCGGCAGCCGAAGGACGGCCTGCAGATCGGCGGCATCGTGCGGCACCAGGGGGCCGCGGACGCCGGCGTCTTCAAGTGGTACACCAACACGGCGCGCGCCGGGGGCAGCGGCGGTGGCGTCAGGATCGAAGTGCCGAGCATCAAGCGGATCATCGCCAACGCGACGATCGACGAGCTGATCACGTACGAGGGCACGTTCCCGCAGTTCCGCCGCCACTTCGGCGGTACCGGCGGCGGCGCGGGGTACTTCACGCAGCGCACCGGCGAGTTCGCGAACCTGTTCTCGATTCCGCTGCCGCCGGACGTCAACCACGTCGCGCTGCGGTCGTTCGACTGGACGTCGTACTACCCGACGATGTTCACGGACTCGCTTCCGAATAGCCGGCCGGTGCAGCTCGTCAATACGCCGATCGAATGCGATGTCTGGTACCGCTCGTTCGGCAAGCCGCCGCCGTCGCGTTTCCGCGAGCCGTACCGCACTCCGTCCGTCACGAACCGCATCGCCGGACGCAAGGCGTTCCGCAAGCAGGGAACGGCCATCCGCGGTCTCGGTGTGGAGTTCGTGTACAAATTCTTCATCAAGGGCTCCAAGTACGTTGGCCAGGGCAACACGTCGGGCGGTGTCGTGCAGACGCCGGCGATCGACGACGTGACCCTGTCGTACTACCTCCCGAACCCGAAGGTCCTGTTGCAGGAAGAGGCGAATTGATGCGCTCCTCGGCTACTCGTCCGTTTCTGGCGGCCGTCCTCATCGCGACGCTTGGCAGTGGCGCCTTGTGCGCCCAGGACATGCCGTACCCGCCCTGGATCAAGCTGGTCGACTTCACGTACCTGTCGGCGGCGCAGGCAGCCGGCAAGCAGACCCTTCGCATCCGCGTCGACCTCAGCAAGAACTTGCCGTCCGGTACGAAGATCCAGTTCGATCTGAACTACAACGGTCTGCCGATCGACGACGAGACCGTGATGTGGGAGTTCAAGTCGAAGTCGCGCAAGGGGGTCAAGATCGAGATCCAGCCGAAGAAGACGCTCGGCGCCGACATCTACACGCTGCAGGCCCAGATTCCGTACGCCGAGCAGAGCTCGTCCGTGCAGAAGGAACTCGCGAAGAACAAGACCGCCTTCCCGATGAACTACAAGGGCTGGCTGTGGACGTTCGGCAAGCCGGAAGAGCTTCTGAAGGTCGGCACGCCGGCGGAGCTCGCCGCGCAGAAGCAGGCTATCTGCGACGCGTACACGCAGTACACCGACGAGCTCATCGACAACATGAACGAGGCCGTCGACACGTTCAAGGCGATCAAGGAAGGCAAGAAGTACGTCGAGGACGGGACGGCCGACAAGACCGCGATCGCCGGCTTCGTCAAGAAGTGGCGCATCCGTCAGGGCAAGACCCAGCGCAAGATCCGCATCGAGTTCCCGCAGAAGTACCCGGCGCTGTGGACGAAGAGCCTGACCGCGCACCAGCATCTGCTGCGCCTCGGCGGCATGGTCGCCAAGCGCGGCTACCAGCTGCAGAAGGAGATCGAGAAGCAGTACTCGCTCGACGACTTGAGCCCGCGGTACGTGCCGAAGAAGAAGAAGTCGGACGACGAGTACCTGAGGGACTATGACTACCTCTCGTACCGCTACAAGGTCTCGCTCCAGTCTCTCGGGAACACGCTGAACCGCATCTACGACCTCGTTTGTCCCGACGAGGCGGGCGATGACGACGACGACGACGACGCCAAGAAGACCGGCACGGCGAAGAAGACGGACCCGAAGGCCAAGAAGGACGACCCCAAGAAGGCCGGCTCGACGAAGAAGTCGGGCTCGACGAAGAAGTCGGGCTCGACGAAGAAGTCGATGGGGAGCGCATCGAAGAAGTCGTCGACCTCGAAGAGCTCGTCTTCAAAGAAGTAGTCGGCAAGAGACAGGACGCTCGACAAACGGCCACCGCTGCGTGGCCGTTTGCCATACCCGCTTTGCACGAGGCGCAAAGCGCCCTCCGCCGTCAAGGGAACGTGGCCGTCTCCGGAGCGGACGTCGGCTCGCGCTAGAACACAATCGAGTTCTTGCGGCGGCTCGTACCGCGATCGGACGACCCGCGATCAGTCGCCGCCAGAACTCGATGCGATATCGCTGCGCGTCCGCAACCCCGTGAACGAGATCGCGTTCGTCGCCTCGTATGCGCGCTGCCGCGCATCCTCGCGCGTCGCGCCGAGCGCCGTGATGCCGAGGACGCGGCCGCCGGCCGTCAGGATCTCGCCGCCGTCGCCCAGCCGCGTGCCGGCGTGGTAGACGGTCACGTCGTCCAGGGCGCCGGCCTGGTCGAGCCCGCTGATCGGGAATCCCGACTCATATCCGCCCGGATAGCCGTCGGAGACCGCGACGACGCAGACCGCCGGGCGCGGGTCCCAATCGAGCGTCACTTGAGCGAGCCCGTCGGGCTCGAGTGTCGCCTCGAAGAGATCGACGAGATCGCTGCGCAGCCGGCTGAAGATCGGTTGCGTCTCCGGGTCGCCGAAGCGGACGTTGTACTCGAGGATCTGCGGCCCGTCCTTGGTCAGCATCAGGCCCGCGTAGAGGACGCCGCGGTACGGGATCTCCTCCTCGGCGAGGCCCTCGATCGTCGGGCGGACGACGATCTCGAGCGCCTGCTGGACGATCGGGTGGCCCAAGGAATGGTACGGCGAGTACGCCCCCATGCCGCCGGTGTTCGGTCCCTTGCCGCCGTCGAATGCCGGCTTGTAGTCCTGTGCGGTCTCCATCGGCAGCCAGTTGTGGCCGTCGGTGAGGACCATGATCGAGATCTCCGGGCCTTCGAGGCAGTCCTCGATCAGGACGCGATGACCGGCGTCGCCGAAGCGCCGCGTGACCATGATGTCCTCGAGGGTCTGGAGCGCCTCGTCGCGTTCGTGCGCGACGATGACACCCTTGCCGGCCGCCAAGCCGTCGGCCTTGATCACCATCGGCAGCGGGCGCGTCTCGACATGGCGCCGCGCCTCGTCGTAGTCATCGAAGATCTCGAACGCGGCGGTCGGAATGCCGCGACGGGCGAAGAACTCCTTCGCGAAGATCTTGCTCCCCTCGAGCTTGGCGCCCGCGGCGGGGGGGCCGAAGATCTTCAATCCGGCGTCGCGGAAGCGGTCGACGATTCCGAGGACCAGCGGAACTTCCGGGCCGACGACGGTCAGGTCGATGCCCTCGCTCTTGGCGAACTCGAGGAGCGCGTCGATGCCCTCCGGCGTGTCGCCGGTTCCCGGCACGCATTCGGCCAGCGCCGCGATACCGGCGTTGCCGGGCGCGCAGTAAACCCGCGGACGGGACGCCGAACGCGCCAGCGCCGAGACGATGGCGTGTTCACGTCCACCCGAGCCGACGACGAGGACCTTCTTCGAATCGCTCATGGTGCACCGACCGTTCTCGATTGCGTTCTTACGTATCAGGGCCGCCCGATTGTAGCCAGCGGTGTTTCCACCACCAGGCCAAAAGAGCGAGCACGTAGAGCGCGACTCCCGGTATCAGTACCTCGCGCGTTGACGGCGCGAGCGTCCACAAGGCTGCCGCGTCGACGAGGAAGATCGCGCCGAGCGCGCCGCGCACGAAGACCGCGGCCGGCGGCACGCCCCGCGGCGCGCGTCGCATGCGCCACAGGACGCGGAGGATCGCGACTTCGAGGACGGCCCAGCCGATCCAGCAAGCGATCGATCCCGGCCGCAGCACCGGAAGCGCGAGCGCGGCGAACGGGAACAGCGCCACGGTCCACCAGAGGCGTCGGCGCCGTTCAGGGTGCTCTTCGAGAACGCTCACCGCGGTGACGCCGGCGACGTACAGGCCGACGATCGCGGCTGCCGCGAGAACCGGGCCCTCTCGCAGCGCGTCCGGAACGACGAGATGGCTCGGAGGCGGGGCCTCCGACGCGGCTGGCGCGAGAGGCGTGCTGGCCGCCGCCGCGCCGACGAGGAGGTTGCCGGCGCGGCAGCCCCCCATCAGCAGGTTGCCGAGGAGCGGCACGCGCTTGCCACCCGCGTTGTAGAGGAGGGCCAGAACGATCACGCCGACGGTCGGCAGCCACGCGCTGCAGCGCAGCGACAGCGCGATCGCGGCGGCGGCGAGAAGCACGCCTGCGACGATCGCTCGGCTCGTCCGGACGCGGCCGGATGGCAGCGGCTTCGACGGCGCGAGACGCCGGTCGCGCTCCAGGTCGAGCAGGTCGTTCGTCAGCATCCCGAAGCTGAACAGGCACACCGACACGAGCGGCAGCAGCAGCAGCACCCGCGGCGGGGCCGGCGATTCGAGGATCGCGGCCGCCAGGCCGAAGCCGGCGAGGCTGTCGGCGAGCGCCGTCGGGGTCAGGAAGATCCGGACAAGCTCGAGATAGGAACGGACGGAAGACGCCATCGACGCGAACTTACACGAGTCGGCCGGCCGTGTCAGCCC
>CAYMRB010000461.1:0-7817 GCA_964392615.1 uncultured Planctomycetia bacterium | reverse complement strand
GCGGTGTCGGTCTGGCGCACGGCGAAGACGATGTCCTCGACGTCGGTCTCGAAGTCGGGCTCGTCGAACTGCACCGCCGGTCGCGCCCGAGCGCCGGACTCGAACGCCCGGCGAATCTCGTCGCCGCTCAGCGCGCGCGAGAAGACCCGCACATCATCGATGGCGCCCGGAAACTCGCCGCGATCATCGGAGGTCAAGTTCCGGCCGACGTAGTAGCGGCCGCCCGCGAGTGTGTCGATCTTCGTCTCGACGCTGCCGAGGAGCTTTCCGTCGAGGTAGACCTTCGCGACCGCGCCGTCGTACGTTCCCGCGATGTGGTGCCACTCGTTCGGCTTCACGCCGCCCGGCACCGTGACGTGCAAATCGTCTGGCCAGCCCCAGAAGTAGAAGCACACGCGATCCTCTCGCACGAGCCACAAGCCGCGCGCCCGGCCTCGCCGCGTGGCTCCGTAGGCGAAGAGCACCTTGTCCTCGACAGCGGGCGGACGCACGAACCACAGGCTGATCGATCCGGGCGCGGCGCCCCGCGGAAGGCCGGCGTCCGACCCGCTCCGCCGCTTGCCGACGACCGTGACCTCCGACGCGCTCAGCGCCGGAATCGACGCGACGACGATCACGAACGCTCGCAGCCACATGTTCCGACCGTCCTTTCGGGGTCCGTAGCTCGTTGTAGAGGTAGACGCACCGTGTCCGAGGCCGACTCTCACTGATACCCGATCGCGTGCGTAGCAGTCCGCTGAAAAAGGGCTGACAGCCGGAAGTCACGAAACGGCATGAGTTTGGCTACTCCTTCGCCAATTTCGGCGCGAGAATGGCCGGGCTCGATTCGAGGCCCGTGCACCCGTGAACCCCGCTCGGACACACACCACGTCGCTCGAACGCAGCACGCGCGCGCCCCGCCCGCGGCGCCGCCGTGGGGCTCTGTGGCGACGCCTGGCCTTGATCGCTTTCACCCTGCTCGCGCTGGCGGTCGCCGGCGTCTTCCTCGTCCTGCCGTGGCTCGCACGGCGCGGCGATCTGAACTCGTTCGTCGAGGAGCTCGTCGCGTCGGCGCTGGACGTGCCGGTACGCGTCGGCTCGATCGAGTCCGAACCGCTCGGTCGACTGACGCTGACCCACCTGCGCTCCGTCTCGGCGGAGGCCGCCGGCCGCATGCGATTCTCGGCGCACGAGGTATCGATCCACTACGATCCGGTCGAGCTCCTGACGGGCAGAGTGCGCAAGCTGCACGTGCGGGGACCGGACCTCTTCGTGGATCTCGACGCCGACCTGACGGGCGTCGCGCGCATGCCCCGCGTTCCTGTTGCACCGCAAACGAGCCTCGCGTCCGTATCGGACGTCGACACTGCTGCGTCCGACGACAGCGCGTTCGCCGTCGACGTCGCGATCGTCGAGAGCGGCGCGGCGACGGTCCGCTTCGACCGGCGCGATCTGCCGCTCTCCGATGTGCGCATCGAGCTGCGCGACCTCGACGCTCGCGCGCGACCGAGCTTCCGCATCGAGGCGCGCGTGTTCGAGTCACGTCTCTCCGTCAGCGGAGCGGTCGGCATCGATCGCATGACGGACGGGACGCGACGCTACTCGATCGACGGAGGCCGCGTCGTCTGGAACGCCGTGTCGCTCGCGCGCTGGTCCGAGTGGATCGGTACGGAGACGGCGGGAGCGGTCGACGACGGGACGGTCGACATCCGGGGCACCATCGACGGCGTCTGGCCCGAGCGCCTCGAAGTCACCCTCGAGACCGACGCCACCGACGTCGCGGTCGCGCACGAGGCGCCGGTGACGGTGACGTCGGGCGCCATCGCGCTGGCGCTTCAAGCCGTGGTCGAGGGGCCACTCGACCGCGTGCGCTTCGATCTCGAGGCCGACGCAGGCGGTCACATCTCGGCGGCCGAGAACGCGCGACACGAGAAGGGCTCCCTGCGCGTCGCCGGAGTCTTCGACCGCACGCAAGCCGAGGCCGGACAGCTGCGAGTCGACGAAGGAGCGATCGAGCTGGTCGGCGGCGGACGCTCGACGTTCTCCGGCACGGTCCGCGATCCGCTGGCCGCCACCGCGACTCTCGAGGCCACGGTTGGCCTCGAGGGGCTGCTCCCGCGCCGCGCGCTCGAGTGGCTGCCGTCGCGCCTGCTCGACTCGAGCGCGTTCGACCTGCGCAGCACGAGCGGACGGCTGGACGGCGAGCTGGCATGGCGCGGTCCTCTGCGACAGCCGCGAGTCTCGGGAACGCTGCGACTCGACGCGGGCTCGCTGTCGCGTCGCGACGCGGAGAGCACGTTCGAAGTCGACGTGCGTTGCTCGTTCGACGACCTCGAGCTCGATCACGAGCGAGAGACGATCACGGCGCGGTCGATCAACGTCGCGACGTCGCAGGTCGACATCGCCGACGCTCTCGCCACGCTCGTCGGCGTCGATCGCGAGACGGGCGAAGCGGCGACGCCGAAGCTGCGCGGTCCGGCGTCGCTGCGCGTGCGCGTCGACGAGCTCACCCTTTCGCCGCAGCGCGCCGCGGGACGCGCGCGACTCGACTGGAAGCTCGACGGCGTCGATCTCGATCTGCAGGACGACGTGGAAGGCCTGTTCGGCGCGACCGGCGTCGGCAGCGTGTCGGTGGATTGGCGCTCCGAGCGCGACGAGCAGTCCTTTGCCGTCGAGCTCGAGGGGCGCGCGAAGGAGTGGCTGCTCGGCGCGGTGTACGTCGATCTCGCGGACGACGCGTTCGCCGCCGCCGTCGAAGGGCGCGTGAGAATGGGCGAATCTGGCTCGCTGACGGTGTTCGTGGACGACCTTCGGCTCGACGTGCCGATCGGCGGCCAGGTCGAGGGGACGGCGCGGCTCGAGGTGCCGATCGACAGCACCCCCACCGTCGCGGTCGAGCTTCGCCTGCCTTCACTCCCGACCGATCGCGCGTTTCGCACGCTGATCGTCGAGCCGCTGGCGACCGAGAACGAGTTCCTCGCTGGCGCCGAGCTGGACGGTCGGTCGTCGCTGCTATTGCGTTTCGAGGGGCCGCTCTCGTCGCCCGTGTTCGAAGGGCGGCTGCGACTCGAACGTGCGCGTCTCCACACGTCGTCGCTCGAGCTCCGCGGTTTCGACCTCGACCTTCCGTTGGGAGCGATCGCCGACGCGACCGGCTCGAGCGCTCGCGCCGGTCGACTCGCGATCGCCGAGCTGCGCGCCGGCGGCCTGGTGGCACATGGGTTGGATGCCGCGCTCGCGGTCGAGAGCGGGACGTACCGCTTTGCACGCCCCGTGACCATCCGCATGCTCGATGGCACACTCGTCGTCGAGGGATACGAGATGTCGACAGCGGACGGCTTCGAGATCGAAGCATCGACTCACGCGCGGGGGCTGTCGCTCGAGAGCGCGCTGCGGGCCTTCGGTGTCGATCCTCTCCCGGGGAGCGTGGATCTCGACGTCCGAACGTTGCGCTATCGCGACGGTGGCCTCGTCGTGGGGGGATCGATGGACGTCGATACGCTCGGCGGCCGCATCACGGTGCGCGACCTCGAGATCGACGACGTTCTCGAACCGTACGGCAGCCTGCGCCTCGGGGAGACGCTCATCGAGCGGCTCGACCTCCGGCGTGTCGGCGAGGCGTTCCGGTTCGGCGTCGCGAGCGGCGTGCTCGACGGACGGCTGAGCGGACTCGAGATCATCGGTGGCGACGTGACGGCGTTTCGACTGACGTGCGAGACGATCGCGACGCCCGGAGTGCCGCAGTTCGTCAACCGCCAGGCGGTCGAGAGCATCCGACGCGTGCTGTCGGGCCCCTTCGGCGCGATCGAGGAGACGTTCTTCTCGCGATTCCGCTACGCGCAATTCGGCTTCCGCTGCGGCCTCGATGACGATGGATTCCGATTGCGCGGCAAGTACATCCACGATGACATCGAGTACCTGATGTACGGCCGGTGGTATCAGTTGCCGCAGATTCGTATCATCAACGCGAAGCCGGACCAGGTTTACGATTGGACCAACATCGTCGAGAACATCGCAGCGATCTACGACGATGACGCGGAGTCGTAGCGGTAGCTCTCACCGCGAGATCAGGAGGCCCGAAGCATGAGCCGACAGAAGTCGAGACCGTCGCAACGAACGCGCCGTCCATCGCTCGTGGCGTTCCTCTGCGTTGCCACCCTCGTCGTCGGGGGCTGCGTGACGATCCACATCCACTTCCCGACGAAGGAGCTCGAGAAGGCGGCCGAGGAGATCGTCGACGAGGTGCGCCCGGACTTCGACGACGCGGCGGAGCTGCCGGTGCCGGACGTCGACACACCGGATCTCGACGTGGCACCCAGCGGGGAGAGCGCCCGGGCGGTGCCGCGCGACAGGCCGTGGTCACGCCCGGCTTCGACGTGGCGCACGGCGTTCGCCACGCCGGTCGCATTCGCGGAGCCGACAGCTCAAGACAAGGCCGGCGACAAGGCCGACAAGAAGGCCGGCGAGACCGGCGCGAAGAAGCCACCGCCGTCGAAGGTCCGCCTCGACATGGCGTCGCCGAAGATCAAGAAGGTCAAGGCGACCCTGAAGAAGCGCTTCCCCAAGCTCCTGCCGCACTATCAGAAGCTCACCGTGGGCGAGGGCATCGACGGCTTCCTCGCCGTCCGCGAGACGAAGGGTCTCGACCGCAAGGGCCTGCGCAACCTCAAGCTCGTCGTCGCGGCCGAGAACTCGGACCGCAAGAACCTCTACGCCGAGATCGCGACGCGCAACAAGATCGACAAGAAGAAGCTCCCCGCGATCGGCAAGCTCTTCGCGATCGAGTGGCAGAAGAAGTGCAAGATCGGCTGGTGGATCCAGGACGCGAAGGGCAAGTGGGCGAAAAAGAAACCACCGAAGAAGAAGACCGGAGAGAAGAAGGCGGGCGAGCAGAAAGCGGCAGGCAAGGCCCCGGATCCGAAGGGCTGACGCCGGCGACGCGAGTCGCCCCGGAACACCGAGCGGCTGCGCGGAGTAGCCAGAAGCGCGCCAAGCGACGATACTGAATGCGCTCTGGAGAAGACCCGGGCAGGCTTGCAGGCTTGCCCAGGCTCTCCGCAACCTGCTGATCGACGAGCCGCGCATCCATGTCTTCACTTCGCCGCCTGTCCCCCGCCGTCCTCTCCATCGTCGCCTTTGCCGCTCTCGGCGCCTATCTCGCCGCGAACAGCCTCGCGCAGGGCAAGAATCCCAAGAACGTCGTCGGCAAGGCGCCGCCGATCATCGCGCCCGGAACGAATGGCGCGCCGCCGTCGGACGCGATCGTCCTGTTCGACGGCAAAAACCTCGACGAGTGGGAGACGCGCAAGAGCGAGCCAGCCGGCTGGAAGGTCGAGGATGGTGTCATGAGCGTCCCGACGGGGCAGCAGAAGAAGGACGACCCGGGCCTGCGCGGCGGCGACATGCGGACGAAGCGCAAGTTCGGCGACATCCAGCTGCACCTGGAGTGGCGCTCGCCGATGCGCAAGCGCGCTGTCGACGGCAAGGGCGGCGAGAACCTCGGCAATAGCGGCATCAAGTTTCACGAGGCCTACGAGGTGCAGATCCTCGACTCGTACCAGCTCGATCCGCATCGCCCCACCGGCATGGCCGGCGCAGTCTACAAGCAGCACGTGCCGCTCGTCAACGCGTGCCGCGCGCCGGGAGAGTGGCAAACCTACGACATCGTGTTCCGCGCGCCCTGGTTCGACGAGAAGGGCAAGATCCTGCGCCACGGCACGGTCACCGTGCTCCACAACGGCGTGCTGATCCAGGACAACGTGACGGTCTGGGGCCGCACGAACTCGAACGCCCCCGACCCGAAGGACTACCGCAATTCGTTCTTCCTGCAGGACCACGGTGCCCCGGTGAGCTATCGCAATGTCTGGGTGCGCGAGCTCGAGCGCATCCCGCTCGAGAAGGACGCGGGCTGAGCCGAGCCCGTGACCACACCAGAGGCCGACTCGAATGAGGGGCTGGACGCCTGGCTCGACCGATGCTTGCCCGACGATCTGCCGCGACGCGCCCAAGTCATCGAGCTGCAGCTCCGTTTCGCCGCGATCCTGCTCGACGCGAACGAGCGCGTCAATCTGACGACGATCACCGCGCCGCGCGAGTTCGCGATCAAGCACGTGCAGGACTCGCTCGCTCCGTGGCGCCTGCTGCGTGAGTCGACGGAGCTGATGGACCTCGGCTCGGGCGCGGGCCTGCCCGGCATCGCACTGGCGTGCGTGTTTCCCGACAAGCCGATCGTCCTCGTCGAGTCCGTCGGCAAGAAAGCGGCGTTTCTCGAGGCGGCGGTCGCCCATCTCGAGCTCCCGAACGTGCGCGTCGTCGCGGAACGCGGCGAGGACGTGCTGCGCAGCGAGAGCGTCGATACGATCGTCGCGCGGGCGGTCGGCCCGCAAGCGAAGCTCCTGCGCGTGCTCGCGCCAGCGGCCGGGCGTTTCCGGCGGCTCGTGCTCTACAAGGGCCCGACCGCGGAACGCGAACTGGCCGAAGCGCTCGACGACGCGAGGCGTATCGGCCTGCGCGGGCGCGTGCTGTGGCGCTACACGCTCGCCGAGGGGCTCGGTTCCCGCAAGATCGTCGAGTATCGACGCGTGGCGCGACGTGGCTCCGGACGGGGCTCCGGGCGTGGCTCGGTGAACGGCTCGGGGCGTGGCTCGGTGGGCGACTCCGGGCGCGGGCGCGGGCGCGGGCGCGGACGGGGCGGCGGCAGGGGACGCGGACGCGGCTCCGGGCGCGGACGAGGACGGGGACGCGGACGGGGACGCGGACGCGGGCGCGGCTCGGGGGGCGGCGCACGTCGGCGAGGGGCGGAATGAGCGCTGCAGTCCATTCGCGAGGCTCGCGCATTCCGGCCCTCGACTGGCTCCGCGGTCTCGTGATGGTCTTGATGGTCGTCGACCACGCAGGCGCGTTGTTCGACGCTGGCCACCTCGAGACCGACTCGGTCGGCATGTTCCGCCGCTATCTGGACACTCGCCCCATCGGAGACATGCCGCTCGGCAACTTCCTCACGCGAGCGATCACGCACTTGTGCGCGCCATCGTTCATCTTTCTGAGCGGCGCCGCGCTGGCCCTGAGCATCGACCGGCGCCGGCGACGCGGCGAGCTCCCCCTGGCGATCGACAATCACCTGCTCGTGCGCGGGCTGCTATTGATCGCCATCGAGGTCGTCATCGTCTCCAGTACGTGGATGTTCTCGCGCCCGAGCTGGCTGCCGTGGACCTTCATCCTGCAGGTCCTGTGGGCGATCGGCGTCAGCTGGCTCCTGATGATCCCGCTGCGAAGGCTGCCCGCTGCCGTTCTGCTCGCGTTCGCACTGACATTCCTCGTCGTCGCCGAACACTGGACTCTCGCCGCGTGGGATCCGCTCGCCTGGGAGCACACGTCACCGTTTGTCGCCGCGTTCCTGGCTGCCGGCACGGGGGGCATCGAGACTGTCCGGTACGTGGCCGTCTATCCGGTGCTGCCGTGGCTCTCGGTGATGGTCCTGGGCTGGGTCTTCGGCAGCTATCTCGCGGAGCGTCCCGACGGCGGCGACGATCGCGGTGCGGTCCGCGTTCTCTTCGCGTGCGGCGTCGTGCTGCTCGTGGTCTTCGCGATCGTTCGAGGCGTCGACGGATACGGCAATCTCGAGCTGTACCGGGCGCTGCCGGAGGCGGCGGCGGCGAGCGCGGGAGAGACCGACTCCGGCGCCTCCGCCTCGACGCTCGTCCGCTGGCTCCACGTCAGCAAGTACCCCCCGAGCCTCGCCTTCAACGCGTTGACGCTCGCGGTAACGGCCCTCGTCCTCGCCGGGGCGTTCGTGCTCCCCCCGGCTCTGTCGTGTGGCCTCGGTCGCTGGAATCCTC
>CAYMRB010000460.1:0-7859 GCA_964392615.1 uncultured Planctomycetia bacterium | reverse complement strand
GCGGCGCCTTGCTGCCGACCGCGACCGCGAACACCGGAACGCCCTTCATGCGATACCGCGTGGCGGCTTCAACCGGCGACTTGCCGACGTTCCAATCGCCGTCGGACAGCACGACCACACTGCGCAGGTTCGAGTGGTTCTCCAGCACCTGCGACAGTCCGTGATCGAGGTCGGTCGCCTCGACCGCCGGATCGAGGCGCGACGAAAAAGGCTCGAACACGACGTTCAGGTCATCCGGGCCGCCGGCGGAAGATGCGTCCGAAGGACCCGCAGCAGGCGTCCAGACCGCCTCGGACAAGAGCGGCTCGATCGCTTCCGCGCGGCTCTTCAGCTGACCGGGGCTCTGCGCATCGGTCACGTCCCGCGTCTTCATGCTGTTCGATTCGTCCCAGAGCACCGCGAGCGTCGGACGCCGATCCGGTAGTCGTGTCTGGAGCCACTCCGGTTGGTTCAAGGTCAGCGCGACGAGGCAGACCAGCACGAAGCGCAGCAGCTCCAGGAAACCGGTCGACCTGCGGTATCCGCTGCGGCGCCACGCGAGTGCGCACAACACCGCGGCGACGATCACCAACACGACGCAAGAGACGACGACGACCGCCGACGGAAAGAACGCGATGCCCTGGTAGTCGTTCATGACGCCGCCCCCGCTCGGCTCGTCTCGCCGCTGGCGTCCGCGAACTCGCTGGCAAGCGGCGGATCGGTCTTCTTCGTCTTCGGCAAGCTCAACGCCGCCTCCAAGACCAACGCCAGCGCCATCGCGAGGAGAAACGTGCGCCAGATCTCGCTCACCAGCGCGGCTGTGTCGCCGACGGCGTCGTCGATGCGCTCGTACGATGTTCCTGCGAAGAGCGCGTCCACGGCCGCGACCGGCGTCACGGCGGGGTCGTCTTCGGCCGCGCTACGGTTCACCGCGGCCCAGTACTCGCCGGATCGAAAGACGCCGGCGTGCAGTCCGCGTTGGGAGAGCGTCGGCGCGTCGCCTTCGGGTGCGACGGGCTCCCACTCGTCGCGGTCCGCGAGCGCGGCCGGACCCGCGGCGCGTGAAGAGGCCGAGTCGAGCGCGCGTGTGCCGTCGGCGAGCGCCCGCTGCAACATCGCGTAGAACGCGATTCCGTCGCGTTCGAGCGACGAGAACTGCGCGGTGGGCAACGTGCTGCAGAAGTACGCGCCGCCGCGGTCGGTCGCCACTCGCGTCAGCAGGGGCGATCCGTCTCCGAGCCGGGCCAGAGGCGTGCCGCGACTTTCGACGGTGCGGTAGCGGTACACGCGCAACTCGTCGAGCGGCAGGGCGTCGCCGCTGCCCACATGAGCCAGCAGGTCCGCATCGCCGCGCCACCACGAGACCTCGCCCGGCTCCTTCGCGGTTTCCCTCCAGTCACCCCAACGCGAGCCGAAGAGCTTCTCCTCGGCCGGTCCACCCGGCGGACAGAACAGCGCCACGCGGCCGGAGTCGACGAAGCGCTCGATCTGCTCGGCCACCCAGCCTCCGGGAAGCGGCGCGTGCCAGATCAAGAGCCCCGCGCTCTGCCAATCGATCTCGCCCGTGCGCGCCGAAGGGACCACCGCGACATCGTGCTGCAGGGTCGGATCCATCGGAATCGCCACTGCGCGGCGGAAGGCCTCGCCGGTTCTCGCGTCGTCGCTGACGATGACCGTCTTGCGCACTGGCGGCTCGGAGAACGCGAAGTAGAAGCGGTTGTCGAGCGGGTTCGCGTCAGCGGGCAACGCCACCGATCCCCAGCCCGAGCGCAGCCTGGCGTCGATCGGAATGCGGTGTCCCTGTAGCGACGCTCCATCCGTGTCGAGCTCGACCTCGACGACCGAGCGGACACCGTGAACCTCGACCTCGATCGGCACCCGGCGTGCGACATCGTCCGAGTCGCTCGATCGCCCCTGTACTCGCACGAGCACATCGAGAACGAGCTCGGCGCGCTTGCCGCTCTGCCGCCGCCGGACGTTCGCGACGCGGATCGACAGATTATCCGCGGTGCCTTCCGCGTAGGAGAGCAGGAACGCGTGCACGCCCTTCGAGCTGGCGAGCCGCTGACGAATCGCTGCCCAGCGACCGCTCTGCGCATCCCAATCGTTCGCGCTCAGGTCGGAGCAGATCCAGACATCGGCGCGTCCCGACTCGTTCGCCTCGAGATAGGCCAGGCCTGTCTCGAGCAGCCCCGGGATGTCCGCGCTGGTGGCGGTCGCCGCGGTCTGCGGCAGGCGGAGCAGGTCACGCGGCGAGTCGACGGACCGCGTCTCACCGCCGGCGCTGTCGATCAGCACCAATTGGTCGCCGTGGCCGCGCTTCTCGAGGACCTCCGTCAGTCTGCGAAGAGCCGTCGTTCGTTTCGACTCGCCGGTCTGGAGGTTCTGCGCCTCCATGCTCGCCGAGCGGTCGAGCAGAATCAGCGTCGCGTCGGGGCGGCCCATCGCCGCGCCGCTCAGCCAGCCGCTCGCGAGGGGACGACTGATAGCGAAGACCAATGCGCCGATCGCCAGTGCACGCATGAGCAGGATCAGGATGTGGCGCAGGCGCGCCATGCCCTTGTTCATGCGCTGCGCGCGCACGAGGAACATCATCGCCGCCCAGTGGACGTTCCGGTGCCGGCGCCGGTGGATCAGGTGGATGATCACGGGCAGCGCCATCAGCGGCAGTGCGGCGAGGATCAGGGGTTCGAGGAAGCTCATGTCGACGTGGACGATCCGTCCTATTTCTTCTTCGGAGCTCGTCCGATCAGGAAGCGAGCGAGCACCTGGTCGACCGTATCGTTCAAGCCGACGCGGTGGTAGTCGACCGCCGCCTCGCGCATCACGCTGCCGAGCTCGCCGAGGTAGTCGCCGATCGCGGTGCGGTACGTCTCGCCCATGAGGCTCGGGTCGGCCAGGATCGGCGCGCCTCCCTCGAGGTCGAGAAAGCGCGTCGGGCGCTCGAACTCGAAGTCCACCTCGCTCTGATCGAGCAGGTGGAACACCGCGACGTCGTGCTTGCGAAAACGCAGATGCTGGAAGCAGTCGCGCAGGACTTCCGGCTCGATGAACAGATCGGACACGACGACGATCAGCGCCCGCTGACGGATCGTCTCGGCAGCTTCGTGCAGCGACGTGGCCAGGCCGGTTTCACCTCCGGCGCGGATCTCGGCGAGCTTGTCGAGCACGATGCGCAGGTGCGTCGCGTTGCGCTTCGGGCGAATCTCGGCGCGGAACTCCTCGCCGGCGCAGCACAGTCCCACGGCGTCGCCCTGTCGCGACGTCAAGTAGGCCAGGGTGCCGGCGAGCGACTTCATCTGGTCGAGCTTCGACACGCCGTTGACCGCGTAGTTGAGCGAGCCGCTCGTGTCGACGATCAGGCAGAGGCGGAGGTTCGTGTCGGCCTCGAACTCCTTGATGTAGTAGCGATCCGAGCGGCCCCAGGCTCGCCAGTCGAGTCGGCGGGGATCGTCGCCGGGGACGTACTTGCGATACTCGGCGAACTCCAAGCTCGAGCCGCAGATCGGGCTGCGGTGGTGGCCCGACACGCTGCCGAGCATCGGCAGTCGTGCGTGCAGCATCAGGCCCCAGAGCCGGGCGAGGATCTGCGCGTCCAGGAATGCGTGGCGGCTGTTACCTTCGTTCGACACGTTGCGGCTCTACGTCTCCTTCTCGAGCTCGTCCACCGTCTCCCGATACACGACTCCGCGCTGCGCCAGTCCTTCGAGCAGGAAAGACACGCAGCCCGGCTCCTGCCCCAGGAACTCGGGCGGCGAGATGCCCGGCCGCGAGTAGCGCCCCTGAGCGACCAGTCGCAGCGCCATCGTCGCGGTGTAGCCCGTCGTGCGAGCCATGGACGTGATGCCCAGCTCGGAGTCGAAGTGATCGAGCAGGTCGTAGACGAAGCGCTGCCGCTTGCCCGCGATGCGGCCCTCGATGCGGACTTGCAGCACGGTGATGTCGCCCTCGCCCTCCTGCAGCTGCCACATGGGGAAGAGCAGGCGTGCCGTGACGTCCAGCGGACGGACGCGCTGACCATCGACTTCGACCGGCTCCGTGCTGAAGAAGCCGGCCTCGCGCAATACGGCCATCTTCTCGATGTGTCCCGGGTAGCGGAGGGTCTTCTCCCGCATGTCAGGAGCGCCGATCGTGTCGATCAGCGTGCGCAGGCCATCGGTATTGAAAGCCTCGAGCGTCCCGACGCCGGGGAAGTCGATGAGCTCCGGATCGGATAGGGCGGGTCGCGTGACCTGTCGGCCGTTCTCGATGAGGCGGGCGGGACGGACGTACTCCTCGATGACGTCGCTGGGCGAGAAGACCGCCTTGTACTCCCACGGCCACTGTCGGATCCGGGGCAGGCCGCCGACATAGATCCGCGCCGACTCCAGCTCATCCAGCCGCCGCGCGGCCCGACCGATCAGCGCATTGTCCATGCCGGGGCAGACGCCGCAGTCCACGATGGCGGTGACGCCCTTGTCGCGGGCCAGGTCGTCCAGGAGGAGCGGGTCCTCGGCGAAGAACGAGATGTCGACGATCGGGCGACCGGCCTCGAGCACGGCTCGCAGAGTCTGGAAGCCGAGAAAGCCCGGCACGGCGCCGACCACGAAGTCGTATTCGCCGACCAGGGCCTCGACGCGAGCCGGATCCGAGAGGTCGGCGACGATCGGCGTGATGTCCGCCTGCTTCTCCAACCGGTCCAGGGCCGCGCGGTCGATGTCGGCCACGCTGACTCGAAACGCTTCGTCGGCAGCCAGGTCGCGTGCCATGGGGCCGCCGACCAAGCCGGCGCCCAGGACGATGATCTTCATATGTGGCTCTCTACCTCTCGGATTCCCGAGTCGCCGAGGCGACTCTCACGTCGGCGTCGCCTCGAGGCTCGCCGGTTGCCGCGGACGGTCTCGAAGTGCTCCCGCACCTCGTCTCGCGTCGATGGGCGAGGATACAGAACGAGCACGTTGCCAACAATCCTACGCGCGCCGAGTAGGCGGCGGAGCCGACGGAACGATCACGCCGGAGCAGTTCCGTGATCTGCGGGAGCAGCTGCGGGCGAGCGCCGCCGCGCGCGAGCTGCACTTGCAGGGGATGAAATCGGCCGGGACGGCGGATGCCGAACTCGTCCGGTGGATTCTCGGCGGGCAGGCTTCGATGCGGTCCTCTACATCGAGCAAGTGTCCTGAGCACAGACCTCGACCTCCGCCACATCGCAATCTGGGTAGGGAGCTGCTGGCGGCGTGCCTCCGAGGAAGAAGTAGTTCAGGAAGAAGATCGGGTCGGTCAAGTTGTCCGTGCCGTCGGAGTCGCAGTCGAACGACGCTCGGCACGCGGGCTCGGCCTCTCCGAGGAACAGGATCCGGAGCGAGAAGATCGCGTCGGTGATGCTGCTCTGGCCGTCGCCGTCGGTGTCACATCGCAGGAACGCGTTTCCCGCTCCCGCTGTCGCGGTGACCTCCGTCTCGACAGCGGACGCTCCTCCTTCGGACTCGACCCTGAGGCGGTATCGATAGACGCCGGGAGAGCGCAGCGTGACGGCGACCGAAGCGGCATCGACCGCTCCGCCGAAGGAATCGCCAGCCGGCCCCGACAGCTTTTCCCAGAGGAAGCGCAAGTCGTCGCTGCCACAGCGGTCGTTTCGAGACCCGGAACCGTCGAGCGTGACCATGCCCGATCCCTCGACGAGATC
This sequence comes from uncultured Planctomycetia bacterium, assembly GCA_964392615.1. GTDB lineage: Bacteria > Planctomycetota > UBA8108 > UBA8108 > UBA8108 > CAYMRB01. The sequence goes on along the minus strand of CAYMRB010000460.1, from coordinate 2,218 downwards.
GACGAGTTGGCCGGGCAGAACCTCGATGTTCGCTCGCGGCGGCTGGACGAACTCTTCGGGGTCGTCGACGAGCGAGTCGAGAGTCGGCCCGTCGAGCCCGCGATCGAGACTCAACACGATCGCGTCGATTCGCACGTAGAATTCGTGGACTCCGACGCGCAGCTCGAAGGACCTGCCGCTCTTCACGTCGGCGGTCGTCACGACGAAGTTGCCAGAAGGTCGCCACTCGAAGCCCCTCGTCGATGCCCACACCGTCGATGTCGGCGCCTGATCGAATCCGAACGGGACGTAGATCTCGTCGGTCTCCCCGTTGAAGCCTCGCAATCGGTAGTAGGCGCGGTACGTGCCGGCGGTCGCGAAGCGGAGTCGGTAGATCGCCTCGGACTGCCCCATCTGGCGGTACCTGCCGTCGCCTGGTGCTTGAAGCACGGCGCGAACGGAGCCGAGTGCACCGTCGATGTTCTCGACCCGGCCCCAGACGTTGCCGTCGCCATCCGGGTCGGCGATACGAGAGAACTCGATCGCCTTCATCGAGATGTGCGCCCCTCCCGATCGCTGAGCGTGCTCGTCGGGATCGGAAAGGCCGCCTTCGGGCTCGACGATCTCTGCGACGACGACGTCGGCCTGCGCGATCTGCTGTCCCGCATCGTCGAACGCGGTGACGTGGATGTCGGAACGAACGGCCGCGTCGATCTCATAGCTCCACGTTGCCGAGGCCACGTCGTAGTCCGCCCTCTCGCCGTCGACGAGCACGAAGCTCGTCTGGCAACCGGAAGTGCGGCCGGACAACGTCACGAGGGCGCGACTCGGATAGAGGACACCGTCGCAGACGATGCCTCCGAACGTGCTCGACATGTCGAGCGATCCCGCGATGCGCTCCGCGATAAAGTCGCGACGGATTCGCGCGAAGTCGCGCAGAGCTTCCACGTTCTCGGTCGGGAAGAGCGGCACGAGGTGATCGATCCGTGCGTCGAGCAGCTCCGGCTCGAACGCCGTGTCCAGAAGGTACTCGACGCCACACCAGAACGACGGCCCGTAGAGCGGATGGTGCAGGAACCTCTCAATCGCGTCCACGGTGGGACGGAACAGCCGCTGCTCCGCCTCGTCGAAGCAGCTGTCGAGATCCCAAGGCAGGAGGACCCAGCGGTTGTCCGAGAAGCGGTGGTAGAGGAAGTAGTCGTCGCCGTTGTCGAGCAGAATGCTGTTCTCGGTCGAGCCGAGCAGGGCGTAGGCCGCGAAGTACGTGACCCATTGGCGCACGTCCACGCGCTCCTCGATGGCGGCCGGGAAACCGTCGTCTGATGTCGTCCGACGGTCGAATCGGAAGCACAGGTCGGCGACGTCGCTGTAGTCGTCCGTCAGCTCGTTCGTGTCCTTGCGGTAGTGTTCGCGGTAGGGGTTGGCGTTCTCGCCCCGGTAGTCGAGATTCGCCTGGTAGATCCCGCGATAGAGGTTGCCGTCGGCATCGCCGGGCAGGTTGCGTTCGAGGAAGTCCGCGTCGATCGCCTCGACGCGCAGGTGCCAGCCGTCTTCGAGCTGGCCGTTGAACGCCAGACGGCGGAACCACCCGTACGGCGTCGGAATGCCCGTGCGGCGCAGGAGATCGAGGCCTGCCCACTGTCGATGCGTATTGCAGCCGTTCAGGTTGACGCGCTTGATGCCGTGAAGGTTCGTGTCGTGGTCGAACTGGACTCGATAGCTCGACGGCGAACACGATCGGGCCGAGGCGCCTCGCAATCGGATGCCACGGTTGTAGTACGCGCGGCCGTGCGCCACGAACGTGATGTCGAGGAGCTCGTCCGAGAAACGGTTGCGAGTGCGCAGCTCGACAAGGCTCGCAGCTCGCATGATGACGCGGTAGACCGGCCGCTCTGTCGCGGGGGACGAATATTCGACTTGATAGAGGAAGGGCCTCGCACCAGGATTCACGGGAACGGCGACCGACTGCCCGCCGTTCGCTTCCGCCTCGATCCAGAACGCCACGATGGTGCGGTCCGGATGCGGCGGTACGCTTGCGCCGTAGACGCCGTTCTCCGCGATGCGGTCGTCGCCGACTCCGTCGTCGACCATGTCGACCGTCCGTGGCGGGCCGTCACCGTCAGCCGCGTAGAACAGCTGCACGCGTACGAGCTCTGATTCGTCCGAGACGGTCGCGAGCACTCGAACGCTCTCGGTCGCGTCGGGAATCACGGGGGTGTGTTCGACGCCGGCGACGATC
>CAYMRB010000459.1:0-7893 GCA_964392615.1 uncultured Planctomycetia bacterium | reverse complement strand
CACCGAGCCGTCGCCGTCGGGTTGGCGCGGAAGGACCAGTGGCTTCTTGGTTACCGGTGTCGTCGGGCTGCCCGTCACCGCTTGCTGTGGCGTCGAGTCGGCGGCCGACAGGGCTACCGTGACAAGGCAGGATAGAAGCGCGAGCAAGCTTCGAGTGGTGTGTCGTTGCATCGGAATGCCTCGTGAATGCCTCGCTGGGATGCTCGGGGCCAACAGCCCGCTGAAAGAGGCAATTCGGCGCGAAGGCGGCCTTCAACGGACTGCTGAGCGTCAGGAGCCGATAGGATACCATCGAAGTCGATTCCGGAAGAAGCCGGAGCCGCTGGCCAGGCGATGCGAGGCGCGGCGCACGCTTATCGAGATGCGCCGTCGTCACTGACGCATCCGCTCGACCGTCACGGCTGGACCGCAGAACGACGAAGCGCACGGGGTTTCCGGTGACGCCGGCAATCGGCAATGAGCTCGTCGTCACCGAGCGTCACCTTCGTCCGGAGCGGGCTTCCGATAGTCGGGATTCCAGCGCGCATCGCGGAGGTCGACCGTCGTTCTCGTGGCGCCGCTGCCGTGGTCGTCGCCCGTCGACGGCATCGGGCAGCGTGAAGCGAAGACGTGGGATGTCGCCAGCAGTGAAGCCGGGGAGGCGATCGCCCCGAACAGAACCGTCGCGGCAGCGAAGCGCGCGAAGGAGCTGTTGGTGATCATGGTACGATCTCGGGGAACGACAGGAGGACTCCCATGCTATCACGACGCACGATTCTCGGGTTGCTGGTCGTTGCTGCAGCCTCGCTGACGACGGCCGCTGTTCACGCCGAGCGCACTCCGAACGTCATCATCGTCTACGCCGACGATCAGGGCTACCAGGACCTCGGCTGCTACGGCTCGCCGAACATCGAGACGCCGAACATCGATGGTCTCGCTGCGGCCGGCATGCGCTTCACCAGCTTCTACTCCGCCTACTGCGTCTGCTCCGCCTCGCGCGCGGCGTTGATGACCGGTTGCTACCAGCCGCGTCTCAACATGCCGGGCGTGCTCGGTCCGCGCGGGCCGGTCGGCCTGCACCCGAACGAGGTCACGATTGCCGACATGCTCAAGGCAAAGGGCTACGCGACGATGTGCGTCGGCAAGTGGCACCTCGGCGATCGGCCGGAAGTCCTGCCGACCGCGCAGGGCTTCGACCATTACCTCGGCATCCCGTACTCGAACGACATGGCGCGGATGAAGGGCTGGGGCAACGATCCGGCCTCCCTCGACAAGATCTGGGATCTGAAGAAGTGGGACATCTATGACAATCACCTCTACCGCGACGCGGAGCGCGTCGAAGGACCGGTCAATCAGGTCACGCTGACCGACCGCTACACCGAAGCCGCGCTCGGTTTCATCCGGAAGAACAAGAGCAAGCCGTTCTTCCTGTACATGCCGCACACGATGCCGCACGTGCCGCTGTTCGTGTCGGACGATCGGTACGACAAGGACCCGAAGCGAGCCTACGAGCTGACCATCGAGCACATCGACTGGTCGGTCGGTCAGATCCTCGCGACGCTCGACGAGCTGAAGCTCGCAGACAACACCGTCGTGGTCTACTCCTCGGACAACGGTCCGTGGCTCTCGAAAAAGCACCACGGCGGTAGCGCCTTGCCGCTACGCGCGGGCAAGGGTACGACGTTCGACGGCGGCATGCGCGTCCCGGGCATCGTGCGCTGGCCGGGCCACGTGCCGGCCGGCACCGTTACGGACGAGGTCGCTTCGACCATCGATCTGCTGCCGACCATCGCCGCGATCACGGGCGCTGATCTGCCGAGCCACCCGATCGACGGCTTGAACATCCTGGCGACGCTGAAGAACCCGAAGGCGGCGTCGCCGCACCGCGAGGCAGGGTTCTTCTACTACAAGAACAACCGCGTACACGCCGTGCGGGCCGGCAAGTGGAAGCTCCACATCGGTCAACAGCCGAAGAAGAGAAACAACAAGAACAGGAACAAGAACAAGAGGCGCCAAGGTCCGGTGAAGCCTCCCGCTGCGCCCAAGGCCACGCTCTATGACCTCGACGCGGACATCGCCGAGTCGAAGGATGTGGCCGGCCAGCACCCCGAGGTCGTCAAGCGGTTGCTGGCGTTGGCGTCGAAGTACGATGCCGATCTCAAGGCGAACAGCCGGCCGGTGTGGCGCGCGGGGAGGTAGGCTCGAAGATCGTCCGCGCCGGCTTCACTCGTCGCTCTTCTCGAGCGAGCGGCCGCAGTGCGGACAGCAGCCCTCCTTGGTCTCTTTCCCACGGCGGCGGGTCTCGAGCTCTTCGACGAACGCCGCGCCGAGAATCGCCGTTGGCAACGCGAACAGGCCGATCCCGAGGATCGCCACGACGGCGCCGATGACCTTGCCGGTCGGCGTGATCGGGTACGCATCGCCATAGCCGACCGTCGTCAGCGTCGCCACGCCCCACCACATGCAGTGGGGGATCGATCCGAATGCCTCGGGCTGCTCGTCCGCTTCGGCGAAGTACACGATCGACGACGAGATCACGAGCAAGAACAGGACGACGAAGAGCGTCGCGGCGAGATCGCTGCGCTTCTTCCAGACGACGAGCTGGATGATGCGCAGCGAGTCGCTGTAGCGCCCGAGCTTGAGAAGGCGGGCGAGCCGCAGCAGCCGGAACATTCGCAGGACGCGCAAGTCGAGACCGAGCATCGGCAGGTAGAACGGCAGGATCGCGACGAGGTCGATGAGCGCCAGCGGGCTGAACGTGTATCGAATCCGTCCTGTGATCGGATGGCGGTATCGCGACGAGGCCGTGCACGCGATGAACCGCAGCACGTACTCGGACGAGAAGACGGCGACCGAGAACACCTCGAACCACCACAGCTCCGTCGCGAATCGTCGCTCGATGTCCGGCACCGTGCCGACGACGAGTGCTGCGACGTTGAGCACGATCAGCGCGATGAGCGATACGTCGAAGACGCGGCCGATGCGGTCGCCCTCCTCGGCTGTTTCAAGGAGCTTCCAGAGTCTCGTGAACGTCGGCTGCGGCATGCTAATCGGTCTTGTCTCGTGCGGTGGGAACGTGTGCCATCAATCGATCGATGATCTCTCGCACCGTGTCGCGGTCCGCCGGTGCGATCGCGATGAGGCGATGTCTCGGATCGTCGGGCTCCGACCGCCACTCGTTGGTGCCGTCCGGGAAGATGTGGTTGCGACCGGCGGTCGTCACCTGCCAGTAGGGAGCCTCCGGACGCACGGCGTACAGCAACGCGACCTGATCCCAGCTCGGTCGCGTCGGTCGGCTGCGCAGGTAGAGGTCGTACGCCCGGCGCACGGGGTTGTCGGTCGGCGTCTCGCTTCGCAGGAGCTTGCCCGTCTGGATCGCGCTGCCGTCGCCGGAGAAGTAGATCGGACCGGGCCAATCTCGCGTCGCGGCGACTGCCGACTTCGGATCCGGCTTGAAGTTGCCGTTCACACGCCGACTCTTGCCGGCGGGGTAGCGACCGCCCATGCACGTCCAGGAACTCACCTTTCGCGCCACGAGCTCCGCGCCGGTGAGCGGGCTGATGTCATCCGGGCCGGTCGCGAGCAGATCGCGCAGGTTCGTCACGTAGCCGACCGTGACGATCGCGACGCTGCGATCGCGCTGCGCCGCGAGCACTCTGCGATAGACGACAGCGGCGTCCGGGACGTCCTTCGAGACGCTGTCCGGAGCGTACTCGAGCGCGATCGCCTTCGCGTAGCGCGAGCCGCGGGATATCGACGCCCCGTTTCCCTTCGGCGCGCCGATCGGCAGGGCGGGTCGTCCGAAGTATCGATTGATCGCCTCGACGCAGGCTGGCGACTGCGGGTACTTCGAGCTGACGACGGTTGCGAGGATGCGCACCTCGCCGCGATCCGCTAGCGCGTGCAGCATGGCGAGAGCGCCGGCGTCGTCGCAGTCGGTGTCCATGTCCGTGTCGAAGATAACGGGAAGCCGGGCCGCCGCGTGTCCCCACGGCGACTCCGCCGATCGCGCCTCGTCGCCGTACAGCATCGACGCCTGCAGGCCGCTTCCATGGCTCGTGTAGAACATGCGGCCGTTCGATACGACGGCACCGACGCACTGGCTCGGATCGAGCGCGGGGCCCGTCGACAGCAGGTCGAAGCTCCCGTTCGGCGCCGACGAGAGGTCCCAAACGTCCATGTTCGCGCCGAGCAAGCAGTCGCCCGCGAGCGTGAAGCGCGTGCACTTGTAGTCCTTCGTCAGCGTGCGCAGGACCTTGCCGGTCCGCTTGTCGATCAGGTAGCCGTTCTCGTACTGGGCGTGCGTGAAGAGGAAGTCCCTGGCAATCGTGATCACGTGAATCGCCCTGTCGATCGGATCGGACTGCCACACGAGCGAGCCGTCCCGTGCGTCGAGGCACCAGACGCGGTTCGTCTTCGCGTCGACGCGGGAGTACCCGCCGAGATACAGCCGGCCGTCGGCGCCGGAGATCGTGCAGCCGCTGTGGACCGCGTGCTCCGTCGTCGCCCACAGCACGCGACCGCTTTGCGGGTCGATCGACGCGGTGACGCCCGTTGCGCGCGGTGGGGCGTCCGGCCGTGAGTCGCGCCGAAGGAAGCCGAAGAAGCACGAGTAGTACAGCTTGCCGTCCATCAGGCACAGGCCGCCGTCGTCGCCTCCGGTGCCGTATGTCGAGAGATCTGTCGTCCATGCCACGTCGCCCGTCTCGATGTTCCACGCGCGGATCAGCGGCTTCTGGTCTGCCGGGAAGCCGGGAATCGCGCCGTGCCCGACGAGCCAGCGATCCGGTTCGTATCGCCCCGTGCTGAACGAGTAGATCGCCAGGTTGCCGTGCACGATCGGCGGCGCTTGGCGGTTCCAGCTGGGCGAGCCGCTGAACGGCGCGTCCCACAGCAACTTCCCGGTGGCTGCGTCGAGACAGCGCATTCGGCAGCGCTTCAGTCCGGCCTGAGGCACGAGCACTCGACCGTCGTGATAGAGCGGGGACGTGTAGCAGATGTGCACGCCGGGAAAGTAACGGCGCCACAGCAGTCGACCGGTCTCTTGCTCGACCGCGAAGATCTGCCCTTCGGCGGTGTGCGTGAACATCCGCCCACCGCCGAACGTCGAGAAGTGCTTCGTCGTGCCCTCGAAGCGGCGAATCCACTTCATGCGGAAGGGCGGTGCGATGGGCTCGGTCGTGACGTTCGCGTTGTTCTGATCGCCGAAGCTGGTGAACCAATCGTGCTGCGCCTCTTTGCGAGGCGACGACAGCGGGCTGCGCACGGTGGTGAGGTCGACCGGCTTTGCCGGCAGCGACGCCTTGCCACCCGAGCCGAAGGCGTACAGGTAGCCGTCGTCGCAGCCGACCCAGACGCGTCCGTCGCAGACCGCGACCGGTGCGGAGATGGAATGGCCGAACGCTGTCGGGTAGGACGACGCCTCTCCCGTGCCGGACAACGGCACGACCCACAGTCGACCGTCGAGGCCACCGTAGACCGCGTGATTGCGCAGGAGGACCGGAGCCGCGACGGCAGGGTAGCCGCCGAGAGGAGTCGGGACCGTCCCGCCAGCGCGGTGCCGGCACAGCGCGTAGCCTTCCTCCGGGCGGCAGCGGTACACGTCGTCGCCACGGAAGCTCACCGATGAGAAGCCGAGCAGGCCGCCACGGGTGCTCGTCTTCGTGCCCGGTACGACGCCGACCTCGACCTTCCCGTCACGAAGGCGCAAGGTCTCGACGCTGCCGCCGTTGTCGAGGCGATGCCATTGGCGGTGCACGACGCCGTCGGCGTCGATGCTGAGACCGAGAGTCGGCGTGCGCGCGGCGTGGACGGCGCGCACCTCGGCGCGCTCGCCGCGATCTTCGAGCCAGACGACCGAGCCGCCGGCCGGCACGATGACGGTGCGCCCGAAGACCGCCGGATCCTGTGTCACGAGGAATTGGTCGGCCGTCGTTACACGACTTCCCTTGTGCCGCCGCCAGTCCGCACCGCGAAAGCGATCGCCGCGGAAGCCGAGCGTCTCCTCGACGTGATCCCAGCGCCAGCAGACGTCTCCATCCGGCTCGACGGCGTAGACTCGCGCACCGAGAGTGACGAAGTACACGCGACCGTTCGAGACGGCCGGAGCGCCCAGAATCGGTTCGGCGCAGCGGATCTCCCGGACCGGTTCGCCGTCGTCCAGGCGCAGCACGAAGTACGATCCGCCCATCGTGCCGAAGTGCAGGTAGTCTCCCGCGATGGCCGGCGATGACACGTTGTTGCAGTTCGCGGTCCCGCCGCCGGTCGGGCGCTTCCAGACGATGTCGAGGGTCGTTGCATCGATGCAGAAGGCGACGCCAGCGCCGTCGACGACGTAGACGCGACCGCGAGCCACGACCGGTGCCGTGAAGACCGCGTCGGTCAGCGGCACCCCGCCGACGAGCCCGAGCGGCAATTGCAGGCTGCGGTCGGCCACGTCGCCCGACCGGCGGCAGTCGAACTTCGACTGTGGCCAGTCTTCGGCAAACGCCGCAGTAGCGGCGAGCGTCGCGAGGAGAACCGCTGCCAGCCGATGACGTATTCGTAGCGAGATCATGCGTCGCCTCCCGGAAACCGATCGTTCGCCGGGCATCATCCACGGGTGGCCGCCGACTCGCCAGCCAGGATTCGCTGTTCGCGGGGTGGCCCGCACCGTAGACTCGCGTGCGAATCGTTCCAAGAAACTCGAGAGCACGAGACGAGGTCCGTCGTGAGCGGTGTTTTGCTGGTCGGAGGGTTGACCCTCCTCGCGTCGTTTTTCTGTTCCCTGTTCGAGGCGGCGCTCTACGCGATCTCGCCCGCGCAGATCGAGGTGTTGCGAGCGCGCGGTGTCGGAGGCGCGGCGCGACTCGAGCGGTTGCGCGCGAACGTCGACGAGCCGATCGCCGCGATCCTGACGGTCAACACGATCGCGCACACGATCGGTTCCGCTTGGTGCGGCGCCATGGTCGGAACAGCATACGGGAGCTGGTCCGTCGGCGTGTTCGCCGCGGTGTTCACGGTCCTCGTTCTCGCGTTGACCGAGATCGTGCCGAAGAGCATCGGCGTGCGCTATGCGGGAACGCTCGGTCCGCACTTCGCGTGGCCCATCCAGGTGATGATCTGGTCGGTGTGGCCCATCGTGCACGTGGCACGGTTGGCGATGCGCGCGATCACTGGAGGCGGCGAGTCCGACGGGCCGACGGAGGAAGAGGTCCTGCGCTTCTCGGCGCTCGCGGCGCGGCATGGCAACGTCCGCGACGACGAGTACCAGTGGGTGAAGAATGCGTTGCGTCTGGACCGGATTACGGCGAGCGATCTGCGCACACCTCGGACGGTGGTGAGCCTGTTGGACGCGGACACGCAAGTCGGCGACCTGACCGCGACCACGGCGGAGTGGGTCCACAGCCGCGTGCCGGTGTTCGAGAACGGTGACCGCGACCGGATCATCGGGCTCGTCTACCGCCGGGAGGTTTTCGATGCGGCAGTGAAGGGAGAGCTCGATCGTTCTCTACGCGACCTCATGCACGATCTCCGCTTCGTGCCGGAGTCGATGCCCGGGCACGAGCTGCTGACGTATTTCATCGGCGAGCGCCGCCACATGGTCGCGATCGTCAATGAGTACGGCGGCTTTCAAGGCGTCGTCACGCTCGAGGACGTGCTCGAGTACCTCCTCGGCGAGGAGATCGTCGACGAGCACGACGAGCACGAGGACATGCAGCAGGCCGCGAGGGCGAAGGGAGGCGTGGAGCCTGCGGAGACGGATGACGCAGGTGACGGTTCTTCCGTCAAGTCGGAAGAAGAGGATTGAGCCACAGAACTCCTAGCCCGGGCATTGCCCGGAACCCAAAGTCCGAGGCCGCCGAGAGGAAAGAACTCTAAGTGCCGTCGGTCAGAAGTTCTTGTGCATTCATCCCGTGTCACGGTAGGCCTCGG
>CAYMRB010000458.1:0-7910 GCA_964392615.1 uncultured Planctomycetia bacterium | reverse complement strand
GACTCCGACTCCGACTCCGACTCCGACTCCGACACCGACTCCGACTCCGACTCCGACTCCGTCCCGCGCCCCACCGTTCCCACTGCGCTGCGCGCTCTCACGGCCGCCGGCCTGCTGCATCGCGATCCGAGCGGCTACCGCGTCGTGCCGGATCTGGACCGCGGGTTCATCGATCGCGAGCTCGGCGCCGACGAGATCCGCACGCTCCACCGCCGCATCGCGCGGCAGTGGGTCGATGTGTACGGCTCCGGATCGCACACGCCGTGGGTGCGCGTCGCGACGCATCTCGAGGCGGCCGGCAACCGCGCCGAGGCGGGTCGTTGTTTCCTCGAGGGAGCGCGCGCCGCCGCTCGCGCCTATGCGAACGAACGTGCGCTCGGCGCGTTCGAGCGTGCGCTCGAGCTCGCGGACGATCCACGGCGGCGCGCGGCGGTGGCGACCGACCTCGGCATCCTGCACGTGCGGCTGGGTTCGTACGACAGGGCGCTCGACGACTTCCGGCTCGCCGAGAGGGTGCACGCCGAGCGCGCGGGCACCACCGCAGCCGGTGAGCCCGGAGTTTTCGATGGCGACTCGACGGTCACGTTGCTCGACCTCTGGGACCGCATCGGCCGCGTGCTTTACAAGCAGCGCGAGCTCGACAGCGCCGAGGCGGCGTTCCGTCGCTGTCGCGACGAAGCTGGTGGCCGCGCACCGGTCGAGGCGCTCGCGTCGTATCGGCTCGGCGTGATCGCGTTCGACCGCAACGACCTCGCCGCCGCGCGCCAGTCGTACGAGCTCAGTCTCGAGCTGTACGGCGACGATGCGGGCGCGGAGAGCCTGGTGCCGGTCTACCTCGGTCTCGGGCTCCTCGAGAGACGCGAAGGACGCAGCGATACGGCCATCGCGTGGTTCGAGAGGGCATTGGAGGCCGCCGAGTCGTCGGGCCAGCTCATGGACGTCGCGCGCATCCAGGGCAACCTCGGCAACCTCCACCGCGCTCAGGGCGACGCGACGCGCGCCGTCGACTACCTGCGCCGCTCGACCGAGACGCGTGAACGCGTCGGCGATCGGCAGGGGCTGGCGATCTGCCTGAACAACATGGCGCGCGTGCACGTGCTACTCGGCGAGATCGCGGACGCGCGCGACGCGACCGAACGCGCTCTCGCGACGTTCGAAGAGGTCGGCGACATGCGGGGCGTGTTGATCGCGCTCTGCAACCTGGGCGAGGTCCTGCTCGTGCTCGGCCACCCGCATGGGGCGCGCCAGGCGCTCGAGCGCTGCCTGCGGCTCGCCGAAGAGCGCAACGCGACGCGACTCGTCGAGAACGCGCTGTGCAACCTCGCGCGGGTCTGCCGCGATTCGAACGATCCCGCCGGCGCCGAGCGACACGTGGTGCGCGCTCTCAAGACGATTCCGCTGGAACGGTTCGAAGAGCTCCGCGCCGATGCCCTGACGATCCTGGCCGAAAGCAGCCTCGATCGCGACCGTGAGGAAAAGGCCGCCGACGCGCTGGACGAGGCGACTCGACTGGTCGCGAGCGTCGATCGCGCGGAGTCGGCGGACCTCGTCACCGCGCGCATCCGATGGCTCGCGGCGCGAGGGAAACTCGACGAGGCGGTCCGCGCAGGTCGTCAGTACCTGCGCACGAATCGGGGCACGAGCGATCGCTTCGGCCGCGCACGACTCCATCGCGAGCTCGGCAAGGCCTACCGCGATCTCGGCCCGGAGTGGGCCGACCGCACCGAGAAACACCTCGGTACCTCCGCGCGGGAATTCGAGGCGCTCGGCTCGCCGACCGAGGAAGCGGTGTCGCTCGGCGAGCTGGCGGGCTATTGGCGCCTGCTCGGAGAAGACGACGTCGCGCGCGATTGCATGCGCCGAGGCCTCGAGCTGCTCGATCGCGACGAGCTCCAGGAGCGGCGCGCGCTGTTTCGACCCACGTGGCTCCAGGAGGACGCATGAATCCGTCATCCTCGTATCGACGCAAGGCCATCCTGACGCGAATCCACAACGCGCTCGACGCGTTCTATCTGCTGCAGCGGATCGACTGGGAGTACGATATCCGCGCGACGCTGGAGCGGATCCTCGGGTTGGCGCTCGACGAGATCGAGTTCGAAGGCGACAAGGTCATCGAGCGCGCGCTGGTCATCGTCCAGACTCCGGACGCCGGCGATCTCGAGGTGCAAGCGGGCTGGAAGGTCGACCGGGACGACCTCACCTTCAGTCGCACGGTCGTGCAGCAGACGCTAGACCACGGCGAGCCGATCCTGTGCGAAAACGCCAAGGACGATCCACGCTTCATGGAAGCGGAGAGCCTCAAGGAGCTCTCGACGCTGTCCCTGATCTCGGTGCCGCTGCGGGCGGAGAGTCACGCGATCGGCGCGTTCTACGTCGAGAGCGCGTCCGCGGGCAACATCTTCGACTCCGAGGACCTGACGTTCCTCGAGGAGTTCGCGGTCACGATCGCTCCATACGTGAAGACGGGCCTGACGCACCAGGGACACGTGCGGAGGATTCGCGAGCTGCAGCAGGAGGTGCAGGGTCGCTATAGCCTCGGCAACATCATCGGGCGCAGCGACTCGATCCGCACGGTGTTCGAGCTCATCGAGATCGCCGCCGATGTCGACAGGACCGTACTGCTGACAGGTGAATCCGGCTCCGGCAAGGAGCTCGTCGCGCGGGCGATCCACCACAACGGCGCGCGCCGCGACGGCAAGTTCGTCGTCGTCGATTGCTCGAGCTTGTCGGAGCACTTGCTCGAGAGCGAGCTGTTCGGGCACCTCGAGGGATCGTTCACCGGTGCATCGCACGACAAGACCGGCGCGTTCGAGGAGGCGAACGGCGGTACGTTGTTCCTCGATGAGATCAACGACGCGTCGCGAGCGCTGCAGCAGAAGCTGCGACGCGTGCTGCAGGAGGGCGAGATCCGCCGGGTCGGCGAAAGCAGCGTTCGCGCCGTCGACGTTCGCGTGATCTGCGCGACGAACCAGGACCTGCCGCAGCGCGTCGAGGCCGACGAGTTCCTGCACGATCTCTACCACCGCATCAATCGGTTTCCGATCCACATCCCGCCGCTGCGCGATCGACGCGGCGACATTCCGCTCCTGGCGCAGCACTTCCTCGAGCTGGAGGATCACCGTGCCGGACGGGAGCCGCCGCGCAAGATCACGGACGACGCCATGGCACAGCTGGTCTCGCGCGACTGGCGGCAGAACAACATCCGCGAGCTGCGCAACACGGTCGAGCTGGCGGCCGACCTGGCTCAGGGCGGCGAGATCGACGGAGCCGCGCTCGACAGGGTTCTCCGCGTCCAGTCCGCCGGTCTCGCAAACGATGCCGCACCCGCCGAGCCGCCGGCTGCCGCGAGCAGCCATCGCGTGGGGCTGCTGACGACGGTCAACCCCGACGGCCTGCGGCGACTGCTCGAGGAATCGGCCCGGACGCTCGACAGCGAAGGCAAGGTCGACCGCGAGAACACGCCGTTCTATCGCGCCCAGCTCGAATTCGAGGCGCTGACGATCATCGAGGGGCTGCGCTTCTGCAAGTGGAAGCTCAGCCCCGCGGCGAGCCACCTCGGCATCAGCCGCATGAAGCTGCGGGAATCGCTCAAGAAGTACCTCGGTCTCGAAGTCGAGCGCCGCAACGGAAGTCTCGCGGATGTCGCGGAGTCGCTCGGGATTCCGCTCGAAGTCCTCGAGAAGAAGGCGGACCACTTCGGCCTACAGAACCTCTCGACACCATGAAGATCGGACTGTACCGCGTCCATTTCCACATCCACGACGCGAACTCGCTGAAGGCGAAACGCCAGGTGCTGCGGTCGATCAAGGACCGGCTGCGCAACCAGTTCAACGTGTCCGTCGCGGAGATCGGCTCGAACGATCTGTGGCAGATCGGCGAACTCGCCGTCGTCACGGTCGGAAACGAGCACGGCTACGTCGACAGCGTGCTGCAGAAGATCGACGGCTTCTTCGAATCGGTCCCGTCGATCAGCGTGATCGAGGGCGCTATCGAGATTTTCTGATCTCCGCGTCGCGCGGATTGTCGTAGGCTGTCGTCGGTTCGAAGGGTCCCATCACTCGACCGACGAATTCGTCCGGCTGGCCTGTCACGACGGATTCGGCAAGGGTACGGGTGTCGCGGCAAGCGACCTGCATCAGCATTGGGGGGACAGGCCCAGGCTGACACGGACGCGAGAGTCGCCAGCCCGCACGTGTCGATTCATCGAAGCCTGATACGGATGAGACGCCGATGAGATGTTCCACGCTGTTCACGGTAGCCGCGTTGACGACCGTGTGCCTCGATGCGGCTCGCGCCGAGCCGACCAACGTGCTCTTCTTCTTCACCGACGATCAATCGCCGGGAAGCGTCGGCGCTCTCGGCCATCCCGACGTCAAGACGCCGCACATCGACAAGCTCTACGGCGAGGGCTTCCACTTCCGCCAGGCGTATTGCATGGGCTCGATGGTGGCCCCCGTCTGCCTGCCGAGCCGCGCGATGCTGATGAGCGGAAAGTCGCTGTTCCGCGCGCCGCGGCAGCTGGACAGCGGTGCGCTCCTGCCCGAGGTGTTCCGCAAGGCGGGGTACGTCACGTTCGCCACCGGCAAGTGGCACAACGGGCGCGAATCGTGGCTGCGCGGTTTCGAAGAGGGCAGGGCGATCTTCTTCGGCGGCGCGGCGCGCGATCACTACGACGTGCCGATCGAACGCCTGAAAGACGGCAAGCTGCTGTCGGACGACGCCGGGGGCAAGCACGCGAGCGAGCTGTTCGCGGATGCGGCGGTCGGGTTCCTCGAGCGTCAACGCGGCGCCGAGAAGCCGTTCTTCTGCTACGTCCCGTTCACCGCTCCGCACGCGCCGCACGCGGCGCCCCAGGCGTTCCTGGACATGTACGACGCGGACTCGATCCAGCTGCCGGAGAACTTCCGAGCGTCTCCCGCCTGGGATCGATCCCAGGCGCGCCCGAGCCGCAGGGGAACGGACGGGCGGGCGAGGGGCGCGCGCGGGCAGGCACGGCCCGGCCGGGGCTTCGCGAACGAGGCGGACGCCAGGCGAGCCCACGCGCGTTACTACGCGATGATCACGCACATGGATCATCAGATCGGGCGCATCGTGCAGGCGCTGAAGGAAGCCGAGCAGTACGAAGAGACGCTCATCGTCTTCGCATCCGATCACGGCTACTCGTTCGGCAACCACGGCCTGCGCGGCAAGACGAACCTCTACGAGCACTCCACCCGCGCGATGATCAACCTGTCCGGCCCCACCATACCGGCGAAGGGATCGTCGGACGCGCTCGTGTACCTCTACGATCTGCTCCCGACGCTCTGCGAGCTGACCGGGCTCGACGTTCCCGAGGGGGTCGAGGGCAAGAGCCTCGCCGGAATCGTCCGCGGACAACAGTCGAAGGTGCGCGACACCATCCTGACGGCGTTCACCGACACGCAGCGGTCGCTTCGCGACGCGGAATGGAAGGTGTTCAAGCGACTTCGCGACGAGCGAGTCGAGCTCTACAATCTGCGCTCCGATCCGCTCGAGCTGACCGACCTGTCGCAGAAGCCCGAGCATCGCGAGAAGCTGGACGAGCTGCTGGCGGCGCTCGAGAAGTCGCGCAAGGAATACGGCGAAGTGCCGGACCGGGTCGCGAAGCTCATGACCTCGGGTCGCGGCGGCCTCGGCGGGAGGCGGGCCTTCGGCGCGCGCGGCGGTCGACCGGGAGCGGACGGCGGTCGCGACGATCGACCGGGAGCGGCCGGTGGCCGCGGCGGCCCGCCGGGAGGCTTCGGCGGTCGTGGCGGTGCGGGAGGTCCCGGTGGTCGGCGAGGCCCCGGGGCGCCGGACCTCGAGGTCGTCGCTGACTTCGACAAGGACGGTGACGACAGACTCGACGCCGAGGAGAGAGTGGCGGCTCGCGAGCACCTGAAGAAGGAGCGCACCTCGCGTCCGCGGCGGGGGCCGGGCGGCCCGTTCGGTCGCCGTGGTCGAGGGGACGCGACGCCTCCCGAGCCCGGCCGCAAGCTGACGCCGGACGACGTTGCGTCCTACCCGGACGCCGGGCTCTACGATCCGAAGGTCCTGCGCACTTTCTTCCTCGAGTTCGAGAACGAGGACTGGGAGGCGGAGCTCGCCGACTTCAACGACACCGACGTCGAGGTCCCCGTGACGCTGCGTGTCGACGGCCGCACGTACGAGAACGTCGGGGTGCACTTCCGCGGCAACACGTCGTACGAGGCGGTCGGCGCAGGACGCAAGCGTCCGCTCAACCTCGCGCTCGACTTCGTCAATCGGGATCAGCGCCTGTACGGCTATCGCACGCTCAACCTCCTGAACTCGCACTCGGATCCGACCTTCCTCCGCATCGCGCTGTTCAGCCGCATCGCCCGCGAGTACATCCCGGCACCGAGGACGAACTACGTTCGCGTCGTGATCAACGGCGAGTGCTGGGGCATCTACGTGAACGTGCAGCAGTTCAACAAGGACTTCCTGCGCGAGTGGTACCACAGCCCGAAAGGCGCGCGCTGGAAGATCCCGGGCTCGCCGCGCGGCCGAGCCGGGCTGGAGTATCTCGGCGACGACCCGGAGGCCTACAAGTCGATTTACCAGATCCGCTCGAAGGACAAGCCCGAGTCGTGGCAGAGTCTGATCAAGCTGTGCAAGATCCTGGACGAGACGGACCCGGCTGATCTGGAGAAGGCGCTCGAGGGAATTCTCGACGTCGACAGCACGCTGAAGTTCCTCGCTCTCGACAATGTCCTGATCAACAACGACGGCTTCTGGGTTCGTGCCAGCGACTACAGCCTCCTGCAGGACAGCGAGGGACGCTTCCATCTCGTGCCGTACGACATGAACGAGACCTTCCGCACGCCCGGAGGGCGAGGCGGGCCGAGAGGCCCGGGAGGGCGAGGCGGGCCGAGCGGCCCGGGAGGACGCGGACGCGGACGCGGCGCGTTCGGCTTCGGCGGCATGGGACGCGGAGAGACGGCGCGGGCGATCATGGCTCAGGCCGACACGAGCAGCGACGCGAAGCTCGACCACGGCGAGCTCGCGGCCCTCGCGGCCATCTGGTTCGAGAAGATCGACAGCGAGAAGGAGGGGAAACTGACAAAGGCGCGGTTCACATCCGGACTCGGCGCCGCACTGCTCTCACCGCGCGATGCGGATACGGGGAGCGAGCGCGCGCCTCGGACCGCAGACGGCCCCTCCAACTTCATTCGCGATGGACTCTTCGCGGCGGCCGATCTCGACCAGGATGGCTCGCTGACACAGGACGAGCTGAAGAAGCGCCTCGCGAGCTGGTTCGACGAGTGGGACGAGGAGAAGGCGGGAGCTCTCGACGAGCGCACACTCGCGAACGGGCTGCGCGCCGCCTTCCCACGACCCGGCGGCTCCGGTTTCCCCCGAGGGTTCCCTGGCGGCCCCGGCGGTCCTGGCGGCTTCCCGGACGGTCCCGGCGGACCGGGTGGCTTCCCGGGCGGCCGCGGCGGAGGTCAGGCCGGGCCGCAGAGCGTCGAGCTCGACCCGTTGGTGGGCCAAAACGACGCGAGCAAGCCCCTCCTCGCGAAGCTGCTCGCGGTGCCCGCGCTGCGCGAACGCTACCTCGCCTACGTGCGTGACGTCGCCGAGAACTGGCTCGACTGGCAGAAGCTCGGCCCGATCGCGACGGAGTATCACGAGCTGATCGCGGCGGATGTCGAAGCGGACACGAGGAAGCTCGACTCCACCGAGGCGTTTCTCCAGGGCCTCGAGGAGAGCGCTTCGACGGGCGGGGGCAGAGCGCGCATCGGCATCAAGGCCTTCGCAGACCAGCGCCGAGCGTACCTGCTCGAGAAGACGAAGAAGGAGTGACGCGGAGCGGGTTCACGCTCGCCGCGACGCACCGCGTCCCTCCCACAACGAACGCCACGTTCCCCGATGAACGAATCTCGGCCGAGGCC
>CAYMRB010000457.1:0-7915 GCA_964392615.1 uncultured Planctomycetia bacterium | reverse complement strand
TCCTCGACCCGCGGAGCCCGACGTACATCGATCAGAGCTTCTGCGTGTACCGACACGACTCGCGGGCGGGAGGCTCCAGCCCGTCGTATCGGTTCTGGCTGCACTCCGCCGCGGAGTCGTATCTCAACGTCAACCGCAAGCTGTCGAACGATCGCGTCGAGGGTTCGTTCCTGTTCGCGAACCGGGACATGTACTACACATCGCGCGTGCGGTTCTCGGGCAGCCCGTGGGCGCGTCAGAAGTGGACCGAGAGCTACCGCGTCCTGATGCCGAAGGACAAGCCGCTCCATGGGCGTGTCAAGCGCTTCGGTCTCGAGGACCACCAGGGCAGCGGAGCGCGCGACCCCCGCGAACGCGCGTCCCACTACCTGATTCGCCACAATCAGGGCAACACGAAGGCGCCGTACTCGTTCCAATGGCTCGTGCAGTGGCAGGTCAGCCGCGGCTCCGGATCGGGCATCAACGAGCTCCGCGAGCACATCCAGGTGCCGAACAACGAGCTCATCCAGCGCTGGTACCCGGATGACGACAATGGCGATTTCTTCGAGATGGACGACCGGTTCCAGATCAACGACAACGGCGAGAAGACGTCGAACGTCAACGGCCGCTTGACCTACCCGCCGCAGCCGGGCGGCGGCTTGGCCGGAGACAACCCCGAAGCATATCGCTATTGGTTCTCGACGCGCCTGCACGAGTCCAGGGACGACTTCACGCGTCTGATCGAGCTCGGCCGCATCCTCGACCCGCGTGCGACCAGCAACGAAGCGTTCGACGAGGCCATCTGGGATGCGGTCGACGTCGAGGCGTTCCTGCGCGTCCTCGCCGTGCGTCTGAACACCGGCGACTGGGATACGTGGGGCTACAACCGCGGCAAGAACTGCTACCTCTACCGGCCGCCGCACGACGGCCGGTGGGTGCTGCTACCGTGGGACATGGAGCTCTCGTACGAGAACACCCAGTACCTGATCCCCAACAACATCAACCAGGCGTACAACACGAACACCGGCCTCTTCCCCGACCTCAACCGTTTCTGGAACCGCCCGCGCGTCAAGCGCATGCTGTACTCGGTTCTGCTCGAGATGGTCAACGACAAGTTCGACAGCACTGCGCTCGAGCCGTTCTTGACCAGGGTGGCGCGCCGTGGCATGGACTCCGGACGGATCGGTGGCATCCGGAACTTCGTCCGCAGCCGCAGCAGCGCGTTGCGCAATCAGCTCCGCAGAGCCACCTCGAGCGTCATCGATTTCGAAATCACGACGAACTCGGGCGACGGCTTCGAGACGCAGGACCCGGCCGTGACGATCGAAGGAAACGCGCCGATCGAGGTGTGGACCGTTCTCGTCTCCGTCAACGGCCGGCCGCTCGAGGAGCCGGCGCGATTCTCGAACTCCGCTCCGCTCGACTGGCTGGTCAACGTGCCGCTCGAGGCGGGCGCAAACCAGGTTCAATGCCTCGCGTTCGACAACGCGGGAGGCCTCGTCGGTACGGACGAGATCACCGTGACGACGGCCTTCGACGCGCCGCCGGTCATCGAGCGCATCGAGCCGGACGCCGCGGAGCCGGGCCAATTGGTGAGCATCCACGGCACCAACTTCCACGCCGGCGTGACGGTGACCTTCGGCGACATCGAGGCGGAGGTCGACGCTGCGGGCGTCCCATCGCGGCTCGACGTCGTCGTCCCCGACGAGCTCGGCGTCGGCGAGTGGAACGTCGTCGTGCACAGCGCGCAGACCGGCGACTCGAACGCGATGACGCTCACGGTGCTCGCCGCTCCGGCGCAGTTCGTCCGCGGCGACACCAGTCTGAACGGACGCCTGGAGCTCGCCGACGCGGTGGCAACGCTGAGCTACCTCTTCGCCCAGCAAACCATCGCGTGTCGAGATGCGGCGGACTACGACGACGACGGGCGGATCCTGCTGACGGACGCCGTCAGGATCATCGACCTGCTCTTCCGCCGCGGCCCCGCGCCGGCAGCGCCGTATCCGGATCCGGGCCGCGACGAGACGCCGGACGATCTCGACTGCGAGACGGGGATCTGATCAGATGGAGGCCTGATCCGACACGGGTCTGATCAGGCCGAGATCGCCCCTTCTCCTCTGCGACGGACTGGTCGCGTGATCCAGAGCGCCCGAGCTCTTGTCGATCTGTTGCGCTGCCTCGGCATTCGCGACGAGCGCGTGCTCGACGTGATCCGGGAGGTGCCGCGGCCCTCGTTCGTGCCGCAGCACTTGCAGGACTCCGCTTGGGAGAACTCCGCGCTGCCGATCGGCGCGGGGCAGACGATCTCGCAGCCCCTCGTCGTCGCGACGATGACGGAGGCACTCCAGCTGACGGGCACCGAGCGCGTCCTGGAGATCGGCACCGGCAGCGGCTACCAGGCCGCCATCTTGGCACGCCTCGCCGCGTCGGTCGACACGATCGAGCGCATCGAGGAGCACCGCGACGACGCCGTCCGCCGCCTCGCCGAGCTGAGCGTCGAGAACGTCACTTGCCACCTCGCCGACGGGACGCTCGGTCTGCCGTCGAAGGCACCGTTCGACGCGATCATCGTCACCGCCGCGGCGCCGAAGGTCCCCCAGCCGCTTCTCGACCAGCTGGCCGTCGGCGGGCGCATCATCGTTCCGGTCGGCTCACGCGACCTGCAGCAGCTGGTCCGCCTCGAGCGGCGTGAGGACGGCACGTTCGACACGACCGAGATCGACCGCGTCATCTTCGTCCCGCTAGTCGGCCAACATGGCTGGTAGCGGGTTCTCGTCGCTGTCAGAGGTGTCCCTGTTGGGCCCGAAGCGCGGCTCGGGTCCGGGCGACAGCGGCGACGGGAACGTCGCTCCAGTCGACTGGCGTGACACGATGCGACGGCTTGAGGGGGTCACTACACTCGCTACTCGGCCTTCACCGCGCGTCCCTCGCGCGCCGAGCGGTAGATGCTCGTGATGACCGCGACCGGTGCGCGCCCCTCGACGCCGTCGCAGAACGGTTTGCGGCCTTCGGCGAGTGCGGTGGCGAAGTCGGCGAACTGGCGCCGGTGATCCTCGTAGGATATCGCTTTGGGATCCGCCGCGCCGCCGCCCGAGAGGCCCTCGCGCGGACCGTACTTGCTGCGGATCTCGTCGTCCTCCGGCGTCTCGTCGGCGAACTGCCAGTTGAGGATCGTCTCGTCCTCCATGACGACGTTGCCCTTCGAGCCGCAGATCTCGATGCGGATCTTGCTGCCGGGCCAGGCCGCCGTCGTCCCCTCGATGACGCCGAGCGCGCCGTTGTGATAGCGCACCGTCGCCGTCGCGGTGTCCTCGACCTCGATGCGCTCGTGCGCGAGCGTCGCCGCGTGCGCCGCGACCGACTCGATGCCGCCCATGAGCCATTGGATGAGATCGATGCCGTGGATGCCCTGATTCATCAGCGCACCGCCGCCATCGAGCTTCCACGTGCCGCGCCAGCCGCCGTTGTCGTAGTACTCCTGCGAGCGGTACCACTTGATCGTTACGTCGCCGAGGCTCAGCGTGCCGAAACGACCCGAGTCGATCGCTTCCTTCAGGAGGCGGCTCGTCACGTAGAAGCGGCGCGGGAAGATCGCGCCGAGCGTGACACCGTTCTTCGCGCACGAGGCGATGATCTGGTCGACACGCTCCGGCGTGATCTCGACCGGCTTCTCGACCATCACATGTTTGCCCGCATCCGCCGCGGCGATGGCGGGCTCGAGGTGCGCACCGCTCGGCGTGCAGATCGAAACCAGGCCGGTGGCCGGGTCAGCGAGCGCCTCGCCGAGGTCGGCGTACGCCTTGACGCCGAACTGCTCCGCACGCTTCTCGGCCAGCTCGACGACGTTGTCGACATAGCCCAGAAGGCGCAGCTCCGGGACCTCGTTGATCGCGTGCGACTGGAACTCGCTGATCATGCCGGCGCCTACGATGACGACGCCGAGTGGCTCACTGCTCACTTTGGCCTCCTGCCTCGTTGGAAGAACTCAACTGCCGCAGATACTCGAAGGTGTAGATGCCGCTCGTGTGTCCATCGCTCCAGTCGATCTGGATTGCGTAGCGGCCGGTCGGCTCGACGCGCACCGGGCGAACGTCGTCGGCGACGTCCTCGGGCGCGAGGATCTGCTGTCCGGTCCACTCGTCGACGCACAGAGCGCAGCGACAGGCACGGCGCAGCATCACGACGTCGTACTCGCAGGCGCTGCCGTCGCGCCAACGAATCCGCAGCGCCTTCGGCCCGGCCTGCTCGATGGCTTGCGGCGTCGTAGCGTCGTCACTCATGTCTCTCGCTCACTCCGCTCGATCCTCCTGGAACGTGGCGCGGATCACTCCCACTCGATCGGGCCGGGCATGACCGGCGTCGTCCCCGGCGCCTCTTCGCCGCGCGCCTCGTCGAGCTTCGCGATGACCGCGGCGCCGAGCTCGAGGTACGCGGCAGTCGTCGGCGAATCCGGGAATGCCGCAACCGTCGGTCGCCCCTCGTCACCGCCGACGACCACCTGCGGGTCGATCGGAATCTCGCCGAGGAACGGAACGTCGAGCTCCTTCGCGGCGCGTTGCCCGCCGCCGTGGCGGAAGATCTCGTGGCGCTTGTTGCAGTCCGGGCAAACGAAGTAGCTCATGTTCTCGACGATGCCGAGCACCGGCACCTTCATCTGCCGGAACATCGCGAGCCCCTTGCGCGCGTCGAGAAGGCTCACGACTTGCGGCGTCGTGACGATGAGCGCGCCGGAGATGTTGAGGATCTGCGACAACGACAATTGCGCGTCACCGGTGCCGGGCGGCAAATCGATGACGAGGTAGTCGAGCTCGCCCCACTCGACGTCCTTGACGAACTGCTGCAGCAGCCCGTGGACCATCGGGCCACGCCAGATGATCGGCTTGTCCGGATCGGCGAGGAAGGCCATCGACACGACTTTGACGCCGTATCCCTCGAGCGGAATGATCTTGTGCTCCGCGGTGACGTTCGGCCGATCCTCGATGCCGAACATCA
Organism: uncultured Planctomycetia bacterium; assembly: GCA_964392615.1. GTDB lineage: Bacteria > Planctomycetota > UBA8108 > UBA8108 > UBA8108 > CAYMRB01. Next base: position 2,944 of record CAYMRB010000457.1, on the reverse strand, counting down.
GGGCCATGCTCGGGCCGTACACGTCGGCGTCGAGCAGCCCGACCTTCGCCGGCGGTCGCCCGTCCGTGCCGCCGCGCAGCGCAAGCGCGAGGTTGATTGCGGTGGTCGACTTGCCGACGCCACCCTTGCCGCTCGCCACTGCTACGATGTCGCGTACGCCGTCCACTACGAATCCTCCAATCGTCGCCTATCGTGAATTGCCGCTGTCTGGAAACACGGGTCGCCGAAAGCACGGCGGAAACCACCGCACGCCAACCACCGGATCAGGAGCGCGCGGTCGACACCGGAGCTCCGTCGTCGCCGATGGCCTCCACCGGGCACGCCTCGAGAGCCTCTCTCGAGTTGGCGAGTTCCTCGGGCGTAGCGGGCTGCTTGAACACGTACGAGTGCCCGCGCTCCTCGTTCGCGGTGAAGCATTCGGGAGCGGTAACGCGGCAAAGGTCGCAGTCGATGCAAGACTCGTCGACGTAGAACGCGCCGTCGGCGTTGTCCGTGAACTTGAGCGTGCGATCCGCCACGTTCCTCTCTCCCTGTGCTCGGCTTCCGTCCGGCGATCGCCTCGGCGGTCGATCCCGGCGGCCGGCCCCAGTGGCCAGCCGCGCGTTGTCGACCGTCCCACGCCTTGCCGCCGCACGGGCCTGCCCCATACAATACGCGGCCCCATCGCTTTGTAAAGCTTCTCGGCGCTCGCCTTCCGGGCGCCGAGCCGCGGCTGTTTCGAAGTGCGAGGAGGCCTCGGAGACCCCGTGAGACACGAAATCCCGCGATCGGCGGCCCGCCCGTCCCCCCCGTCGTTCGGAGCCACCGGCGGCGGGCGACTCGCCGCGCCGCTGCCTGCCGTGATGTTCCTCACCGTGCTGCTCGGCCTCCTGTCCGGCAGCGTGTCCTGTAGCTCGAAAACCGCCATGATCCGACTCGAACGTGATCCCCTGCGCCAGAAGGTCGTCGACTCCCGTACGAACCTGCGGTTCGACGAATGGTCGATCGGCTCGGCCGCGACGGCGAGCTCGGCCGCGGTCGACATCGATACCGACTGCGAGTGGCGAGTGCACAAGTACGTGCTCCACGGCGGCCGGCAGGAGGGAGTCGACGTCGTCGTCGTGTCGAACGGCGTGCTGACGTACACGATCGTGCCGAGCCGTGGCATGGACATCTGGGAGATGCACTGCGGCAGCGATTTCCGCATCGGCTGGGACGCACCGGTCGAGGAGGTCGTCAGCCCCGCGTTCGTCAACCTCGACGCACGCGGCGGTCTCGGCTGGCTCGAGGGCTTCGGCGCGTGGATGTGTCGCTGCGGTCTGGCGTCGGTCGGCGCGCCCGGCACGGATACCGTCGCGAGCAATACCGGCGCTCCCGTCGACGTCAACCTGACGTTGCACGGCAAGATCAGCTACCTGCCGGCGAGCGAGGTCGAGGTCATCGTCGAGCCCCCGCCCTCGCGGCGCATCCGCGTGCGTGGCATCGTCGACGAGTCGATGATGTTCGGCACGAACCTGCGCCTCGCGACCGAAATCTGGACGACGCCGGGATCGAAGACCGTGACGATCGAGGACGAAGTCATCAACCGCGGCGACAACCCGCAGGAGATGCAGCTCCTCTACCACGCGAACTTCGGCTGTCCGCTGCTCGAGGAGGGCGCGCAGTTCGTCGCGCCGGTGGAGCGCGTGTTCCCGCGCGATGCGCGCGCGACCGAGGGCGGCATGAAGGGTTGGAACGTCTACGACGGACCGACCCCGGGCTACGTCGAGCAGGTCTACTTCGTCGAGCTGTTCGCCGGCGAAGGCGGTCACACGGAGACCTTGTTGCGTGACCGGCAGGGCCACCGCGGCGTGTCGACACGATTCTCGACGGAGCAGCTGCCGTGCCTGACGCTCTGGAAGAACACGCAGGGCGAGCGCGACGGCTACGTCACCGGAGTCGAGCCGGGAACGAGCTATCCGAACCCGCGCCAGGTGGAACGCGCCGCCGGTCGCGTGCCGAAGCTGGCGGGCGGCGAGAGCTACAAGGCGACGCTGTCGTTCACCGCACTGGTGAACGCGGCCGAGGTCACCGAGTGCGAAGCGCGCATCGAGGCGATCCGCGCGGGCCGCGAGCCACAGGTCGACGCGCAGCCCGAGTGACGGGCTACGCGTTGCTCGCCGCGCGCACGCGTCGCACGGCGGCGATGCGATACGCGCCGTAGATGAACAGCGCGACGGCGACGAGCAGCTCCTTGTACTCGTTGAACTGCTCGAGGTACTGCATGTAGAAGTCGTGCGTCTCGGCGACCGGCTTCGTGTAGTACGACACGTAGAGGCCCTTCCACAGCGGCCAGGCCGCGCCGAGGACGATCGCGAACAACACGGAGCCCTCCGCGACGGCCGGCCCCCATGCGGCCGGTAGCCGCAGCCGCTCACGGTGCCGCCACAGGACGGGCAGCGCGATGAACATCAAGAAGAGGTAGAGGTTGCCGAGCGGTCGAACCGGCAGGTCGGTGTTGTGCGCGTTCGTCTCGACCGAATGCTCGCGGAACGACTCCGGAGTCTCCCAGAGCCGCAGGCCGAAGAGATTCTGGCCCCAGGAGATCTCCTCTCCCGCGAAGAACAGCGTCGCCAACGCCGCGACCGCGACGAGCGCCGCCGCCGCGCGCCACCGCAACCGCCAGAGCTGCCACGCGGCCACGGCCGACAGGATCGAGCCGATGAACGCCGCGATAAACGTGATGTTCTCGAGGAGCTGGCCCTCGCGCTCCTCGCCGGAGATTCCGTATTGGAGGTACGTCGACGGCGAAACGAACCACCAGATCGTGAAGAACGCGAGCAAAGCGGCGGGGAAGGCCCAGGCCGCGGCGGCCGCATACGGGCAGCGAGGGGGAGTGGTGTCGGGTGCGGTCATCATGCGCGTATCGTACGCGGAGGGTGCGGTCAGGGGAAGCAGGGGCAAGGGGCGACTCTCCGACGCCGAC
>CAYMRB010000456.1:0-7926 GCA_964392615.1 uncultured Planctomycetia bacterium | reverse complement strand
GAAGAGGAACTGGACCCGGGCCTGCAAATGCGGGGAGACAACTGATTCGCCGTCGTCCTCGGGGAGCTCCCGTGCAGCGATGCGCTGCAACGCGCCGTAGGCGGCCTTCCCGATCTCGACTACTGCCTGCCGTAGCCGTCGACGATCTCCCGGCACCACACTGCCAGGCCCGGCTTCCGATTCGCGAGCTTCGTGAACGTATCGACACCTTCCGCGCGCGGCACGATCGAACGACACGCGATCGCCGCGAGCGCTGTCGTCGTGTCGAGCGGTCGCAGCGCCCGGATGCCGGCCCCGCTCAGTCGCACCTCGACGCGCGCGACGATCGCCTCGACGCACGACCGCGCGTCGTGTCCGATGCGCGCCGCGGCCATCAACGCGAGCTCGAGCTCGCGGTCCGTCGATCCGTGCGCGATCAGCGCCGCGATCTCATCGACCGCCGGCGCCGCTCGCGGTCCGAGGTCGATCAGACACTCGAGCGCGCGCCGTTGAGTACACTCCCGGCTCTCCGGATCGCCGATGGCATGCCTCAGCTCCTGCACGAACGGCCCGAATGACAACTGCACCTCGCGGATCAACAGGGAAACCGAGACGCCGAGCCGTGAGCGACCGTCGTCCTCCGGATCGCCGTGACCGGGCGGCGCGCTCAAGAGATCGGCGAACGCCGCATCGAACAATCCCTCGGATCCCCGTGGGAACGATGTCAGGAATGGCGCGTCGGGGACGCCCTGAAGCCACGTCCGCACGTCAGTCGACACCAGCGCTTCCTGTGCGGGTCGACCGCCGCCGGACCATGCGCTGCTGACCTTGCCCCCCATGCGCGTCGGCGAGACGGGAGGTGGCAACTCCAACAGCTGGTGGCACGCGGTCGCGGCGATCAGCGGCGACGGATCGTGCAGGAGCCGGCACAGCGCGGCGATCGCGGTCGGGTCCTCGCGCCCGAAGCGCCCCAACGCGATGATGGTGCCGATGCGCGACGACGCATCGCCGCTCCGCCCGTCCGCGATGACCTCGCGGACGAAGTCCGGACTCGGACTACCGATCCAGTAGAGCCAATCGCGTCCGATGCGCTGCGCGTTCCCGTCTGTCGACCGCAGCAGGAAGACGGCGACGCGCGGCGCTCCGGGGAAACGCTCGGCGGGAGCTGTCGAGCCCGGGCGACTCTCGCCCTTCCCGAGGACCTTCTCGACGACGCCGGCGAAACCCGCGCGCGGAATGCCGTCCAAGGCCGGGCCGGACGGGATATACGGAACGAACGGAACATCCGAGCTGGCGGGCGCGGGCGGCTGTGGCCCCTCCCCCTTCAAGACCTCCTTCACGATGCGCTCAGCGATGCGTTCCGCTCCTGCGCGCGAACCGCTCGCGAGCAGCGCACGCACCGCCTCGCGCTGCGCGGCGAGGTCCGCCGAATCGACTCGGCGCAGCTGCCAGCGCTCGACGATCGTCGGCCATGCGACGATCACGACGGCCGTGACGACACCGATGCCGACGAGCGCGAGGAAGCCCACCATGATCTTGCGACGCTTCATGGACCTCGAGGATAACCGGACGGTGAGGCCGTGCGTAGAGCCGTCGTCGCCCGATCGCCGACGATCGAACCGCCCCGGAGCATGCGGCTCGAGGCTCCCGCGGGGCCGAGATGCACACGTGGCCGGCTCGACGCGAAAAACGCTGCGGGGCAATTCGCGCATCGGTCGAGTCAGGGTGTAACGTCCCTTGTTGGCTAACAGGGACGGCGCGGCTCCACGTGGCCGTATATCGGGTCCCCTATCGGACGATCCAGAGAGCTCGTCCGGAAAAGGAAAGAGACGCACTTCGATGGCAGCGCGACTCGTTACGAGCGTCGCTGGGAATGCCAGCTGCACGCGCGCATCGGCGCTTGTCTGCAGCTTGCTCGCAGCGGGAAGATTCCCTGCCCGGGCGCAGGTCGATCCGTTTCACGGCGCCGCGAGACCGATTCCTTGCACTGCGGTACGAAGCGAGCTGTCGAGCGACAGCCTGACCGTCGGACTCGGCGTCCGACTCTGACAGCCGTAAGCCCTGAGAAAGACCCCATGTCCTTGCTGGCCCCCCTGAGGCAATCGATCGACAGGCTGACGGAACTCGCACGAAACGCGAGCTCGTGCTCCCCTCGAATCTCGGATGAGATCCGCAGCCTGTACGACGACCTCGCGCTTGCGGAGCGCGAGATCGACTTCCGGTTGAAATCCCAGGCGGACGCGATCGTCCGGGGAGCGGCGCTCGTCTCCAAGCTCGAAGAAGCCAGCGCAGAGCTCGAGCGGGCGAATGCCGTTGCTCGCGCGGCGGACCAGGCCAAGACCGAATTCCTGGCCAGCGTCAGCCACGAGATCCGGACGCCGCTCAACGGTGTCGTCGGCATGCTCGAGATCCTCGCGCTGGAGAAGCTGACGGCGCACCAGAGGGAGTTCGTCGATACCGCCCAGGTCAGCGCCGAGACTCTGCTTCATCTGATCAACGATCTCCTCGATTTCGCGAAGATCGAGGCGGGCAAGATGACGCTCGAGGCGATTCCGTTCGACCTGGAGGACGCCGTCGACGACGTCGCCAGCATGCTCGCCGTCAAGGCGGACCAGAAGGGCCTCGACCTGATCGTCGACTACACCCGAGACACGCCACGGAAGTTCATCGGCGATCCCGCGAGAGTCCGCCAGATCGTCACGAACCTGGTCGGCAACGCCATCAAGTTCACGGCCGATGGACACGTTCTGATCCAGGTCTCCGCCGCCGATCAGCCTGACGACTATGTCGCGGTGGAGATCGCTGTCCACGACACAGGCATCGGGATCGCGGAGGAGAACTGGAGCGGCATCTTCGAGGTCTTCTCCCAGGCGGACTCCTCGACGACGCGGCACTTCGGCGGCACGGGCCTCGGATTGGCGATCACGAAACAGCTCTCGGAGCAGATGGGCGGCGGAGTCAGCGTGACGAGCGAGCTGGGCAGAGGCTCGCGATTCTGCGCTCGGCTGCAGCTGAAAGCCGAGCCCGTCGCCTCCGAGGGGCTTGCACCGACAACGCCTCTGCACGGCTTGCGCGCCATCATCGTCGACGATAACCGCACAAACCTGCGCGTGCTCGAGGAGCACACGGTGCGGTGGGGAATGCGCGTGGACTCGTTCGAGTCCGGCCTTGCCGGACTCGACGCATTGCGCGCCGCGGCCGCGGCCGGCGATCCCTATCGCATCGGACTCATCGACCACAACATGCCGGAGATGGACGGCGAGGAGCTCGGCAAGCAAGCGTGCGCCGATCCCGCGCTATCCTCGACGATCTTGGTCATGCTCACGTCTTCCGGATACGGCAGCAATGCGAACCGACTCCTGCGCGCCGGGTTCTCCGCATATATGCTGAAGCCGGTCCGCAGGGCCAAGCTCCTCGATGCCCTGACCGGTCTCTGTCGCGACTCCCGCCCGCAGCGGGCGTCATCCGACGCGAGCGGAGCGGGCTGCGACCCCGCCTCGCAGAACCACGAAGCGAGTGGATCCCGCAACGCGACGGTCGATGCGAAAGCGAGTGACGGCGAGCCCCGCGTGCGCGTTCTTCTGGCCGAGGACAACGTCGTCAATCAGAAGGTCATCGTCAACATGCTGCGACGCCTCGAGTGCCACGTCGAGATCGCGAATGACGGCCACGAGGCCACCGAGCGCTTCAACGCGGCGCTCCACGATGTCGTCTTCATGGACTGCCAGATGCCGAAGCTCAACGGCTTCGAGGCGACCGCGGCCATCCGTGACCTCGAAGCCGACTCCCGGCGTATTCCGATCATCGCGATGACCGCGAACGCGCATCCCGAAGACCGCGAAAAGTGCCTCGACGCCGGCATGGACGACCACGTCGGCAAGCCGGTGAAGATCCAAACGCTGGCCGATGCGCTGCGCCGCTGGGTCCCCGAGCGCTTCATCGGCTGAGAACCGCTGCGCCACCCGCGTTCGTGGCTCACGCGCCGGTGAACGTCGCCAGACACCGCGCCGTGTGCGAGCGTTCGTGCTCGCGAAGGAGCCCCGCCACCGGTCCCTGGTACAGCAGCTCGCCCCCCTGCTCTCCCCCCTCGGGTCCCAGATCCACGACCCAGTCGGCACCTGCGATCACCTCGAGGCAATGCTCGATGACGACGACCGCGTGACCGGCGCGCGCCAGCTTTCCCAGCACCTCGACCAGTCGCGCGACATCGTGCATGTGCAGTCCCGTCGTCGGTTCGTCGAACAGGTACAGGCACGCCCCGCGCGTTCGCTTGCCGAGCTCGACCGCCAGCTTGACGCGCTGCGCCTCACCGCCCGACAGCGTCGTCGACGACTGACCGAGCGTCAGGTAGCCGAGCCCGAGCGCATCGAGCGCCCGCAGCGGCCGCGTCAGCTCGTCGAACGAGTCGAAGAACTCGAGCGCTTCCTCGACCGACAGATCCAGCACCTCGGCGATCGACTTGCCGTGATACAGCACCTCGAGCGTCTCGGCGTTGAACCGTCGGCCGCCACACGTCTCGCAATCGACCGTGACGTCCGGCAGGAAGTCCATCTCCATGCGGATCCGCCCCTGTCCCGAACACGCGTCGCAGCGCCCGCCCGCGGTGTTGAACGAGAAGCGCCGCGCTTCCCAACCGCGCGCACGCGACTCGGGCAGCGCCGCGAAGATCTGACGGATGCGCGTCCAGAATCCGACGTACGTCGCCGGCGTCGACCGCGGCGTGCGGCCGATCGGCTGCTGATCGACCTCGCGCAGCGTGTCGATCGAGGCCGCAGCGGTGACCGAGCGCACTCCCGCCGGCAGCCCACGCACGCCGCGGAACTGGCGGCGGATCGACTCCTCGAGCACCTCGCGTACAAGCGTCGACTTGCCGGCGCCCGACACGCCGGTGACGATCGTGACCGCGCCGAGCGGAATGTCGACGTCGACGTCGCGCAGGTTGTGGAGCGTCGCACCGCGCACCTCGATGCGCTCGCGGTCCACGAAGGAGTCGGCCGCCAGCTCGAAGCGACGCGTCTGACGGTCGCGAAACCACGTGCCCGTCGCCGAGTCGTCGGCCGCCAGGATGGTCTCGATCGGGCCCTGCGCGACGACCTGACCGCCGTGACGCCCGGGCCCCGGCCCCATGTCGATGATCTCGTCAGCCGCCTCGATCGTCGCGTCGTCGTGCTCGATGACCAGGACCGAGTTGCCGTGATCACGCAGCTTGCGCAGCGTCCGCAGCAACATCTCGTTGTCGCGCGGGTGCAGCCCGATCGTCGGCTCGTCGAGAATGTAGCACGCACCGCGCAGATTCGAGCCGAGCTGCGACGCGAGACGGATGCGTTGCGCCTCCCCTCCGGAGAGCGTGTTCGCAGTGCGGTCGAGCGTGACGTAGTACAGCCCCACGGCGTCGAGAAACTCGAGGCGCGATAAAACCTCCGCGACGACAGGCTCGACGATCGGCCGCCGGCGCGCATCGATCTCGAGCGCGTCGAAGACACCGCGCAGCTCGCGCACGGTCAGCCGTGTCAGCTCACCGATCGATCGACCTCCGACGCGAATCGCATTCCAGCGCGACTGAACCCGCGATCCGCCACAGTCGGCGCACGTCACCGTGCGACCACAGTCGTGCAACCAGTACTCGCGCTCGCTGTCCTCGAGATCCGCGAGTCCGTCACGGACCAGCGCGAGGAGACCTTCGAAGCCTCGGCGTGGCGCGCCGTCGAAGAATGTCTTCAACGCGCGCTTGGTCCAATCGCATAGCGGCACGCTCGCGTCCGGCAGCCCCGAAACCTTCGCGAGCTCGCGCAGGAAGCTCCGTCGCGTGCCGCGGCGAAACGGCCACTCGTCGAGAAACGCGAGCGGCCCGTTGCGCCGCGCGTCGAGCGGCACGTGCCAGTCCTCCACGATGCGGTCCGGATCCGGCTCGAGAAAAGAGCCGTAGCCGCGACACGTCTCGCACGACCCGTGTCGCGAGTGGAAGCTGAAGTTGCGCGGGTCGGGCTCGTCGAAGTCGCTGCCACACGACGGGCAAGAGCGGTGCCGATTGAACACCGTCTCGACGCCGCTCTCGTCGACGAAGCGCGCCACGCCGCGGCCGAGGTCGAGAGCGCGCGCGACGGCTGTGCCGAGGTCGCCATCGCCGCCGTCGCCCGTTCCGCCCCCGGCGCCGAACCGCGCGACAGCGAGGTCGATATCGTGCGTGCGGTGCCGCTCGAGGCGCATCTCGCGATCCGCCGACACCGTCACCCACTCGCCGTCGATGCGCGCCTCGCTCAGACCGTCCTTCGCCGCCTTCGCGAGCACGCGCGAGTGGAAGCCCTTCTTGCCGCGCACGACCGGCGCGAGAAGCCAGCCGCCTCCGCGCGCCAGCCTCGCGACCTCACCGCGGATCTCGTCGGCCGGCCGCGGCACGACTTCGACGCCGCACTGCGGACACATCTGCACGCCAGCGCGAGTGAACAGGAGCCGCAGGAAGTGATAGATCTCCGTGACCGTGCCGACGGTCGACTTGCGGCCACCCACCGTCGTGCGCTGCTCGATCGCGACGGCCGGCGGAATACCCTCGAGGTGGTCGATGTCCGGACGGTGCAGATCCTCGACGAACTGCCGCGCGTACGGCGACAGGCAATCGAGATACCGCCGCTGCCCCTCCGAGAACACGATGTCGTACAGAAGCGACGACTTCCCCGCACCGCTGAGCCCGGTCACGACGACGAAGCGATTGCGCGGAATCTCGACCGTCAGGTCGCGCAGGTTGTTCTCGCGCGCGCCGACGACGCGGATCACGTCGCGCCCGCGAGCCGACGGTTCGTCGACCGCGCCGCGGGTGACCGCACGGGAGCCATCGCTGCCCTTCGCCGACGAGGACGACGGCACGCCGCCTTCGCCGACGCGGCCACGCAGCCACTTCCCGGTGATCGAACGCTTCTCGCTGCAGACAGCCTCCGGCGTGCCGCACGCGACGACTTCGCCGCCGCCGTCGCCGCCTTCCGGGCCGAGATCGATCAGCCAGTCGGCCGCGGCGAGCACATCGAGATGGTGTTCGATGACGACGACGCCGTGGCCGCGCTCGACGAGATCTTCGAGAACGCCGATGAGCTGCCTCACGTCCGCGAGGTGCAGCCCGGTGGTCGGCTCATCGAGCAGGAAGAGCATCCGCCCGCCGCGCCGCGCCGACATGACTTTTCCCGCGAGCTTCAGCCGCTGCGCCTCACCGCCCGACAGCGTGTTGATCGGCTGGCCGAGCGCCAGGTATCCGAGGCCCAGCGCGTCGAGAAAGCGCAGCTTGTCGACAAGAGCATCGTCCTCGCCGAAGAAGCCGATCGCGTCGCGGATCGTGAGCGCGAGCACCTCGTGGATGTTGCGGCCTCGGTAGCGGACGGCGAGCACCTCGTCGCGAAAACGCTTGCCGTCGCACGCGTCGCACGGCAGCGTCACGTCGGACAGGAACTGCATCTCGACCTGCACCGCGCCGGCGCCACTGCACTCCTCGCAGCGCCCTCCCGCGACGTTGAACGAGAAGCTGCCGGCCTCGAGACCTGCCGCGATCGCGTCGTCCGTCGCCGCGAACAGATTGCGGATCGACTGGAAGACCTTCGTGTACGTCGCGGGATTGCCACGCGGCGTGCGGCCGATCGGGGATTGGTCGACGAGCACGACCTCGTCGACGCGATCGAAGCCGTCGATGCCGTCGACGTCGATCTCGCCGTCGACAGGTTGCCCCTGCGCGCGCTGGTACGCCTGCCAGATCACATCGTGGACGAGCGAGCTCTTGCCGGATCCCGACACGCCGCTGATCGCCGTCAGCACATCGACGGGGAGGTCGACGTCGGCGCCGCGCAGGTTGTTCTGCCGCGCGCCGCGAACGCGCAGGCAGCGCTCCGGATCGACCGCGCGCCGCTGGCTCTTCGTCGTGAACGTCTCCTCGCCGCGCAGGAACGCGCCGGTCAGCGATTCGCGGTT
>CAYMRB010000455.1:0-7957 GCA_964392615.1 uncultured Planctomycetia bacterium | reverse complement strand
GTTGCGCTCTGTCGACTATGGGCCTCCGGCATGGACTCCTTCGCGCGTCTCGCCAGCGAACGGATCTGCTCGCTCGACTTAGCACAAGCATTTGCGAAACACGGCACCAAACAGAGAAAACCCGAGCGGCCCACGGCGGACCGCCGGACCGCGCGCTGCGGCGCTGTCTCCGACCGAGCTCGGCGGCGTCGTCCGCGAGCTCGCCCGCGCGCTGGCCGGCGGGCGCGTTCAGAGCGTTCACGATGCGGGAGAGCGGGCGTTCGCTTTGACGTTTCGCGCTTCCCGCCGCAACCTCGTCGTGCTCGTGAGCGCCAAGCCGCGCGTCGCGCGCCTGTGCTGCATCGAGAAGCGGCCCGAAGCGCCTCCCGCGCCGAGTCCGTTCTGCGCGCTCCTGCGCGGTCGGTTGAAGGGCGCGCGATCGGTCGCGCTGCGTCCGAGCGACGACGGACGCAGGGTCGAGCTCGAGCTCGAGCGCCGCAGTCTCGCCGACTCCGCAGCGACCTCCGCCGGTAGAGCTGCGCCGCCGGCTCCGTCCGTCGAGCGCACGACTCTGGCGCTCGAGCTCGACGCTCGCAAGCCGGACCTGCTCGTCCTCGATGCCCGCCGTCGCGTCATGGCGAGCCTTGCGGCGACGCTCGGCGACCATGTCGCGCACATCGGTAGCGCATTCCCGCAGGCTGCCGGGCAGACATTCGACACCTCGCGGGTCGACGATGCCGTGACAGCGACGGACGCGGGAGCGGAGCCCGCCGAGGAGGCGATCGAGCTCGCGCTCAACCGCGAAGTCGCCGCGCGCCTCGCAACGCTGGAGGCGGACGTCGACGTCACGACGGCGTGCCGCGACGTCGAGCGTCGCGTCAAGCGCGCGATCAAACGTCGCCGCCGCGCGTGCGATAAGGTCGCGGCCGAGATGGAGTCGTTCGAAGCCGCTGAGGACGATCGACGGCTTGGCGAGCTTCTCAAGGCATCGTTTCACGAGTTGCGCCGCGGCCTCGCCGAGATCGAAGTGGTCGACTGGTACGCGACCGGGGCGGACGGTGGCCAGCAGAAAGTGACGATCCCGCTCGACCCGGCGCTCGGTCCGCAGGAGAACGTCGAGCGCTACTTCGCGCGCCATCGCAAGGCGCGGCGCGCGCGTCCGGTGCTCGAAGCACGGCTCGAGACGCTGCGGTCAGAGGAGGCCGCGCTGCGCGACATCGGCGCTCGAGTACGGGACTGCGAGGACGTCGCTGCGATCGCTGACGTCGCGCGCGAGCTCGACCGCTTCGATCGCGGTCGAGGCGGCCGTCGTCGAGCGAAGCGCACCGAGAAGCTCGGTCCTCGGCGGTTCGTGTCGGCCGATGGCTACGAGATCCTCGTCGGCCGCAACTCGCGGCAGAACGACGAGCTCAGCTTGCGCATCGCGCGCGGCAACGACATCTTTCTGCACGTCAGCGGTCGCCCGGGCGCTCACGCGGTCATCCGGACGCAGAAGGGCAAGAGCGTGCCGACCGAGACGCTGCTCGACGCCGGACAGCTCGCGCTCTACTACAGCCTTCCGGAAAGGTCGGCGGGCGTTTTCGCGGTCGGGGCGGCGGCCGAGGTCGACTACACGCCGGCGAAGTTCCTGTCGAAACCGCGCGGCGCTCGGCCCGGAGCGGTCCTGCTCGCGCGCCACAAGACCCTGCGTATCGAGCTCGACAAGGCGCGAATGGAGCGCCTGCGCCGCGATGTGGCGGAGGCGCCCGCCGTTGACCGGCCCCGAGGGCCGTGATAGCTTTGGACCGGGAGAACGAGAAGAGCCCCGCTCATCTACTCGAAGGTAAGGCCGTGAACGCACATTCCACCTCCTCCCATCGCGTACTCTCACTCGTCGGCCTCCTCGTCGTGGTAGCGGCGTTCTCCGGCTGCGACTCGACACCCGAGCGGCCCGCGGACCGCGACGCCGTCTGGAAGGCGCAAGAGGTCGGCCGGCTCCGTCGCAAGGCCGCCGAGTGCCTGGGACGCGTCGAGATGTCGGACGACTCGCCGCAGGGCATCGACCTCGAGGCGCTTCAGTGCGTCTACGAGAGTCGCAAGGCCACGACGGAGCTCTACCCGAATCCGTACGATTGCAGTCGCTGCTACGCCGAGGCGGGCGAGGGGGCGGCGCTCCTCGGCTCCTACTACGAGGGGCTGACCCTGTTGCAGCAGAAGCAGCGCAAGGATGCGACCACCGAGGCGCAGCGGCTCGAGTTCGACGCGCTCATCGCCGAAAGCGAGCACCTGAAGCAGCAGTACTTCAACGAAGCGCTGCAGTTCTTCAACGGGCACATTCGCAGCCGCGGCGTCGTCGACATCCGCGTGTTCCGCAGGGCCGCGATGGCCGCCGGGCGCCTTGGCGAGTACAAGCGCGCTCTGCAGTACCTCGACCAGTGGGAGCAGCACACGACGCGGATGACCCCGGCCGAGAAGCGCAAGCTCGACGCCTGGCGCGACCAGCTCGAGCAGAAGTACGAGAAGAAGCTCCTGCGCGAGGTCGCCGGCGACAGGGACTCCTGAGCGGCCCTCGGGCCCTCCGGCTCTCCGTCCTCCCGCCCTCCGTTACCGCTTGCTCCGGGGCCCGTTTGCCGGCCGCCGCAGCCGATGCTACTCTTCTGCGCGCTTCCCGCCGATCGATAGGGTGATTCCGCGGGAACAGTCGGGCGGTAGCGGTAACAACATGACGCAAGCGGTCGACATCCAGCAGGTCATCGAGAAGAGCACCTCCGAGGTCTCGCTCAAGGACCTGACCCGGAAGGGTTTCAAGCAAGTCAAGGTTCTCAACCAGGCCGCGATCACGAAGCTGATCGCTCAGGCCGTGGACCGCGTCATGGAGGGGCGCGCCGCCGAGATATCGGAGCAAGAGCGCGAGCGGGTCATCGAGCAATCGCAGCGCCAGTTCGACGACATGGCGCGCGAGCGCATGCAGGAGCATGGCGCCGCGGAGCGGTTGCGGGCCGAGAAGGAAAGCCTGGGTGAGAAGTACGCGTCGCTCACCGAGGAGGCGGATCTGCTTCGCCAGCGGCTGTCGGCCGCGCTCGAGGTGCAAGTCGAGCGCGATCAAGCCATCGAGCAGCAGCGACACCTCGAGAAGCGCGTCGAAGAGCTGACGTCGTCGCTCGCGTCGAAAGACGAGGAGCGCACCGCGTCGAGCGTCGAGCTGCAGGCGCGGGTAGAAGAGCTGACGTCGTCGCTCGCGTCGAAGGACGAAGAGCACGCCGCAGCGTGCGCCAAGCTGGAGGCGCGGGTCGAAGAGCTGACCGCGTCGCTGACGGCGAAGAGCGACGAGCAAGACGCGTCGCGTTCGAGCCTCGAGGCCCGCGTCGCGGAGCTGACCGAGTCGCTGTCGTCGAAGAGCGAAGAGCACGCCGCGTCGAGCGCCAAGCTGGAGGCGCGAGTCGAAGAGCTGACGTCGTCGCTGTCGTCGAAGGACGAGAAGCTCGTCGCGACGCAAGATCGGCTGGAGAGCGCAGAAGCCGAGCTGACGTCGTCTCGTGCGCGTCTCGAGCAGGCGGGGGAGGCCGGTGAGACCGCCGTCGAGCTGCGTCGCGAGCTCGGCACCCTGCAGGATCGACTGGCGAGTACCGAGAAGGCCGCAGCGATCTGCGAGGGCATGCTCGCGGCGAAGGAGCAGGAGCTCGAGCGGCTGCGCGTATCGCGCGACGAGCTCGTCGAGCGCGTCTCGGCGACGCTGGGCAAGCGTCTGGCATCGTCGCGTGGGGACAGCTCGCCCGATCTGTCGGCGGAGATCAAGGAGTCTCTGGCCGGCATCCAAGAGAAGATTCGCAACATTACCACCGGATCCGTCGCGGTTCGCAAGGGTGAGGAGCACGACATTGAGGCCCTCGTGAAGTTCGCCGAGATGGGTGCCGATGATGTGGCGTTGGACACCAACGTCGGCGAAGTCGGAGTCAAGGAGTCCAAGGCCAAGGGCGTCAACAGCACTCTGGCCAAGCTGAGACAACTGCAGCAAGGAGCGAAGGGAACGGATGACGGAGATCAATCCTGATCTCGCGGGCGGGGTCGCTATGGAAGATGCCCCCGCTGCCGAGACCCCGGTCACGCAGCCGGAAGGCGCGCCCGCCCAGTGCTCGTTCGAGCCCGGTCGCGGGCTGGACGTCGGCACGGCGAATCTCGCGAGCGCGATTCAGGATGTTGACGGAAACGTCACGATCAAGATTCAGCGCAACGCGTTCATCGACATCGATGCCGACGATTACACGCGGAACATGCTGACGCGTCTGAACGTGCAGTACGTCGTCGTCAACGGCCGCATGGTCGTCGTCGGTGATCCCGCGTTCGAGCTCGCGAATATCTTCAATCGCGAGACGCGTCGCCCGATGAAGGACGGCGTCGTCAGCCCGTCGGAGCAGGATGCGCTGCCGATCGAGAACCTGTTGCTCTCGAATCTGCTCGGCGAGCCGAACGTCCCGAACGAGAAGGTCTACTTCTCGGTGCCGGCCGCTCCGCTCGATGCCGACTTCAACGTGATCTATCACCAAGGCGTCTTCGGCGGCATGCTGAAGAAGCTCGGCTTCGTGCCGAAGCCTCTCGTCGAGGGGCACGCCGTCGTGTTCGCGGAGCTCGCCGAGGACGACTTCACGGGCATCGGCATCTCCTGCGGTGGCGGTATGTTCAACGTCTGCGTCGCCTACAAGTCGATTCCCGCGCTGTCGTTCTCGACGGTGCGAGGTGGCGACTGGATCGACCGCAACGTGGCTCAGGTGCTCGGCATCAAGGCGAGCCGCGCGACGGCGATCAAGGAGCGCGGCGTCAATCTGCTCGATCCGCAGAACCGCGAGGAAGAGGCGGTCGAGATCTACTACCGCAATCTGATCTCGTTCACGCTCGAGAGCATCAAGACACAGTTCCAATCGGCTGCGAAGATGCCTTCCTTCCCGGACCCGATCGAGATCGTCTGTGCCGGCGGCACGTCGATGATCGGTGGATTCGAGGAGATCTTCCGGGAGGAGTACGAGGCCACGAACTTCCCGCTCGAGGTCAAGAACATCCGCGTCGCGGAAGACCCGCTGTTCAGCGTTTCGAAGGGCTGCCTCGTCGCGGCGCTGTCGGACCTCTGATCCGCGGGATCATGAAGAGCTGAGGGGCTGCGCTCCAGCGTGCAGCCCCGTCGATCGTCGCCGGTTCTCGCGCGCCCGTGGGGGGGGGGGGGCGGTCGCGAGAGCCGGCGACGCGTCGACCAACCGGCGGGGCTTCGCCTCGTCGAAGACGTGCAGATCTAGCGCTCTACGCCCCTTGGCGTGACAGCTCCCCGGAGAGCGTCTTGCGAGCGTCGGTTCCCGGCGCGCCGGAAGAACATGCGGGAGATCGTCGCAGCACGCTTCATGATATCCTCCTGAAGCGCGACACTGGCGCACCCTTGCCGGGAGACTCGACGGCGCTGGCCGCGGGCTTCCAGCGGCGCCGGCCGCACGAACTACTCTTCGCTTGTTCCCGATGTCGATCTCCGCCGCGATCACCGTCGCTCTCAGTCTGTGCCTCGGTGCGCCCGACGCGACTGACGCTCTGCGCCGCTACGAGCGCGTCGAGGTCGACACCGGGCCCGTGTACTTCCACGGCTGGTCCCGGTCGCGCGTCGACTCCGTCGCCGCTCGCATCCCGCCGGCTCTCGCGCGCGTCGAACGGAGCCTCGGGCGCGAGATCGGTCACTCGTTCACGACGGTCCTCGTGCGTGATCCGGCCGAGCTCGCCCGCATCGTGGAAGCGTTCGGCGGCCGCGGGGAGGTGCCGGGGCATGTTCTCGGCGTTGCGTTGCCCGGACGTCGCGTCATCGTCGTGCGCGGAGACATCCTGTCGCGTGGCGATCCGACGAGATCGACGTCGATGACGCTCGTCCACGAGCTCGCCCACCTCGTCATCCACCGCCGACCGGACGCTCGGATTCCCCGGTGGCTCGACGAGGGGATCGCGATGTGGGTCTCCGGACGCACGCTGACGTACCACGAGGAGGCCGAGATCACGGTCGCCGCCCGCGCCGGCAGCCTGTATCGCCTCGCGACGCTCGAGTGGGCGTTTCCGCGGCACGGGGCCGAGTCGACCATCGCGTACCGCCAGAGCCTGCTGATGGTGCGCTACCTCGTCGAGTCCGAGGGCGAGGCGGCTCTGCTCCGCCTCCTCGACGAGCTCGAAGCGGGGCAGCCCCTCGACGCGGCGCTCCACGCCGCGACCGGTCGCGACAGCGCGGAGTTCGAGCGGGCGTTCGGGGCGTGGGCTGCCCAGCTGCACTCGCTGTTCGGCCTGACGCTCGCGTACCTCAACATCTGGGCGCTCGCCGGCCCGCTGGCGCTCGTCGCGGTGCTGCGACACTGGCTCCGGCGCCGCCGACAGTGGCAGGCCCTCGCCGCAGCGGAAGAGGGCGGCGAGCCCGGCGAGCCCGGGACAGAGCCCCAGCTGCGCTGAGGCGCGCCATTCTGGCAGAAAGCGGCTGCATCAGAGCACTCGCGGTCGTACAATCCGCGTTTGACGCGTTCCGTTTCGGGCGCGAGCCTGCCGCTTTGGCGGCTTTCCCACCGAGCACACCATGACACCGAAGTCCACCGCCACGACGCGGACGCAGACCGACTGGGACCGTGACGTGGCCGCCATGGCCGGCACGCTCGTCCACGAGATCAAGAACCCGCTGTCGACGATCCAGATCAATACGCAGCTCGTCCTCGAGGACTGGAAGGAGCCGGAGACGCCGCGCGAGGAGCGCACGGTCCGCCGCCTGCGCGTCGTGGCCGACGAGGTCGGACGCGTCGAGCGAATCGTGCAGACGTTCCTGCGTTTCACCGAGCGTCACGTGCTCGATGTGCGTCCGACGAGCCTCAACCAACTCCTCGAGGACCTCGCCGAAACGATCTCCGCGTCGGCGGAGCGCGCCGGCGTGCGCGTGCGGCTGGGGCTCGAGTCGATCGAGCCGATACCGTTCGATGCCGAACTCGTGCGCCAGGTCTTCCTGAACCTGGTCCAGAACGCGCAGCAGGCGATGGGCGACGGCGGCGGTGAGCTGATCATCAGGACGCGGACGGAGGAGCAGGTCGGCATCGAGTATGTCGTCGGCGAGGTGATCGATACCGGCAAGGGAATCAGCGAGACCGCGCTCGAGAAGATCTTCGGGCTGTACTACTCGACTCGCGATGGTGGCAACGGCTTCGGGCTGGCGATCTCCAAGCGCATCGTCGAGGAGCACGGCGGGTACATCGAGGTGCAGAGCGACCAAGGCAAGGGGAGCCGATTCGCGGTTTATCTGCCGGCGAGCGGTCCCCGGCGCGAGGCGGAGTGAGGCGATGGCAGAAGTCGATGCGGCGACGAGCTCGAGTGGATCCGACACGAGCAGCCTGGGCGACATCCTGATCGTCGACGATGACCGCAACCACGCGGAGGTCACCGCCGACGCTCTCGACATGGTCGGGTACTCCTGCGCGATCGCGACGAGCGGCGAGGAGGGGCTCGAGGCCATGCGGCAGCGCCAGTACGATCTGGTGCTGACCGACCTCGTCATGGCCGACGTCGACGGCATGCAGATTCTGCGACAGGCGCAGCAGATCAATCCGTTCGTCGCCGTCGTCGTGTTCACCGGGCACGCGACGATCGAGACGGCGGTCGAGGCCCTCAAGCGCGGCGCCGTCGACTATCTGGTCAAGCCGCTCAACCTGGACGCGCTGCGTATCCGCGTCGAAAAGGCCCTCGAACGTCAGAAGCTCGCGCGTGTCAACCGGGACCTCGAGAAGCGCCTCGACCGGAAGTTCGGATTCGAGGGAATCATCGGCAACAGCGAGCCGATGCGGCGCGTGATCGAGCTCTGCAATTCGATCGCCGACACCGACGTGTCGGTGTTGATCACCGGAGAGAACGGCACGGGGAAAGAGCTCATCGCGCGCGCGGTTCACGAGAACGGCCTGCGCAAGAGTCGCGCGCTCGTGCCGCTGAACTGCGCGGCTCTGTCGCCGCAGCT
>CAYMRB010000454.1:0-7968 GCA_964392615.1 uncultured Planctomycetia bacterium | reverse complement strand
ACCGACACCGACACCGACACCGACACCGACACCGACACCGAGACCGACACCGAGACCGACACCGAGACCGACACCGAGTCCGACTCCGAGACCGACACCGACTCCGTTCCGGACCCACGGATCCGGGTCCGGGAGCGTCTGGTGACGGATTCCCGGCTTGCGGGGCTGCTGCGGGCTCTGAGGGAGCGGACGGAGGCGAGCAGCGGTCGCCCGCTGGAGGTGCGCGAGGTGGCGGGCCGGCCGGTGACGGTGTGGCCGGCTGGATCGATCGGGGAGGCGTCGGCGGCGCACGCGATCGTCGGGTCGCATCTGGTCGTCGCGTCGTCGCCGGATCTGCTGGCGGATGTCGTGACGCGCTTCGACCGCGCGGGGGCAGCGGCGGTCGGGGCTGGCGGGCTGACGACTGATGGAGCGGTCGTGCGGCTCGACATCGCGCGGGCGCGAGAGGCGTGGTTGGCGCGACTCGTCGACGCGGCGAGCTCGAGTGAGGGCGGGGACGAGAGCTCGGCCGCGGCGCGCGAGGCTCGCGCGTTGCTCGGCGTGCTCGGGCTCGATCGGCTCGTGCGGCTCGAGGCGACGGCGAACGTTGCGGACGGCGCGAGTTGGAGCGTGCGCGTCGAGGCCGACCGCCCGACCGGGGAGTTTCGCGCCGGCCTTCTCGATGCTCTGGCGCGCGGTGTCGTGCCGGTCGATGCGGAGACGCTCGACGCGGCGCTCGGGCGCATGCCCGCGTCGGCGTACGAGGTCTCCGCCGTGCGGCTGGCGCCGGGACGGACCGTGCGCGCGGTGGATCGTCTCGTGCGCACGCGGATCCCGGAGCTCGCAGGCGCGCTCGACCTGCTCGAGGCGCGCATCGAGTCGGCGACGGGCGTCCCGATTCTCGAGGAGCTCGCCGGCCTCGAGCCGCTCACGCTGTGTGGCTTCGCCGCGCGGACGCCGGTCGGTGGGGCGCCGACCGATTCGCTCGTGCTCGCGCGGACCGATCGACTCGACGCGTACTGGCGCATCGGCGAGGGGCTCTTCGGCGCCCTCGGTGCGACGCGGCGCGAGCTCGATCGCGCTGGCAGGACGATCGTGTCGCTCGAGCTGCCGACCGCGCCGAGCGCAGCTGCGGTCGCCGAGGCGTTCGTCGCCGTGCTTCTCGGCCGTGACGAGGTCAGCGCTCCGTCCGTGGCGTCCGTCGCGCTCGCGTCCGCCGTGCGACACGCGTTCGGAGGCGTGACGCGGGTCGATCTCGGCGACGGCTGGAGCGTCCTGTCGCGTCGACCGTCTTCCGTCGTGCGCTACCTCGACCTGTGGGCCGCGGCGCCGTCCCTCGCCGACGACGAGCTCGCGGCGTTGGCCCGCGAGCGCTTGGCCGGCGCGTCTCGCTCCGTCGCCGGAACGGTCTTCCGCAGCGGGCCCGGCGCCCTGACGGTGTACAACCGGCTTCTCGAGACGGCCTACGGGATCGCTCCGGGCCTGAGGCGCCTGGGCGTCGAGCCGCAGCGCCTGCCGGCCGGTGGTGCGTTCCTCGCGGACCGGCGGGGGCCGCACGACGTCGGGTCGGCCCTCGGTTACCTGCGCCTGCGCGTCGACGAGACCGCGTGGAGCCTCGACGGTCACCGCGCGCTCGAATCGGCGACCGGAGTCGCGGTCGCGACTTCGGGCGCTGCGGTGGATACGGCGGTCGGGGTCGTGGCCGCGTGCTGGCGCGACGAGGACGCGGGGAGCGTCGAGCCCGCCGCTGACGACGGCGCGGTGACGGCGGCGGCGTCGCGCGATGCGTCGAGATAGAACGATCCGCAGCAGCGGCGCGCGGTAACGCGTTGTCAGGGGATCTCCCTGCCGTGCGGATCGCGCGTCGGACTGCCGAGCAGCGCCTCCAGGTCGCGCACCAGCGACGGTTGGAGGTGATGCTCGATCCGGTCAGCGGCGTCGTGCACGTGGTCCGGCGCGGCGCCGAGCTCGGCCGTCATGTAGCTCTCCCAGAGCCTGTGGGCGCGGATGATCTGCTCGATGCGCGCGCGGCCGATCGCGGTCAGGCGAACGCGTCCGTCGGCCTCGACGGCGATCTCGCCGCACCGCGCCGCGCGTCGGCACGACGCCCGCACGACACCGAGGGCGTAGCGCAGCGCTCGGGCCGCCGTCTCGAGATCGACGCCCGATTCGTGCGCGCTCTCGAGGCGGTACACCGCGCCGAGGAGATTCTCGTCGGCGATGCGGCGACGCATGGCGCGGCGTCGCGCGTTCACGACGAGGAGTCCGCGTCGCGGCGCGAGCAGGAATGCGGCGAAGAACTGCAGCCCGGCGACGACGGCCATACTCGGCGCGCGCAGCGTCTCCAGTCCGATGTGTTCGTCGGCGAGCACGATCGTCAGCCACGCCCCGAAGAACGCGGCGCTCGCGCCGCAGAGCGCCGCGAGCAGAAGCACGCGGTGGAAGCGGTCGTCCAATAGCCGCGCCGTGGCCGGCGGGATGACGAGGAACGCGACGACCAGGATCGCGCCGACGGCCTCGAACGCGGCGACGACCGCCACCGCCAGTAGCGCGATCAGCACGCGCTGGATCACGCGTACGCGCAAGCCCAGGCTTCGCGCGAGCGCGTCGTCGAACGATGTGATCAGGATCTCCTTGTAGCCGCAGGCGAAGAACGCGACGACGAGCCCGGTCGCGACGAGCGTCGGAACGACGCGCTCGAACGAGTCGATGCTCTCGAGCGCGCCGTAGAACACGCAGTCGAGGTCGAAATGCGCCCCGCGCGCCGCGACCTCGATCAGGATCACCCCGGCGGCGAAGAACGCCGGAAAGACGGCGCCCAGCGCGGTGTCCGGCTTGATCCGCGAGTAACGGTGGAGCGCCTCGATCAGCGCGGTCGAGAGCGTTCCCGCGATGAGAGCTCCCGCGACCACGAAGAGCATCGCCACGGACGCCCCGAACGCATGCCCCTCGGTGTCGCCGCGCGTCAGGAGGCCAGCGGCGAGCAGTCCGCCCGCGACGCCCGGCAGGACGCTGTGACTCACCGCGTCGCCCAGCAGCGCGGTGCGGCGCACGAGGAATACCGTGCCGAGCAGCCCGCACGTGACGGCGACCAGCCCGCCCATCACGAGCGGCCAGAGATCGATCGACCAGTCGAACCACAGCGACTCGAAGCTCACGACGCGTCCTCCGCGTGTGGAGGTGCGCTGCCGCGTGCGGTGGACGCCCCGGGAATCGACCGGCCGTGCGGATCCTCGGTCGGATACTCGAGGTATGCCTCGAGCGCCGCGATCTGCTCCTCGCTGAGGAAGTGTTCGACCTCCTCGGCGCCGGCGTGCACGTGGTCCGGAGCGAGCGAGGCCTCGCGCTCGAGGAAGAGCTCCCATAGCCGGTGGTTGCGCACGACCTCGCGAGCGCGCTCACGCCCCGCCGCGGTCAGCTCGATCGCGTCGCCGCGCAGGCAGCCCCATCCCGAACCGGCGAGCCGCCGCGCGAGCGCCGCCGTCGCCGCGAGCGGCTCCCGACGAGCGTGCGCGAGGGTGGCGACGGGCACTTCGGCCGCGTCCGTGAGCTCGCCGCGCTCCTGGAGACGGTAGATGGATGCGAGCAGATTCTCGCGCACCGTGCGCAGCGCGAGGCGGCGCTGGCGCAGCCAGCGACCGAGAAGGCCGTGTCGCGGCGCAAGAAGAAACGCGGCGCACAGCCACGCGAACGCGATGCAGACGATCGACGGTCCCACTCCGATGCGCAGGACCACGCTCGCGTACACGCCGCACAGGCCGGCGCCCGCTCCGAGGAGGGCCGCGTACGCGATCATGCGCGGCAGGCGATCCGTGAGCAGATAGGCCGTTGCGGGCGGAATCGTCAGCATCGCGGCCACGAGCACGACTCCGAGAATGTGGATACTGACGACGATCACGAACGTCAGGAGAACGATCAGGAACGCGTCGATCGTCCCGCGTCGGATGCCGATCGAGTCCGCGAAGCAGGGGTCGAAGCTGCAGGTCAGGAGCTCCTTGAAGAGCAGGACGACCGCGCCGACGACGATCAGCGTCGACGCACCGAGGAAGCTCAGGTCCTGCGGCGAGATCACCGCCGGGTTGCCAAACAGATAGGTCGCCAGCCCGGACGCCTCGCTCGAGAGCTCCGGTCGCCGCAGGATCCAGCTCAGCATCCAGATGCCGAGGGCGTAGAAGAGGCCGAGGGAGATGCCGAGCGCGGCGTCCTCCTTGATCAGCGATCGCGACCGGATCCAGCGCGTCAGCCAGGCCGCGGCGAGACCCGCGCCGAGCGCCCCGAGGACGAGCGCGACGGTGCTCTTGCGCCCTGCGATCACGAAGCCGATCGCGACGCCGGGAAGCACCGCATGCCCGAGCATGTCGCCGAACATCGCCATGCGGCGCAGCGTCACGAAGCAGCCGAGCACGCCGCAGGACACGCCGGCGAGCAGCGCGCCGAGCACGGCGGCCTGTCGTGCGCCGGCCGCGTCGCCCCGACCGGTCAGATCGGCGATGAACGTTCGCGTGTCATTGACGATCGACCGCCACGACACGGCCTCCTCCGCGCCGAACTGGACCGCGTGGAGCGGCGAGGCCATCGCGAGGAGCAGCAGGAGCGCCGCGAACGCGCGCGCGACTCGCGGCGCTCGTCGACTCCTTGACGGGCTGCTCGCCGTCGAGGTCACAGCGCGCCGCCTCTCGACTGGCGAATCGCCTCGCCGGCCCGCGCGAGGATCGTCGAGTGGCCGCCGTAGGTCCTGCTGAGGAGCTCTTCCGTGAACACGTCCGCCGTCGGCCCGAATGCCACGAGCCTCCGGTTCAGAAGCAGGAGGTAGTCGAAGTAGCCCCGTGCGGTCTGCAGGTCGTGGTGCACGGCGAGGACCGTGCGCCCTTCGCGGCGTATCTCGGTCAGGAGGTCGACGATCGCCGATTCGGTCGTCGCGTCGACACCCGCGAACGGCTCGTCCATCAGGTAGATGCTGCTTTCCTGCGCCAGCGCCCGCGCCAGGAAGACGCGCTGCTGCTGACCGCCGGAGAGGTTCGCGATCTGACGATCGGCGAACGGGAGCATGCCGATCTTCTCGAGCGCCTCGCGCGCGCGGTCGCGATCGTGGCGGCTCGGACGGCGGAACAGACCGAGTCGGCCGTATCGCCCCATCAGCACGAGATCGCGCACCGTGATGGGGAAGTCCCAGTCGACCTCCTCGCGCTGCGGGACGTAGCCGACATCGCGACGACGACTCGCGAGCGGCTCGCCGAAAACCTCGACCCAGCCCGACGAGAGCGGCAGCAGGCCCATGACCGCCTTGAGCAGCGTCGACTTGCCGGCGCCGTTCGGGCCGATGATGCCGACCATGACGCCACGTGGGACGCGGAGGTCGATGTTCCACAGCACCGGCTTCTGGTGGTAGGACACCGTGAGGTCGTGGATCTCGAGTGCGGTCTCGCTCATGCGGTTG
Source organism: uncultured Planctomycetia bacterium (assembly GCA_964392615.1). Lineage (GTDB taxonomy): Bacteria > Planctomycetota > UBA8108 > UBA8108 > UBA8108 > CAYMRB01. Next base: position 2,552 of record CAYMRB010000454.1, on the reverse strand, counting down.
CCTCCCGCGGGTTGATTTCTTCAACGGGCTGTCAGTTGCCGTCGCCCGCGAGCCCGGTGACGATCGTCCGGACGTTGTGGCGGAAGACGCCGAGAAGGGACTCCTCGGCCGTGCCCGGCCGACCGAGCGCGTCGCTGTAGAGCTCGTGTTCGCTGACCTGACACCGGGCCTCGCGCGCGACCTGCTCGACCGCGTCGCGCGGCACGGACGTCTCCGCGAAGATGACCGGAAGCCGCCAGCGCTTGATGAACTGGACGGCCTTGCGGATCTCGTCGAGACCGGCACGCGTCTCGGTCGAGATGCCCTGGAGGCCACGGACGTCGATTCCGTACGCCCGTCCGAAGTAGTTGTACGCATCGTGACTCGTGACGAGCTTGCGGTGCTCGACCGGGATGCGCCCGATCTCCTCGCGCGCCCATGCGTGAGCCGTGGCGAGCTCCTCGAGGTAGGCTGCCCCGCGTTCGCGGTAGGCCGCGGCTCCGGCCGGATCCCGTGCGGCGAGCGCGTCGATGACCGCGCGGACGGCCGCTTGCCAGAGGTCGAGGTCGAACCAGACGTGCGGGTCCGGGTACTCGGACAACGCTTCATTGCGAAACAGCGCGCGGTCGGGAACCGCGTCCCCGACCGCGACGACCGATTGCCCGCGATCGACGTTGCGCGCCGCGAGGCCGCGCAGGAGCTCGGTCATCTTCCCCTCGAGGTGGAGACCGTGGTAGAGGACCAGGCCGGCGCGGTTCAGTCGCCGCTGATCTCCGCGGCTCGCGAGGTACAGGTGCGGATCGACGCCTGGGCCCATGAGGCCGGTGACGCTGACGCGATCGCCGCCGACGACGCGGGCCGCGTCCGCGATCATGCCGGTCGTCGCGACGACCTCGAGTCGTCCGGCGGACGCCGGCGTCGGGTCCGCGGGGGTACAGGCGGTCACGCTCGCCACGGCGAGCGCGCACGCGACACGAGCGAGCAAGGAGAGGGGCACGACACATTGCCTTCGAAGGAGGAACAGCACGGAACCGAATTACCGCAGGGTAATTTGGCGCGCCGAAAGCGGCGAAGTCAACCTTCGCGTCGTGAGAAGAGTAGCGAGCCGGTCGCTAGACGAGGAGCAAGCGGCCGTGCTGACGGCTGCGCTCGAGGCTGCGACGGGTGCGTTCGACGAAGAGCTCGGTCGTCACTGGCGGGCAGGGCAGCCGCTCGAGAAAGCTCCGCCACTCCTGGGCCGGCTCCTCCTGACCGAGAAACTCGTGGAAGCTGATGAGGCTCGAGCCGATGAGCAGGCGATAGAGGTTCACGTCGACCGCGGCGGTCGCCAAGGCCGCGCTCTCCAGCAACGCGTCGACCGAGGAGCTCGAAGCGTCGAGGTTGTGCTGGCAAGCGGCGCGGCCGAGGTAGCAAAGCGCCAGGCGCTCCGGCCTGTGGTCGGAGCTCCCCAGCCGTTCGTACAGGCGGTGGCTCTCCTCGTACTGCCCGATGTGAAGCCGCAGCAGCGCCTCGCAGTTGACGCGCAGCGACAGCACGTACTTCACCTCCGGGTACTCCTCGAAGACGATCTCCGGGATATCCGGCAGGTCGAACTGCGGCACGTCGACGTCAGGGTCGAGCGGCTCCTCGACGAGCGCGTTCTCGAAGCGGAAGATCTCTAGCTGAAACTGCCGCACGAGATTGGCGATCGAGTCCTCCGCGGCGTCGACGGCGTCCGTCGCGCTCTCGAAGTGCTCCCAAGCCTCGTCGAAGCGCAGCTGGAGTGAGCGGACGCGGCCGCGCATCGTCTCGACGTAGAAGTGGTGCAGGCCCTCCAGCTCGCGGAAGGACGCATCGAGATCGACGCGGCTGGAGAATCTGTCGACCCAGCCGTCGGGAAGTAGTGGCTCGCCGCTCACGCTTGCCCGCTCTCCAAGAACAGGGGAATAATCATCGACCTCCCGGCGACAAGCCGAGAGACAACCCCCTCCCCGGGAAACGCTACTCTAGCACGTCCGGGCGGTCGCGCACAAGGAATCTTCGGGCGATGGCGGGTGTTTTCGGCGGCCGAAGACAGGGGCTCTCCCTGCCTTCGGCTGTCGCGGGTCGATCAGTAGTCGCAGAGCGCGTCGCACGACAGATTCGGCGCGGTCGTATCCCGCTTGCAGTCGCCGTTTCTCGGTCCGGGCGCCGGCGGCTCGACGCCTCCCGAGTACAGGAATTGGGACAGGTAGACCGAGTCGGACAAGTCCAGGAGGCCGTTGTCGTCCACGTCGGCCTGGTTGACACAGGGCGGCTCTTCCGCGCCCGAGTACAGGTAGTTGTTCAGCGCGACGATGTCCGACACGTTCACCGCGCCGTCGTTGTTCACGTCACCTCTCTTGACGATGTCGATTTCGTCGATGACGACGATGCCGCCCACGGTCGTCGTCGCGAGTCCCACTACGAGACTCGCCACGACCCAGCGTGCAGTCGATCTGCCCATTCCCTCTCTCCTCGCAACTCGTACGCTCGAACCGGCTCCCACAGCAGCCGGCCTGCCGAACCCGTGCCCCTCCGTGAGGGGTCGGAGCGTCCGAGCCGCACTCGCGCTC
>CAYMRB010000453.1:0-7992 GCA_964392615.1 uncultured Planctomycetia bacterium | reverse complement strand
GCGTGGCTGCGTTTCGACGTCTTCACGCACCGTCACGTGGCGCCGGTGATCGAGTGCTGCCGCCGCCTCTTCGATCGGCCGCTGCCCGCAGAGCTGCGAACCGAGCTCATCGACGTCCTGTTCGACTACAAGCCCGCCGTGTGGTTCACGCCGTCCGTCAGCGAGAATCCGCCGCCGTGGACGTCCTATTCCAACTCGGCGCGTGACACGACACGTGATCTCGGACGATACTTGCTCGACGGAGGAGAGACGACGCCGGAGCAGAGCGACGCGATCCGCGAGACGCTCGCCGCGCTCGGCGAGCCGTCGAACGAGTCCGCAACAGAGTAAGGGGACCGCGTCCGAGCGCGTCGGTCCATCCCGTCAGCACGGAGCCGACGCACTGATGAATCCACGGAACCTGTCGATCGTAGCTGTCGCCACGCTGGCGTTTTCGATCTCCTGCGCGCGTTCGGAGGGAGTCGAGACCGCATCGCGGCCTGACGCCGCCGTCGAAGCGGCGTCTTCGCCCCAGGATGCCGGCCGTCGACCGCGCAACATCGTGTTCGTCCTCAGCGATGACCACCGCTACGACTTCATGGGCTTCCACGAGAAGGGCCCCGACTTTCTCGAGACGCCCCACATGGATCGCATGGCGCGGGAGGGGGCGCACGTCCGCAACGCGTTCGTCTTCACATCGCTGTGCTCGCCGAGTCGCGCGTCGATTCTGACCGGTCAGTTCACGCACCGCCACGGCGTCGTCGACAACCAGCGACCCGTGCCCGAGGGGACGGTGTTCTTTCCGGAGTATCTGCGCCAGGCCGGCTACGAGACCGCGTATGTCGGCAAGTGGCACATGGGGCACGATCACGACGACCCGCGGCCGGGCTTTGACCATTGGGTCAGCTTCCGCGGGCAGGGGACGTACTTCGACCCGACGCTCAACATCGATGGGGAGCGAAGGGAGGTGAAGGGGTACACGACGGACGTCCTCACCGACCATGCTCTCGAGTGGCTGCGCAAGGAACGCTCGAAGCCGTTCCTCCTCTTCCTGGGATTCAAGGCGGTGCACTACCCGTTCCAGCCCGCCAAGCGCCATCACGGTCGTTACGACGACGCGAAGATCCCGTATCCGGAGACGATGGCGAACACCGAGGAGAACTACGAGACGCAGCCACACTGGGTTCGCGAGCGCCGCTACGGCATCCACGGCATCGACCACATGGAGACGGGCGCGTTCGACGCAGATCCGGTGCCGTCCTTCGATGACCTCTATCGACGCTACTGCGAGACGGTGCACGGCCTCGACGAGAATCTCGGCCGCGTCCTCGCGTATCTCGACGAGAGCGGTTTGTCGAAAGACACGCTCGTCGTCTACATGGGCGACAACGGCTTCGCGCTCGGCGAGCACGGCTTCTACGACAAGCGCGACGCGTTCGAGGAGTCGATCCGCGTGCCGATGCTGGCGTGGGCACCCGGCTGGATCGCGCCCGGAACGCGTGTCGACGAGATGGTGCAGAACACCGACGTCGCGCCGACCCTGCTCGAAGTCGCCGGCGTCTCTGCACCGCCAGAGCACAAGATCGACGGTCGCTCCTTCGCGCCGCTCCTGGAGGGGCGAACCGTGCCGTGGCGCGACCACATCCTGTACGCGTACTACTGGGAGTGGAACTTCCCGGCGACGCCGACCGTGTTCGCCATCCGCACGGACCGCTACAAGTACATCTACTACCACGGCGTGTGGGATCGGAACGGCTTCTACGATCTCGAGACGGATCCGTTCGAGCGCCACAACCTGATCAAGGTGCCGGCGTTCCAGGAGAACATCGCGGCGCTGCGCGGGCAGCTCTTCGACGAGCTCGAGGCGAGCGGCGGCATGGTCGTGCCATTCCGCCGGCCGAAGGGCGAGCAGTTCTACGACCGCAAGCTGCGGCGATAGGCTCGAACAGCAAGAGTCCCCCTGCCGGCGGCAAGCGACCGATCGGCAGGGGGGTGTTGGGAGGGTTAGGGCTCCCAAGTGGAAGCTCGGGAAGGACAGGGGCCTCCCGAGCTGCGAGAATCCGTCAGTGCTCGATGGTCAGTCCGCCGCTGACGTAGAACTCGACGTCGTCTCCGCTGTCGACGCCGAAGTCGATCGCGCCGATGTCCTGCGCCGGTTCGCCCAGCACGAGGAGGTTGACCGACCCGCCGAGCGACCACGATCCGAGGCGTTTCGGGATGAACGGCAGCGGAACGCTCACCGCGAGCGCCGCCTGGAAGAAGCCGAAGAGGCTGTCCTCGCCCGTCGTGGTCTCGTAGTAGTCGTCCACGTCGAGACCGACCGTCAGCGGAGCCGACAGCGAGATCGCGAAGTCGTCCGTGATGTCGATGTCGAACGCCGGCTCGATGCCGATCTCGAGATACGTGCCCAGGTCGCCCGCGCGTCCGAGGCCGTCCGAGCCGCCCGCGACCTCCTGCACCAGCGTCACGCTGGGGCCGAGGCTGAGGCCGCCGAGGGCGTCGCCGAGGAGCACCGATTCGTCGAACGAGAGGCTGAACGCGAGCTCTTCCGCGAACAGCCCGGCGGCATTCGGGCCGTAGAGATACGTGTACGTCGCGCCGAACTCGAGCCCGCCAGCGAGGCCGAGCGACGCGCCGACGTAGAGGTCGGACTCGTACCACGGGTTGGCGCCGCCGCCGGAGCGACTCGACCGGTCGTGGTGGAAGCTGTTCCACGTTCCGACGCTCAGGCCGAGCGACTGGACGGGGCCGCTCTCCCACTCGAACAAGCCGAAGCCGATCTCGAGCCCCGGCTGATGCAGGATGCCCTGATTCTCCTGCGGGATGCCGCGGAAGTAGTACGCGCTCGCGACCTCCGTACCGAGCGAGAGACTGATGCTGTCGCCCGCCTCATCCTGCGCCGTGTCGCCGTCCTGAGCTGCGCCGGTAACGGTCAGAGACGACGCGAGGAACACACCCACACACACCCGTTGCCAATCGACGAGGGGCAAATCTCGGCCTCCTTGTGTTGAGAAACTCGGACCCCGCCGAGCTCAAAGCAAGCGCGGGTCCAAACGGGCCGAGTCTCGTGGAAGCAGCCTCAACAGCTGCGACCGAGGAGGTTTGCGTCGATCCGGGGCATTGGCCGACGCGATCGGACTGCCCACGACAGAGTCAGTCGATTGCCCTCGAAATCGCCAACGTGCCCCTGTGTGCAGCGACCGGCGAGCTCTTCGTCAGTGGGTGTTGCCGCCGCCCTTCTTGCCGCCGCCCTTCTTGCCACCCTTCTTTCCGCCGCCTTGCTTGCCGCCGCCCTTCTTGCCCTTGCCCTTGCCCGCCGCGCCGCCCTGGCGCGTCGATCGGTAGACACCGTTGTTCTGCTCGGCGAGCTTCTTCAGGAACGCGGTCTCCTGTCCGAAGCTGATGCAGTGGATCTTCGCGCCGCGGATGCGGTTCTGCGCGCCGATCTCCTCGAGGAGGCGATCCGTCTGGGGGATCTTGCCACCGACGGGTCGTCCGTCTGACAACAGGTAGATCGTGTCGACGCGTCGGTCGGCGAGCGCCAGCTCGAGCGCCTCGTAGACCTGGGTTTGCAGCGCGAGCGTCAGACCCTGCACGAAGTCGATCGCCTGCTGGCGTCCGGTGCCGCGCAGCGAGTGGAGCTGCTTCTTCCACGCGAACGCGCCGCGATGAAAGTAGATGATGTTCACCGCCGTCGTCTCGGGCAGCTTCTTCAGGATGCTCGTGAGCTCCTGCTTGAGGACCGCGATCTTCGTCGCTCCGCCCTTGCCCTTGCCCTTGCCGTGGGCCGATCCCTTCATGCTCATCGACGCATCGACGAGGAACGCGACGCGCTTCGAGGACACCTCGAGGCCGAAGTATGTCATGTCCGGATCGGCGACGCGCGTGCGGGCGCCCTCCTCGCCCTTGCCGCGCAGCTTGAAGGTGTCGCCCATCTCGTTCCACCACTTCTTCCAGTCCTCGACGACGAAGCCCATGTCGAGTCCCGTCAAGCGCACTAGGAGCTCGAGCGAGTCCCTGCGCAGCGGCTGCTCGGTCTCGCGGCCGATCCGTTCGATGAGGGCGGGGATCATCGCCTTGGCGCGGAACTTCGTCAGCGAGCGAAGCGCCGCGCGACGCATCTCCGGCGCGGAATGGCCGATCGACTTCAGGAGGATCTCCAGAGCCTGCTCGTCCTTCGGTCGCTTGGTCAGGCTGCCGATCGCGATGACCCGCAACTCGACACGGGAGCCGCTCTTGGCTTGCCTCAGCACGAACGTCCAGGCGTCGTCCGAACTCGAAGCGGCGAGAGCGTCGAGCACCTTGACCTTCGCCGCGATGCCCCATCGGCCGCCGCGGTCGTAGCCCTTGATCACCGCGCGGACCGCCTTGTCGTCGCCGATCGAGAGCAGCGCGACGGCGCACCGCGACGCGATGTTCGGCTCGGCACCCGAGTATTCTTTGACGAGAAAACGGAAGCTCGCCTCGGTTCCGACTCGCGCGATGCGCATGAGAATCGGCTGCACATCCGGCGGGTCCTGTCGACCTCCTCCGCCGCCGCGGCGGCGGGCCTTCGGCGCCTTCAGCGCGCGCTTCGCGTCCTGGTACTGCTTGACGAGCTGCTCGAGATTGCCGGCAGGGCTGACCGCCTCGACGTGCGGTGCGGCCATCAAGAGCAGAGCGAGAGCGACGATCGGTGCGTTGACGGTGGCATGCCTCATGACGCCATCGTACGCAAGGTACTTCGCGGATGGAACCGCCACGTTTCATGACCAAGAGGCGGTCGGCGGCGCCGTGCAGGGTTACCCGTCGAGGACGTCGCCCGGCGCGATTCCGTACCCTCTGGCGAACTCGCCGACGTCGAGCTCCTCCTGGCGGTCGTCCATGACCTCCTCGACGCGCACGACGCCGTCCGCCACCGTCACCGCGAGCCCGTCGCTCGACACCTCCCGCACGGTCCCCGGGGGCTCATCACCGCGGGCGAGATCGGCCCGGCGGACGCTGCTGACGATGAACTCGCGGCCGCGGCAGCTCGCTCGCGCGTACGTGAAGGTGTTCGGGAAGGGGCGGAAATCGAGACCGCGAACGAATCGCGACACCTCGTCGACGGTCGCCGTGAACGGCACTCGGCCGCCGTTGGGGATGTCGCGCAGCGAGAAGTACGATCCCTCGCCGAGCTGGGGACGCCGCGGAGCGCGATCCGCGAGCAGGTCGTCGATGCACTCGTCGAAGAGCTCGGTGCCCTCGACGATGCAGCGGAACGTCAGGCTGAGGGCCGTGTCGTCGTCCGTCACCGCGAAGTGCCGCTGGGCGATGATGTCGCCGGCGTCGATTCCCTCTTCGACCCAGTGCCACGTGACGCCGTGCTGCTTCTCGCCGCGGATGATCGCCCACGACGGGATGTTCACGCCGCGGTAGTGCGGCAGCGGCCCGTTGTGGAAGTTGACGATGCCGCGTGTCGGTAGCGAGAGCAGCGGCTCGCGGATGATCCAGAAGCTGCTGATGTTCAGGATGAGGTCGGGTCGCGTCGCGGTGATGCGCGCGACCGTCGACTCATCGAGGCCGGTCGCGGAGCAGCGATCGACGCCGCTCTTCTCGCAGTAGCTCGCGAGGCGCTTCCCACCGCTGCCGCCGTCGTCCGCGTGAACGACGAGGGCCGGTCGCACATTGCGTCGATCCAGGAGGCGCAGGCAGTCGACCGCGATCTTGTCGTTGCCGATGACGACGAGAGATTCCATGTCCGCGGATTCCCCGGGTTCCTACAGCGCCGCGAGCGCGCGGCGATCGACCTTGCCGTTGGCGTTCAGCGGCATCCGTTCGATGACGCGCGTGCGCCTTGGTTGCATGTACGGAGGAAGCTTGGCGCGAAGGAACGCCTTCACCTCGTCGACCGGCGTGCCGCCGGCCTCGACAAAGAGGGTGAGCGACGTGCCGCCCTCCGGCGTCGTCTTCGGCACGACGGCCGAGTGCACCGGCCCCGAACACTCGCGGACCCAGTGCTCGATCTCGGCGAGCTCGATGCGATGGCCGTCGACCTTGACTTGGTGATCCGCGCGCCCGCAGTAGACGAACTTGCCGTTCTCGTTGACGAACGCGATGTCGCCGGTGCGGTACGCGGTGCCGTCGATTCCTTCGATGCGTACGAACGCGTCGCTAGTCTTTTCGGAGTTGCGCCAGTACTCGTCGGCGACCTGCGCGCCGATGAGACAGAGCTCGCCCTTCTCGCCCGGGGCGACCGGGCGCCTCGCTTCGTCGACGACGATCGCGTCCATCCGCGGCATCGGCGTGCCGATCGCGACGATGCCACCCCACGCCTCGTCCGCGGCGATCTTCGCGTCCCAATCGTACGTCAAGCACCAGATGGTCGCCTCGGTCGGGCCGTAGACGTTTTGGATCCGCGCGCGCGGCACGCACTGTGACCAGCCCTCGACGAGAGCCTGCGGCAGGGCCTCCCCACAGAACAAGCTGAGGCGCAGCCTCTCGAGCCGAATCTCGTCGAAGAATCGCTGCAGGTAGAACAGCACCGACGGCACCATCAGCGCGACCGTGATCTCGCGCTCCTCGAGCGTCGAGATGATGTTCATGTACGAGATGCCTTCCTCGGGGACGACCCAGAGGCTCGCGCCGATCGACAGCGGCGCGAAGGTCGTCATGACCGAGAGATCGAAGGTCTGCTCGAACATCTGCAGGAAGCGGTCGTCCGGCCCGAGCTCATAGCCGGCGGAGCCGAGCACCACGTCGAGGAAGCTGTCGAGACAGCGGTGGGGGATCGGCACGCCTTTCGGACGCCCAGTGCTGCCGGACGTGAAGAAGATGTACGCCAGGTCGTCCGGCGCGATCTCTGCAACTTGGAGCTCGCCAGCGACCGCGGGGAGATCGCGCGTGTCGAGAATCGCGACGCCCAGCGTGTTGCCGACCGCCTCGAGGCCGTCGTGGGGTGCGTGTGCCAGAACGACGTCGAGGTCGGCTTCCTCGATGATCGTCCGCACGCGATCCGGCGGGTTGTCGTGGTGGATCGGGACATAGGCCGAGCCGTTGGCGAGAATCGCGAGCGTCGACGCGTAGCTCGACACGTCGTCGCCGGTCAGCACGCCGATGCGGCGTCGATCCGCGTGGCGGTCCGCGATGAGCGCGCGGATCGACTCGACCGACGCGGCCAGCTCGCGGTAGGAGAGCGTTCGGCCGCCGGCGTGGATCGCGTCGCGATCCGGGAATTTCCGCGCGGCGGCGGCGAAGCCGTGAATGACCGTCATCGTCGCAACTCCTGCAGCGCTCGCGTCGCCTTCGAGAGAGATCGACTCGGCGCGTCAGCCCGTCGACGAGCCCGCGCGTAGCGAGTGTTCCTCGATCAGCTCCCGCAGCCGTCCGACGCTGTCGATGGACTGGATCTCCCGCATGGAGAGCTTGATCGAGTACTCCTTCTCGATCTCCGCCACGAGCATCAGGTGACTCAGCGAGTCCCAGAGCTCGACGGTGTCCGGGGTCATCTCGCTGGAGACTTCCGACGCGTCGACCTCGAAGACGGTCGCGACGATGGTTTCGAAGGGCCTGCTCATTCCCCTGAACTCTCAGCCGTCCGTTGAAGAAGGGCTCGGAGCGCGAGGGCCCCTGGGGTCTCCACGCGGCTCGACCGCTCAGGGCGGTCGCATTGCGTTCCTCTGCGCACCGTGCACCGAGGAACCATCCAAGTGTCCCCCCGAGAGCCGAATCGTCAAGCCCGCGAGTGTTTTCGGCCCGTATTCGGCGCAGAACGGCGCAGAACGGCGCGAGAGGAGGGGACTCGGGGAGCGTCGGTCGGGGCGCCCCCCGGGTGGAGAAGGCGATTGTTCGCCTGCGGCTGCGCCTGATTGACTACTTCGCGTCGGACTCGCCGCTGTCGTCGGGCTTTTCCCGCGGCTCCGGCTTGTCCTCTTCACCGGTCTTCTTCGGAGGCGCGGGCTCCTCCTTCGCGTCGTCCGCCTTGGCGGGCTTCTCGGGAGGGGCGGGCTTCTCGGGGGTGGGGGGCTTCTCGGGCTGGGGGGGCGTGTCGGGCTT
>CAYMRB010000452.1:0-7996 GCA_964392615.1 uncultured Planctomycetia bacterium | reverse complement strand
GCGCCGCCATGTCTTGACCGTGCTCGTCGACATCGCCGAGGACGCGCCGGCGGGCGCTGCCGTGCGCGTCGAGCTCGGCGCCTTCGGGACGCCGCCGGCGGCGAACGTGTTCGCGGTCTCCGACGACAAGGGCACGCGGTCCGCCGAGGCGTTGACGGTTGACGGGCAGGTGCTGATCGGCGCGACAGCGGTGCCGGCCGTGCGACAATTGACCGTCGCGCCACCGGGCGGCGACAGCCGCGGCCTCGCCCTCGAGTGGGAGACCGGCGGCGCCTACGACGAGATCATCGTCATGCGCAATGGCGCCGAGGTCGTGAAGCTCGACGGCGACGTGACGGCGTGGCTCGATCGCGATCCGGGGCCGATGCCGGTGCGCTACGAGGTCATCTCGCGCAGCGGCGACAAATCGAGCCAGCCCGTTCCGGTGACGCGCCTCTGGGCCGACGACTGAGCTGACGACCGAGCTGACGAGTCGTTCGTCTACTCGTCGAGCGTCGATGCGTCCGCATCGAGCCGCGCGGTCGCGCCGGCCTCGACGTCGACGATGCCCAGCTCGCGATCGCTCGGCGCACCGCGCTCGCTGCGGCTCCGGTCGAAAAGTCTCTTCTCGAGCGCGACTCGATAGCGTCCCGGACGCAGCGCGTTGAGGCGGAACCCGCCGTCGCGACGCGACAGCCAGACGCTCGGCGCGTCGGCCGCCGGCTCGTCGCTCTCGCGCTCTGCGACGACGTAGTACGCGGCGCGGCGGCGATCGATCGGCGGCAGACCTCGCACCGTCCCCTCGATGTGGCCGGCGGGAAGCATCGCGAAGCGCGGCACGGGCGCCGCGGTGCCTCCCGGCGCGGCGAACGGCACGTCGAAACGAGCCGCGTCGGCCGTGACGATCCAGAAGTCGGGATGCGACGCCGTCAATCGGTACTCGCCGTCCGACAGCCCGCGCAGCGAGAACCGCCCCGCGGCATCGGTCGACACAGGGCGGCGCTCTTCTCGAGGTATCGGCGGTCGACCGTCCAGCGTTCGTGTGGCGCGAACGCGCACTCCGACGATCGGCTGCTTCGTGTCGGCACGCACGACCGTTCCATCGACGCGTGCACCGGGCCCGAGCGCGATGCACACGGCATTCTCGGCGCGGGGCCGGACGACGAATCGAGTCACCGTCGTCGCGTAGTCCTCGGCGCGCGTGCTGATGCGGTACTCGCCAGCAGGCAGCTCATCGAGTCGAAACACGCCGTCCGTCGTCCGCCATTCGGCGGGGATCGCACGCCGGCCTCCGACCGCGCCGTCGTCGGATTCCCACGGCTCGAATCGGCCGTCCTCGCGGCGCTCGATCGCGACGCGGAACTCGCGGACCGGCTCGTCGGTCTCGGCATCGATCACGCGTCCGTCGACGCCGGCGAGTGCGAGGAGGACCATCTCCACATCGGACGTGCCCTCGCCCGCGCGCAGCGGTCCGACCGTGCCGAGCGCGTACCCCGCCGCGTGCGCGACGAGGGAGCAAGGCTCCGAGGAGAGGTGGGGGAGCGCGTAGCGACCGTCGTCATCCGCTTGGGCCATCGCGATCGCCTGGTCGCGCGTCGCGCTCGGCCGTCGCGGTCCGACGGGAGCCGCGTTGCCGTCAGCGTCAGCGCCGCGCGCGGCGTCGGTCGCGGGCACAACGACGATCTCCGCGGTGCTCACCGCAGCTCCGTCCTGATCGACGACGCGTCCGGCGATCGTCTCGCCCGCATCGAGCGCGAAGTCGTGCGTTGCGGAGCCCTCCTCGACGGCGATGCCGCGTCGGATCATCGTCGCGTAGCCGTGCGCCGCGATCCGCAGGTGATATGCGCCGGGTTCGAAATTCCGGAAGGCGAAGCGACCGTCCGCGTCGGTGTACGCGAGATCCCCGCGCGGGGGAGGCAGCCTCTCGAGGGTCATGCGAACGTCGAGCGACACGTCGACGGCGCGATATGCCTCGACCTGCGCGCCGACGACGGCCGTACCTGTGGTGTCGGTGATCTTGCCGGCGAACGTCATGCCGCGCGCCAGTCGAATCTCGAGCGTCATGCCGTCCTTGCCGAGCGCCTGCGGCGTGATCGGCCCGCGCCGTGTGCGCGCGTAGCCAGGGTGCTCGGCGACGACGTCGAAGACCCGAGCCGCCGCGCGACCCGGAACGTCGAGCGAGAACGCGCCCGTCGCGTCGGTGGTCGTCGTCATGCCGCTCGCGCGAGGGCCGATCAGCGCAAGCGCGCTCGGCAGCCCCGGCACCTGCAGCTCGACTCGCGCACGAGACACGCCGTCGCCGCCATCGTCGAGAACGCGACCGTGGATGCGCGGCGCCGTCGCGAGCAAGACCTCGATCCGGCTCGCGTCGGAGTCGTTCGCGTTCGGTGCCAACGCGTTCGGACCGAGCGGATGCCATGCGGTCTCGTAGCCGCTGCACTCGACTCGCAGCCCGATCGGCTCGCCGCCAGCGCCGCGCGCGTGTCGTGCGACACCGGCGATACGAAACCGTCCGTCCGCGTCGGTCGCGGTCGAGGTGCGATCGTCATCTCCGACGATCACCGTCGCGTTCGCGACCGGGCGTCGTGTAGCGCCCTCGAGAACGACGCCGGCGACCTGCGCCGTTTCCGGCGCGCGCTTCGTCGTGTTCTTCGGGTCGAGCTTCTCGAGCGCGACATCGCCGAGGTCGACGTCCGCCGCGTCGACGGAAACCTCGGTCGCGAACGGTGCGAGGTTCGCTGCGTCGATCGCGACCTCGTAGGTTCCAGCCGCGCGCACCGCGAGCGCGAAGCGTCCGGCGGCGTCCGTCCTTCCCTCGCGAGTGCGTTCGCCGAGCGGATCGCCCGGCGGCGCGAGCCCGAGCGGTGCCGCGAGCTGCGGATCGCGTTCGGGCACGCGAATCACGACCGTTGCGTTCGACACGGCCGCGCCGTCCGCAGCGCGCACGCGGCCGCGAACGACCGCGGCGCGCTCGAGTCGCACGACGAGATCGCGCGTCCCCGGGCGCACGGCGCGCGCGACGCGGTCGAGCCAGCCGTCCGCGCGGACGGCCACGTCGTGCGCGAGCGGCTCGAGTCCTGCGACGCGGAACGAGCCATCCGCGGCGGTCACGACGGGCCCCGGTCGTACGAGAGCCGTCGCGTCGATTTCGCGCAGAAGGAGGCCGATCACCTTCCCGACGCCTGCCACGCGCGCGGCGTCGCACGTGTCGACCGCGACCGTGGCTCCCGCGACCGGCGCGCCTGCCGCGTCGATGACGCGACCGCTGATCGTCCGGGCCGGCGCGAGGCGCACCTCGTGACGAGCCGTCGGAGCGCTCGAGTCGGCGCGGATGAGGACGCGGCCGTTGGTGGCGGGCAGATAGTCCGGAGCGAAGACGAGCACGCGGTACGGCCCCGGCGCGAGATCGCGCATCGCGAAAGCGCCGGCATCATCCGTCCGCGTTCGGGCGAGATTCTCCGCGGCGCGCGCGAACGCGGCGCGCGCGACCTCCAATGCGTGACGCGGCGAGCGGCCGAGGTGCGCGCGCCGCGTCACCAGGACGTCTTCCCACGCGCGGCGGTCGAGGGCGATGACCTCGGCTGCCGCGATCGGTCGGCCGGCCGGATCGGTCACGCGGCCCGTGAGGGCGGTCGGCGCCGCGACGACGCGTTCGCTGTCGGCACGCGAGGCGTCGTTCGCAGCGGGCGGCTCCGGGTCGCTGCAGCTGAACAGCGTCAAGGCGAGCCACAGAGCACAGCACAGCGCACGAGTCGCGTTCCGCTGTCGCGCGCTACATCCTCGTTTCGACACTCGCCTCTACCTCCCGAGATCCGGCGGCAACGCGATCGGCGGCGGGTCCGGGTCCGGAAGTTCGGGGCCGGTCGGATCGCGCCCGAAGACGCTCGCGTCGAGATAACGCCGCGCGGGCGTCGTTTCGTCGCCCTCGGCGACCGCGGCGCGGACGCTCTCCCAGAGTTCCGGGTGCCGCGCCTCGAGCTGGTGCGCGGTCAACGCGTTCTCGACGACTTCGCCGTCCGGCATGGCGACGGAGAACAGCGGACCGGCGGCGCTCGAGTGCACGGTGATCACGCGGTCGCGCAGGCGGAAGTGGCCGACGACGGGCGCGTCCGCAGGTTTCGCGAGGCTGTCGTCGTCCGCGTCCGTCGCGTGATCGACGCCCTCGGCCCTCGACTTGTCGCGCGACGGTGTGGGCGAGCGTCGATCGACCGAGGATCCCGCGGTGTCACACGACGTCTGCGCCCAGATCGCGGCGAGCAAGGCGATCCACGCCACGCGAGCGAGTACCGAGCGATTCGATGTCAGGCCATACGCTTTCATGGCACACCTCCCTGCGGTGCGAAAGACCGCACTTCGGGTCATTCATTCGAGCCTTCCGCTGACCGTGTAAGATGCCGCGCAATCCGTCCCAAGAGAAGTCCGAAACGGCGACCGGAATCGCGGGCGAGATCGTCAACCCTGCCGAGGCGGACCGAGACGCGGGCCGTTCCGGCGAGACGACGGGCGGCCGCGATGACGCCTCAGACGTTCAGCGTCACGGCAACGGCGCAGTGGTCGCTCGCCTTCGGGCGATCGAATCCGACCCGCGGATACCGCTCGGCCTCGACGTTCGGAACGCGGTACGGCTGCCCGTTGCGGATGATCTCGGGCTGGACATTCGGGTTCTTCGCTGCCAGAGCCGGTGACGCCAAGATGTAGTCGATCTGCCGATGCGAGGACTCGGGTGCGTAGTGGTGCGTCCAGCGCTGAGCGAGCGGAAGGTTCTCGACGAGGTTGACCGCGAAGCCGCCCTCGAACAGCGGGTCCAATCCGCTCGGGATCACGTTGCCGTTCGAGTCGGCGCGGTAGTCGTTGAGATCTCCGACGACGAGCCAGTCCCGCTGGGCGTGGTTTCCCCACTTGTCCTGGATGATTCGACGCACCGCTGACGCCTCAGCGCGGCGGACCGGCATCGTTCTGTCGCGACCGCCGCTCATCGACTTGAAGTGGCAGACGAAGATGAAGAAGTCGTTGCCATCGGCGTTCGTCTCGACTTCGAGGCAGTCTCTCCGGAAGACGCGGTCACCCGGGTGGAGGCCGTAGTCCTCGAGGTCGTTGTTGAACAGGCCGAGGTCGTGGAACGTGTGCTCGGCGTGTGATGTGACCCGGATCCACTCTTTCGCCATGACCGCGACGTCGATCCCGCGAGAGTCGTTGCCTTCGATCAAGCGACGCCAACCGAACCGAACTCCCGTCGACTTCTCGATGTAGCGCCCGTGGAACTCGTCCAGAACGTCGCGATTGTCGATTTCCTGGAGGCAGATGACGTCTGCCGCTGTGTCCCGGATCACCTGAGCGGTCTGCTGTCGGGAGTCGTCCGTTTGACCCAGGAAGAACGACTTCCTCAGCGTCCAGTAGTCCGGGCTGGAGGACTCCACGCCCAGAACTCCGAGGGCTCTCTCCCTCGTGAGATTCCCGTACTTGTAGAAGTCGAAGCGATGCAGCAGGTTCTCGACGTTGAACGTGGCCACTCGAATCGCCATGGCTGCCTCCCTCTGAGATCTGAAACTGTCCGTGGGAGCCACGCTATCACGGACAGAAGACTCGAGGAAGGGAGAGTCTCGGCCTTGATCGATTCATCGACCCTGATGTCGATCGACTCTCTCGTCGTTCTCCGGCGACACGCATCGATCCATGCGCGAGACGACAGAGAGGCCGACGAGAAGCGGCGCAGCGAGCCGTCGCGTGTTGACGGGCTGGACGGTCGTTCGATCGCTCATGCGCGGCATCGTAACACCGCGCTCCGGCGTTCGGGTACAGTGGACGCCCGATACGGATCACGCAGACGAGGACATCGACATGCTGCGAAGCAGTTGGCTCATTCTGTTGACGACGCTCGCCCCGCTGCTGCGCGCCGACGAGAGAACCGCGCCGGTCGGTCAGGTCGTCGGCGCGTATCGGCAGGAAGTGGCCAGGAGCTTCGGAGTCGCCGATGGTTTGCCGTCGGCTGACGTTCTCGGCGTCGTCCTGCTCGCGGACGGCACGGTACTCGTCGGCACGGCGCAAGGGCTCGCGCGCCGCGATCGGGATCGCTTCGTCGCTCTCGAGGTTGACGGCTTGCCGGCCGGCCCGGCGACTCCGACCGGCGAGCTCGACGACGGCGCTCCGATCGTCAGGGCGGACGGTGCGCGTTGGCGCGTCGCGAGCGGCAGGGCGACGAGTGTCGGGGAGCGCGACGAGGATCCCGTCTGGGCGCGCCGCATGAAGATTCTCGAGAAGAGTATCGCCGCGATGCGCGACGGGATTCCGGTCACCGGCGTCACCTGCGTCGCGCACGCTCCGGGTGGCGTCACCTGGTACGGCACGATACGCGGCGCGGTGCGGCTCGAACGCGACGGCAAGACCTGGGCGTACCGCCAGGGGCGACGCTGGCTTCCGGACGATCACGTGCGCTCGATCGCCGTCGACCGCGACGGCAACGCGTGGCTCGCGACACCGCAGGGAGTCGGATTCATCGGGTATCGTCCGATGACCCTGGCGCAGAAGGCGCGGCACTTCGAGGACGAGATCGACCGCCGCCACCGCCGCACGCCGTACGGCTTCGTGCTCGGCGCGCGTCTCGATCGGCCCGGCGACCTCTCCTCGTGGCACAACCACGACAGCGACAACGACGGCCTGTGGACGTCGATGTACGGCGCGGGCGAGTGCTTCGCGTGGGCCGCGATGCGCGATTCCGCCGCGAAGAAGCGCGCCGAACGCGCCTTCGACGCGCTGCACTTCCTCGGCACCGTGACGCAGGGCGGCGAGCACCCCGCGCCGCCCGGCTTCGTCGCGCGTACCGTGCTGCCGACGAGCGGCCCGAATCCGAACGACGGACGGCTCCAGCGGGACCGTCGCGTGAAGCGCGAGTCGGATCGACTGTGGAAGGTCATCGACCCGCGCTGGCCCGTCAGCGCCGACGGCAAGTGGTATTGGAAGTGCGATACGAGCTCCGATGAGCTCGACGGCCACTTCTTCTTCTACGGCCTCTACTACGACCTCGTCGCCGACACCGACGCCGAACGCGCTCGCGTGCGACGGCACGTGACGGCGCTCGCCGATCATCTGGTTCGGCACGACTTCAACCTCGTCGATCACGATGGCCTGCCGACGCGCTGGGGCCACTTCGGCCCGCGCGATCTGAACTTCGATCCGGCGTGGTGGGAGGAGCGCGGCCTCAACTCCTTGAGCATCCTCGCGTACCTGAAGGTCGCCGAGCATATCGCGGACGATGGCCCGCGCGGTGCGGACGGCGCGCTCCGCGGTGCACGGTTCCGCGAGGCGGCGCGGCGGTTGATCGACGAGCACGGCTACCTGCAGAACACGCTCTACCCGAAGAACCAGGAAGGCATCGGCACCGGCAACCAATCCGACGACGAGATGGCGATCATGAACTACCACAGCCTGCTGCGCTACGAGACGGACCCGCGGCGTCGCAGCGTGATCGCGTACTCGTTCCGGAAGTACTGGCGGCTCGAGCGGCCGGAGATGAACCCGTTCTTCGACTTCGTGTACGCGAGCGTCATGCACGGTGCGACGTGGACCGATCCGTGGGGCACGAGGGATCTGTCCCCGACCGGTGCGTGGCTCGAAGAATCGATCGACGTGCTCCAGCGCCTACCGCTCGATCGCGTCGACTGGCGGCTGACGAACAGCCATCGCCGCGATCTCGTTCGGCTGAGCGGGCCGGCGGGGCGTGGCGGTGCGCGCGGACATCGTCGCGATGGGCGCGTGCTGCCGATCGACGAGCGGTGCGTCGTGCACTGGAATCACGATCCGTGGGCTCTCGATCAGGGCGGCTCGGGGCGCTACGTGGCCGACGGCACGGTCTTCCTGCTGCCGTACTACATGGGACGCTACTACGGCTTCGTGCGCGAGGTGGCCCGGCGACCGACGCCGCCTACCGAATCACCGGCCCCTCGCGGCTAGCTTTCCGCGCAGGAACGCGACAAGGCCATCGACGTCATCCGAGCCGACGCGAAACTTGCCGCGGCGCAGC
>CAYMRB010000451.1:0-8004 GCA_964392615.1 uncultured Planctomycetia bacterium | reverse complement strand
GCCGACGATACCGGCGCCGCGGATGCGATTCATGCATGCCCCCCGAAAGGACACCCAGCAACACGTCCTCGATCCCGATCTCGACGTTGCAGCAGGACCGACGCTTCCCCGCGCGCTTCGTCGGCATGCACTGGGCCGAACCTGCGCACGCGACACGCTTCCTCGAGATCATTCGGGGCGAGCAGACCTCCGACGAAGCGGTCGAGTCGACCGTGGCTCTCGCGAAGCTCTTCGGCAAGGATCCGTCCCTCATCGAGAAGGACGTGCCGGCCTTCGTCGTCAACCGCATCGGCTACGCGATGTACCGCGAGGCGTTGCACATTCTCGAGTCCGGCGTTGCCGACGTCGAAACGATCGACCGCTCCTGCCGCAACGCGTTCGGTCTGTGGGCGACGATCTGCGGCCCCTTTCGCTGGATCGACATCAGCGGGGGCCCTGAGCTCTACGCTCGCGCCATGCGGGGCGTGTTGCCGACGCTGAGCTCGACCGGCGAGCTGCCGCGGACCATCCGCGAGCTGGAGGAGGACGACGCGCGTGGCTCGGTGAACGGTCGCGGCTTCTACGACTACGACGAGGACGAGGCGCGGCGCTGGGCCGAGCTCTATCGCGAGCACGCATGGCGCGTGCGGGCGCTGCAAGACGAGTACTTCGGCCAGGAGCGATCCGGGGACGCATGAGATCGATCATCGATACGCACCTGGACCTTTCGTGGAACGCGCTGAGCTTCAAACGCGACCTGACCCTGCCGCTCGCGGACGTGAATCGCGCGGAGGCCGGGCTCGGAGATCAGCGCTTTCGTGGCCGCGCGACGACAACGCTACCGGAGATGCGACGCGGCAACATCGCCGTCTGCTTCGGCACGCTGCTGGCGCGCGTTCCCCGCTCCGGAACGCCGCAGTACCTGGCAGGCGACCTCGACTTTCGCGTCGCGGACATGGCGCACGCCGCGGCGCTCGGTCAGCTGGCGTACTACCAAGCGCTCGAGGACCGCGACGAGGTGAGGCTGATTCGCACGCGTGAGGATCTCGACGCACACTGGCGCGCGTGGCACGAGGCCGAGCCCGAGCCCGGAGAGAAGCGAGCGATCGGCCTCGTCGTGGCGATGGAGGGAGCCGATCCGATCGTCGCGCCGTCGCAGGCGGAGCTCTGGTTCGACGCCGGACTGCGCTGCGCGAGCCTGGTCCACTACGGGACGAGCGCTTACGCTGTCGGCACCGGGGAGGAGGGCCCGATCACGCCCGCCGGCCGCGCCTTGCTCGCCGAGTTCGAGCGCCTCGGAATCGTGCTCGACGTCACCCACCTGAGCGACCGGAGCTTCGCCGATGCGCTCGGTTCGTACGGCGGCCCGGTCGTCGCGAGCCACAACAACTGCCGCGCGCTGGTGCCTCACCAGCGGCAGTTCTCGGACGAGCAGTTGCGGGCGCTCATCGATCGCGGCGGCATCATCGCCGTCGCCTGTGACGCCTGGATGCTGACCCCCGGCTTCGTCGTCGGAGAGACTCAGGGAGACGTCGTGTCGATCGATGCGATCGCGGACCACATCGACCACATCTGCTCGCTGGCCGGAAACGCCTCGCACGTCGCGATCGGCAGCGACCTCGACGGCGGATACGGCACCGAGCAGACGCCGGCGGGGCTCGACACCATCGCGGATCTGCAGAAGCTCGACGGGATCCTGTCGTCTCGCGGCTACTCGGAGGAAAATATCGACGCGATCTTCCACGGCAACGTGCTGCGTCTCCTGCGCGAGCACTTGCCCGAATACGATGGAGGAGCCTCGTGACCGCGACTGCCAGAACCTATCGCGTGCTCGTCGTCGGCGTCGGATCGATCGGCGAGCGGCACGTCCGCTGCTTTCAGCGCACGAAGCGCGTCGCGCTGTCGATTTGCGATGTCGACGAGCCCCTCGCGCGCGACGTCGGTGCACGCTACGGCATCGAAACGGTCCACACGTCGTTCTCGGAAGCGCTCGAGAGCGCCGCGGACGCTGCCGTCATCTGCACGCCGGCCCATCTGCACGTCGAGATGGCGACAAGCCTCGCCGAACGCGGCATGCACTTGCTTATCGAGAAGCCGCTTTCGACGACGCTCGACGGCGTCGACGATCTGGTCGCGGCCTGCGAGAGGTGCGGCGTGCGCGTCTCCGTCGCGTACGTCTCGCGGGCGCATCCGGCGCTCGCGCACATGCGAGACGCGATTCGCTCCGGTCGCTTCGGCCGCCCGCTGGAACTCGTAGCGGCGAGCGGGCAGCATTTTCCCAGCTACCGGCCCGCCTACCGCGAGATCTACTATCGCGACCGCGCGACCGGCGGCGGCGCGATTCAAGATGCGCTGACGCACCTCGTGAACTCGGGTGAGTGGATCGTCGGCCCGCTGACGAAGGTCTCGGCCGACGCCGCTCATCTGCGCCTCGAGGGCGTCGATGTCGAGGACACCGTGCACGCGATGGCTCGCCACGGGGACGTGCTGGCGTCGTACAGCCTCAATCAGCATCAATCGCCGAACGAGACGACGCTGACCGTCGTCTGCGAGGGCGGTACCTGTCGTTTCGAGTACGCGCGGGGGCGTTGGAGCAGCATGACGGAGCCGGACACGCCGTGGAGCCTCGAGCTCGAGCTGCTGCCCGAACGCGACGAGCTCTTCGTGCGCCAGGCCGAGCAGTTTCTCGATGTGCTTGACGGCGATGCCGCGCCGCTGTGCACGGTCGAGGAGTCGGCGCAGACCTTGCGCGCCGTCCTCGCGATGCTACGGTCCGTCGAGACCGGATCGGGATTCCTCTCGGTCGACGACAACCCCACGAGCCGCCGACACGGACGAACGATGGCCGACAACTCGCCGCATGTTTCCGAGCTCTTCGACCTCACCGGCAAGCGCTGCCTGGTGACGGGCGCTTCGGGCTGGCTCGGCACGATGTTTTCGCGCGCTCTGGCCGAAGCCGGAGCGTCGGTGATCGCGTCGAGCCGTGCGCTCGATCGCGCGATCGCGGTGCGGGACGCGCTTCCCGATCCCGAACGCCACCACGCGGTCGCGCTCGATCACATGGACGAGGCTTCGATCGTCGCCGGCTTCGAGGAGGCGCTCGAGGTCGCGGGGCGAATCGATGTGCTCGTCAACAACGGCAACGAGCCGGGTCCGGGCGACTGGACGGATGTGACGCTGGATGGGTTCGATCGACAGACGCGCAACTGCGCCGGCTACTTCGAGCTGTCCCGGCGCGTGCGCGAGCACGCGGTGAAGCGCGGTGGGGGGGCGAGCATCATCCTGCTGGGATCTATGTACGGCCTCGTCGGCTCGTACCCGGACGCGTACGCCGACGTCTGCCCGGCGAGTTCGGTCGCGTATCACGCGCTGAAGGGAGGCGTCCTCCAGATGACGCGTCACCTCGCCGTGTACTGGTCGAAGGACGGAGTCCGCGTCAACGCGTTGAGCCCCGGCCCCTTCCCCGCGCCGCAAGCCCCCGACGAGATGGTCGAGCGACTGAAGGCGAAGTCGCCGATGGGCCGAATGGGTGCGCCATGGGAGCTCAAGGGTGCGCTCGTCTTTCTCGCGAGCGACGCGAGCAGCTACGTGACGGGCCACAACCTGGTGGTCGATGGCGGCTGGACGGCGTGGTGACACGAGCGCGCGAAGGCGCCGGCGACTGACACTGCGATTCGTGACGGGCCGCGCTACGCGAGCCGCCCGGCCGCTTCGATGGGCCAGCGCCCGATGACCTCCTCGCCATCGCGGAGCACGACCTCGCGGTAGAGATTGCAGGTCGTGCAGGCGTGACTGGAGTGAAGCTCGAGCGCGTCACCGACGTGCCACTCGCGCGGCGCGTTGCGGATCATGAGGTGCTCCTCCGAGAGGAAGAACGGCACTTCCGCCTCGGGGGCGCCGACGATCCGCGGTGGGCCGAACTCGCCGCCCGCGCCCTTGACGCCGACGTCCAGCACGGCCGCGCCATCGCGCTTGCTCATCACGCGGGTCAGGATGCCGAGCGCGATCTCGAACTCGGGAACGAGCTCGTGGTAGCGCCAGTCCATCGTGGCATACGTGCCGGCTTGCAGCTCGTCGACGCCGTCGATCTTCCCCGTGGTAGCGTACGTCGAACTCGAGCCTCCGCTGATGACGCCGACGCGAAGTCCGTCGGCCTCGATCTGCCGGCGCGTCTCGACCGCGATGGCGAGCGATTCGCGAGCGAGCTTCGCCCGCCTCTCTGCGTCGTCGACATAGACGATGTGGCCCTCGAACGCCTGAATGCCGTCGAAGCGCAGCCCTTCGGTTCGAGCCACACCGCGTGCGAGCTCGAGCGCGGGGCGACCGCCGGGGACGCCGCAGCGCCCCATGCCGATGTCGACCTCCACGAGCGCTCCGACGACCACTCCGGCTGCGCGGGCGGCCGTTCCGATCTCGCGCGCTTGAGCGAGGTCGTCGACGGCGACCGCGACGCGCGATGTCGAGGCGATGCGCACGAGACGCTCGATCTTGCGTCGACCGACGACCTGATTCGCGACCAGAAGGTCGTCGAGACCGGCCTCGCTGAGCACCTCGGCCTCACCGAGCTTGGCACACGTGATGCCGACCGCTGACCCGGCGTCGAGCTGCCGGCGCGCGAGAGCGACGCATTTGTGATTCTTGAAGTGCGGCCGCAGTTGACAGGGGCCGCCGCGGAAGAACTCCGCCATGCGAGCGAGATTGCGCTCGCAGGCGGCGAGGTCGAGGAGAAGGGCCGGTGTGTCGAGGTCGTTGACGAGTGAGCGGGGCATGGCTTCGGGCACGTGGTAGCGCGGATTCGCCGAACGATCTAGGGCTGCCTACTCGGACAGCATGACGTCGACCTCTGCCGCGGACGCGTAGGGCTTGCCGTCGACCTCGCGGGTCGCTGTCAGCTTGACGAAGCGAGCGGACTGCATCCTGGCGAACCGAATCGTCATCGTCTTTCTGCCTCGCGAGAACGCGCCCGAGGCGACCGGATCGCCCCAGCTCCTCCCGTCCGCGCTCACGTGCACAGCGTAGCTCGCGATGCGACCGTTCGTCATGTCCTGCCGCGGCACGTAGCGGATGCCCGCGATCCGTTGCGGGCTCTTCAGATCGAGTGTGAGACTGTGCGGCATGGGTACCGGCGTCGGCTCCCAGTGCGTGTGCCAGATCGTCGTCGGGTCGCCGTCGATCGCGTTTGCTGCGGGGTGGTCGGGATGCGCGCTGTCGGCGCGGATCGTGGCCCCCAACTGCTCGAGAGGACTGGGCTCGCGGAAGAGACTCCGGATCGCTTCGATGCTCGCGCGACTCCGCGGCGCGAAACGGTCGCCTGCGACGTACTCGAGGAGACTGCGGCGCAGCTGACGGGCGGCGGGCCGGTTGTCCAGATCGGCCTCCAGATCGGCCGAGCAGACCAGCAGCCGACCGCGTCCCACCGTCGCCTCGACGACCAGGCCGAGTCGCCGCGGACGGAACCAGTCGGGCACGACCTGCACGATCGGTCGCAACGCGGGCGGCAACGCGTCGAGAACCATCGGCGTGGATCGCCGGATGAGACTCCACCATTGCCAGTCGCTGTGATAGTCGGTGGGGAACGCAGCGAGGGCGGGATGCTCCGGATCACAGAGAATGCCCAACGTGTGAGGCGCCTGACCACCGGTCCAGGCGGTGTTCCAGAAGATGGAGGAGAAGCCGATCTTCACGTCCGACGCGACGCGATTCGGGGAGGTCAACAGCACGACCACGCCGCCGTTCTGCAAGCGCGTCGTCGCGCTCTCGTTCAGGGTGCTCACGACGAGGACACCTTCGGGCACCTCGGTATCGACCCGCTTCGGATACACCCAGAAGTCCCAATCGTTGACGTGTTCCCGGTCGCCGTGAGCGAGCCGCACCTCCAACACGAGCTTCGTCGGCGCCGCCAGCTCGGCGAGGGGGAGCTCGATTCGGCCCAGCCGGGTGAGCGTCCCCACTGGCACGGTGACTCGAGAGAGAGCACCGTGCGTTACGACCGTCGTGCCGCGGCTGACGGTCCACCTCGGCGTCAGCCCGTTCAACGCCGCTGGCCCGAAGTGCGCGACCTCGATCTCCGCCTCGAACGTCTCGTCGCGGGTCCACGATCGCTTCGTCATCCGCGCAAGGGGTGTGGTGGGGCCGCAGAAGCGACGGACCTCCTCGGGCGACACGTACGGCTTCGAGTCCCAGAACGGGTCGAGCATTCCGATCAGCGCCGTTCCCTGGCCGGGGAAATCGTGCAGGTCGAGAAGCTGGAAGCCGCCGAAGCCCGGCGTGCGCAGGGCCGACTCGATCTCCTCCTTGTAGCACAAGGCCTGTAGCTTGCCCGAGGCCATGAGGAAGTCGCGGGCCTGGTCTCCCATGTGCGCGGTAGCGAGCAACTCGTGGAAGACCTCGAAGTTGCGCGGCTTCAGCGCACCTGTGTACTTCCGCATCTCGTCGAAGTTCGGATAGACGCACCATTGCCCGATCTCGTGGCTGATGACAGGGACCTCCTGGCGGCCGACGAAGTCGCGGTAGTCGGCGGAGGTCGCGGGTGGCAACGCGTTGATGCGACTGCGCAGGCCCTGTCCCCACTGCTGAATGCGCGGGGCGGGCGCGACGTGGAACTCGTTCTCCGGGATGGCCGGCCAGCCGGCGCCACTGGTGACGAGCTGGCGGTCCGTTCTGGCCTTGAAGTACTTCACCCAGGGCCCGAGGTACTTGCCACCGCGCTGCGGTCCGCCGGGCTCGTTGCCCATGGCGAAGAGCAGGAAGGACGGGTGGTTGCCGTACGCTTTCAGCACGCGCTCTCCCTCGCGATAGAGCCACTGATCGATGGGGCGACCGACGCCGAGGGCTGTGCTCTGGTTGGGCCACGTCGAGCACTCCACCTGGTAGTAGAAGCCCAGCTTGTCCGCTGCGACGAACGCGGCCTCGGGCGGACACCAGGAGTGGAAGCGAATGTGGTTCAGGCCGTGGGCCTTGCAGACGCGGATGATGCGTTCCCACGACGCCACGTCGGTGGGTGGGTAGCCGGTGAGAGGGAAGATGCAGCATTCGAGGGTGCCGCGAAGGAACAGGGGCCGGCCGTTGAGGACGAACCGCGTTCCCCGTGTACCGATGTGCCGGATTCCGAAGGAGACGCGCTTCGTTGCATCGCCGCTCTCATCCGACTCGAGCGTCACCACGAGCTGACAGAGCCGGGGATCGAACTCGTCCCAACGGACCGCTTCCCGGTCGAAGGGCACCGTGCACTCCACGTTTGCACCGCCAGTCGCGACGGTGATCGTTCGGGAGCGCGAGCCGAGCGTCCGGCCGTCTTGCAGTATGCGAAGCGTGACCGTCTCCTGCTTCTCCCCACCGGTCGCGTTCGCGAGTCGCAGCACGACATCGGCGGAGCGGGCGTCCGCGGCCGGCGCGACCTCGGCGTGTTCGATCGACACGGGCGACTCGGCCCGCAGCTCCACCGCGCCGGTGATCCCGTGCCAGGCGCTCTGGGTGTGATCGCTGACGCTGTGCGAGTTCACGCCGACATCCAGTGCCGCCAACGAGTTGTCGACGCGGATCGTCAACTCATGGCGACCGGGCGTGAGGTGCTTCGAGAGGTCATACACATGTGGCGTGGAGAGCGAGTCGTTCGTGCCGACGTTCCTTCCGGCCACCCACACCTGCGTGTGCCAGTGTGGGCGCTCGAGCGTGAGCAACACCCGTCGACCGCGCCAGGATGCGGGGATCTCGACGGTGCGGCGGTAGTAGGCCGGACCGATGTATCGACGCTCCGGCTGCAGCCAGAAGGGCATCTTGAACCGCGCCGGATCCTGGTACTTCGCATACTCCGGACGTTGTAGAAGCTCCGGCCGCAGGTTGCCGATCCACCGCGTATCAGGTCCGACGGGATCGCCGATGCCGCTGTCGCGGAGCGCGCCCGGAATCCGGACGGGCTTGAAGCCGTCCTTCTTTGCAGCAGACTGCGCCCCAGGTCGATACTCACCCGTCGGGTCGAGCCGCACGGTCCAGTCGCCCGCGAGGTCGATACGCGTTTGGGATCCG
>CAYMRB010000450.1:0-8108 GCA_964392615.1 uncultured Planctomycetia bacterium | reverse complement strand
GCGACGCATCTCGGTGCGCCGCGGCAGGATCTCCTCGAGGACCGCCTCGCCTTCACTCGTCGGGCTGACGACGACTCGATCGCCGACGACGACCGGCAAGCGATCCGTCTCGCCGCGATCGCGAAAGCGCCCGCGGATCGAGCACAGCAGCACTTCGCCGTCGTCCGTGCGCACGCGCACGTTGCGGACGGACTTGCGTATGACCTGTCCTTCCACGTGTCAGACCCGCACGTCTTCGTGCAGGTCGTCCTTCGCATCGCCCTGCGGCAACGCGAGACGCGCGAGGGCCGGCGCGACCTCGTCGCGGAAGAACCGATCGACCTGCTCCGGGCAGCGCCCGATGTAGTCCTTCGGGTCGCAGATCTCGCCGATGCGGTCCTTGACGGCGGCGAAGGCCGGATCGGCCGCCAAGCGCTCGAGAAGATCGTTGCGCGCCCCGCCGCTGCGTCGCGCCTGCGTGACCTGCATCGCGTGGTCGCGGATGCGCTCGTGAAGCTGCTGTCGGTCGCCTCCCTCGCGAACCGCGAGCATCATGAGGTTCTCGCTCGCCATGAACGCGAGCTCGTCCTCGAGCGTTCGGTTGACGACCTCGGGGTAAACGACGAGGCCGTCGACGACGTTGTGCATCAGGATGAGGATCGCATCGATGCCGAGGAACGCCTCGGGAATCGACATCCGACGATTGGCGGAATCGTCGAGGGTGCGCTCGAACCACTGCGTCCCGTGCACCCAGGCGCCGTTCTGCGCCGCGCTGATGACGAACTTGGCGAGCGACGAGACGCGCTCCATGCGCATCGGGTTGCGCTTGTACGGCATCGCCGACGAGCCGACCTGACTGGTGCCGAACGGCTCCTCCATCTCGCCGAGCCGCTGCAGTAGTCGCACGTCGTTCGAGACCTTGTGCGCCGATTGCGCGACGCCCGACAGCGCGTGGAGCACCGCGTCGTCCTGCTTGCGCGTGTAGGTCTGTCCGGTGATGCGAAAGCGGGCCTCGAAGCCCATCTTCTCGCTGACGAGGCGGTCGAGTTCCTCGACTCGCGACGAGTCGCCGTCGAAGAGGCCGAGGAAGCTCGCTTGCGTGCCGGTGGTTCCCTTGACGCCGCGGAACCGCAGTCGCTCGATGCGGTGCTCGATCTCGTCGAGGTCGAGCAAGAAGTCCTGCGCCCACAGCGCGGCACGCTTGCCGACCGTCGTCAGCTGCGCGGGCTGGAAGTGCGTGTACGCGAGCGTCGGGAGGCTGCGGTGCTCGGTCGCGAAGCGCTCGAATGCCGCGAGCAGACGACCGAGTCGCGCGCGGACGAGCTCGAGCGCGTCGCGGATCAGGATCGCGTCGGCGTTGTCGGTGACGAAGCAGCTCGTCGCGCCGAGGTGGATGATCGGCGCGGCGTCCGGGCAGCACTCGCCGAACGTGCGGATGTGCGCCATCACGTCGTGGCGCAGCTCGCCCTCCCACTCGGCGACGCGGTCGTAGTCGATGTCGTCGACGTGCTGCCGCATCTGGTCGACCTGCGCGGGCGAGATCGACAGACCGAGCTCGGACTCGGCCTCGGCGAGCGCGACCCACAGGCGTCGCCAGGTCCGGTAACGACTGTCATCCGAGAAGATCCGCAGCATCGCGCTCGACGCGTAGCGGGTCGCCAACGGGTTTTCCCACGTGTCTCTAGGGGCTGTCATGGCCGCATTCTTGCGACCGGGCGCGCACTTCGTCAAGTCCGGCGCCGATAAGGGCGAAGATGTCGAACAGGAGCTGCCGCGTTTCCCTCCGCATTGCACGTTGCCGATCTGAACTCTCAGCGATGACATCGATCCGCCACCATCCTCCGCGCTTCCGGGCCGCCGCGCTCGCGATCGCCGTATTCCTCGGGTCCTCCGCCACCGTCGACGCCGACGTCGTCGTGCTGCGCAACGGCAACGAGATCCAGGGCGAGATCATCCGGGAGGAGGACGACCGCATCGTCCTGCGCTTTCCCGGCGGCCTCCTCCAGCTGCGCCGCAAGGACGTCGTGGAGGTCCGTCGCCAGAGCCGTGGAACGTATCTGCTCGAGGAGGGCGACAAGCAGCTCGCACGCCGCGACTGGCAGACCGCCCTCGAGACGTTCGGCAAGGCCCTGGCCGAGGATCCCGACTGCGAGCCGGCACACCGCCGCCTGCGCACCGCGAAGCTCGGCTACGCCGCTCACCTGCACGAGATCCGCCGGTACGACGAATCGGTGCGCCACTACCGTCAGATCCTCCGCTCGAACCCCGACGACCCGAACGCCCGCGAGGCGATCGAGGCGATACGCCAAGAGCAATCCGAGGTGCTGGAGGAGGAGAAGCTCGCACGACGGGAGCTCGACGGCGGCGATCTGACGACCGGCATCTGGCGGCTTCAGAACATCTACGACCGTTTTCCGGACCGTCGCCGCGTGGTGGCTCCGATTCTCGGCGACTCGCTCGTCGACGAGGCGCGCCGCCTGATGCGCGAGAATGAGTGGGACGAGGCCGCGGCCCGGTTCGACGATGCGATCTCCGTCGCGCCGACGCGGGTCGAGCGGGTCCGGAAGCACTACACGAAGTGCAGAATCCGCGCGATCGCGCCGCTCATCGAGGACGGCGCGTGGGAGAAGATCGAGAAGCTGGCTCGATCCGGGCTCGAGATCGCGCCGTCATCCGCGCCGCTGACGTACTACCTCGCGATGTCGATCGACGCGCGAGGCGGAACGGAAGACGCCGTCGAGCTGTACGCGTCGATCGCCGGCGTTCCCCGTCCCTCACGACCCGAGGACGCGATCGCCGAGTTGCGACGGCGCGCCGAGACGGTCGTACTCGAGGAGGATTCGAGCATCCTCGTCCTCGGTGACGCTGCGACCCGCGAGGTCCTGCCGGGAGGCTACCGCCAGCTGGCGACGCCCCACTTCCTCGTGCTCCATCGCAACGAGCGGCTCGCGCGCGAGGTCGCGTATGTGGCGGAGCAGTCCTACGCGAAGATCTTTCGCCAGCTCGGATGTCAGACGCACTGGCGAAACGCGTGCCTCATCCACATCTACGCGACGAAAGAGGAGTACCTCGACAACGTGAACGTCGGCGCGTGGTCCGGAGCCGCGCATCGACTGAAGTTGCGGCGCGGGGCGTTCAGCAAGCACGCGATCTACACGTACCAGGACCAGCCGCGGTGGTCCGACGGCATCCTCATGCACGAGATCGCGCACGCCCTGTTGGTCCACCGCATGAACTACCCGAAGAACGTTCCGCTGTGGGCGACGGAGGGGTTCGCGGTCTGGTGCGAGCCGCTCTACATGCACGTGCGGTACGACCGCCTTCTGAAGATCGAGAAGGAGCGCAGGGGCCTGATCCCCGTAGCGCGACTCACCGGCCTCGATAGCTACCCGGACGGTGACGTCGAGCTGTTCTACGCGCAGAGCTACTCGCTCGTCAGCTGGCTCGTCCGACGCCGGGGAGTCGAGCACTTCGTCGAGTTCTTGCGCGACGTGTCGACGGGCCGGTCCTCGCTGAAGGACGCACTGGCGGAGCACTACCGGCTGGCGAGCGTGCTGGCGCTCGAGAACCGGTGGCGGGCGTCAATCCGGTAGATTGCGTCAGCCTCGCGCTTTGACATAGCGCAAGACCGTCATGCCGTGGCAGACGGATTCGCCATCCGATCGCATGCCCGCCTTCTCGAGCACGCGAATCGAGGCGCCATTGCCGGGAAGCACCAGGCCGATGATCTCGTCGAGACGCAGGGTGTCGAAACCGAAGTCCAGACTCGCGATGCACGCCTCCGTCGCGAGACCACGCCCCCAGTACGGCGGCAGGAAACGGTAGCCGACATCGACCGCGTCCAGGTCGGGGAGATACTTCAGGCCGCAGAATCCGATGATGGCCTGCGTCTCCTTGAGCACACACCCCCAGCGTCCATACCCGACGGAGTCGAAGTCGGGGTAGCTCGCGATGGCTTCTCTGGCCGCGTCCAGCGATGGGAGCAACGGCTCGCCCGTGAATCGCATCACGTCCGGATCGCTGTTGAGCGCGAAGAAGGCTTCGGCGTCGTCCACCGTGAGCGCACGATGCTCGAGCCGTTCGGTTTCAGGCCCGGTTCTGTAACGCCTCATCGCGCTGTTCTGTCGGGCCGCCCCGCCCACTCGCGCGCCAGCAAGCCATAGAGCTCGATGTCCTCGAAGACACCCCACTTGCGCACGTGCTGCTCCTGCCGGCCCTCGTGCCGCATCCCGAGCTTCTGCATGACGCGACCCGATGAGGCATTTCGCGCGAAGTGGGACGCGTAGATCCGATTCAGGCCCAGATCGCTGAACGCGTGCGAGAGAACGGCTTCCCCGGCCTCCGTGCAGTACCCGTTGTTCCAATGAGGACGGCCCACCCAATAGCCGAACTCCGCCCGTGAGTGGTCTCGCGATATCGACGACAGACCGATCGCCCCGATCGGCTCCGCTTCCCCCTTTAGCACGATCGCGAACGTCAGGCTCTCGCCCTGATCGAACTGATCATGGACGCGCGCGATCCACTCCTCCGCCATGCCGTCCTCGTACGGATGCGGAATGTTGAGAGTCGTGTCCGCGATGGCCCGATCGCCGGCCACGCGCTGGAGGGTCGGTGCGTCGGATGACGTGAGCTCTCGCAGGATGAGCCTCTCCGTCTCCAGCCTCGGAAACTCCTTCATACGCAATCTCCCGCGTCGCGCGAGCCGCATGTGCGTGCCCGCAGCCGCACGGCGTCGATCGCGCTCCCGCCTTCGATGCGCAGACGAAACGCGTGCGCCAACCGTTGCCCGACCACCCAGACGATCTCGTCGCCGCACGTGACGAGCGGAATCCCCGCGCGCGCCTCGGGCGCGACCCGCTGCTCGCGGTAGAACTCCTTGAGCTTCTTGTGCCCCGGCGCGCCGAGCGGATGGAACGTGTCGCCGTGACGCCGTGCGCGAACCTGCAGAGATCCGCCGCCGACTCGCGTCGCGTCGATCCACTCTTCCAGCGCGCCGCGATCCCCGCCCGTGTATCGCCCGCGCGTCGCCGTCAGGGCCCAATCGCCCCAGCGGACCTCGCTCCCGTCGATCGGCAGCTCGATCGGCGCCGGCACGACGAGCGACGCCGGGCCGGCCTCGACGAACCGCAGCGCTCCGTAGCGCCTCTCGACGCGCAGGCCTCCCGCCAGCTCGACCGACGGCGCGTCGCTGTCCGAGGATTCCGTGACGAGCGCGTCGAGCGCGTCGAACGTCCGGGCGGACAGCGGCGCCGCTCCGGCGCGCAGCTCGTCCGCCGCCAGTCGCGCGACCTCTCGGCGCACGCTCGGCGGCCACTCGCGGAGCGCGTCGACGTCGAGCTCGACGACCCCACCGCACTCGACGTTCGGCGGCGATTCGCGACGCGCAGCCCGCAGAGCGCGCTTTCCGAGCTCGTCCAGATCGCGCCGCAAGTCGTCCGCCTGCCGTGCCAATCGCTCGAGCGACGCGCGGACACCGGGATGCACGCGCGACTCGAGAAGCGGCAGCACCTCGTGTCGCACGCGGTTTCTCGCCGCGTCGAGCGCGTCGTTGCTCGCGTCGTGCCGGTGCGACTGGCCGAGCGCCCGCAGCCCGTCGCGCAGCTCCTGACGCGAGAACGCGAGGAGCGGGCGAATCACTCGCACGGGTCGATCGCAGCCGCCGAGCTCACGCGTCGCCGGAATGCCTGCGAGCCCCGACACGCCCGTACCGCGGCAGATGCGCAGCACGAGCGTCTCGTAAGCGTCGTCGCGATGATGACCGAGCGCGACCGCGTCGAGCTCGTGCTCACGCGCCCAATGTCGGAATGCATCGTAGCGCACCTCGCGTGCGGCGGACTCGATCGACAGCCCACGCGCCTCCGCGATGGCCGGCACGGACGCACGCTCGACGAGAAAGCGGCAGCCGAGCTGCGCCGCCAACGCGGCGACGAACTGCTCATCCGCGTCGGCATCGGCGCCGCGGATCCCGTGGTGGACGTGACCGACGAACACCTCCGGCGCGGCGCCGCCCAGCGCGTCACACGTGGCCGCGAAGAGCCGCAGCAACGCCGTCGAGTCCGCTCCGCCGGAGCAGCCGACGACCAGTCTGCGAACGCCACGGAGAAGATCGTGCGCGTCCAATGCGGCACGGAATCGGCGCAGGCTTTCGGCGGCGGTATCCAAGTCGCGAGACCTCTGGGTCTACCGGGTGACCGCGCGCATCGCGACGACGGCGCGGCTCCGGGACCGACGAATCAGGCGACCAGTCTACCAGCAGCCGATCGGACCGGCGGGTCCTTACTTCATCTTCTCGCGGATGACCTGCATCGCGCCGGACTCGCTGATCAGGTAGATCGCGCTGCGCTCGTGCTTGTTACGCCCGAAGTCCGCCGAGTTCGCCGGCACGAAGTTGAAGCCGCCGAGATCGAGTCGGAAGCTCTCCTTGCCGGTCTCGATGTCGATCGCGGCGAGGACCCGATCGTTGGCGCTCGTCGGCTCCATGAGCACGTAGAGGTGCTTGTGGCCGATGCTGATGACCTTGCGAACGCCCGGCACGCTCCACGCTTCGTCGACGCCCGCGGCCGAATCGCCCTTCGGCAGCGGCACCGCGAAAAGCGTGCGAGGCGAACGCCCCAGAAGGTCGCGATCGGCGATGCAGAAGCAGAACTCTCGATTCGGTCGGTAGTGGTACAGGACCGGCGGATCGACGACGGGGGCTTCCGCCTGGAAGCTCCAATGCACGGTGCCGTCCTGGCGCAGACAGTAGAGCTTGTAGTCCTCCGACCCGACGTAGATATGGCGGTCGAAGCTCACCAACGGGGCCCGCACAGCGGCGTTCGTCTCGAACTCCCAGGCGCGCCCGTTGTCCCAGCCGATGGACGGCACGAGACCGCGGACGAAGCCGTCATGCGACGCGACGATGACCCTCTCGCCGGACATGATCGGCGTGGCCTCGATCTCGTCTCGCGCGAAGTACGTCCACAGGTCCACCTTCTCCTTCTTGCGGACCGCGAACGCACGGCTATTGGCAGCGCCCAAGAAGACCGCGTCCTGATTCGCGCACACGCCCGTGGCGACGGGAATCTTCAACTTGCGCGACCACATGCGATTGCCGCTTGCGAGGTCGAGCGCGACGACCGTGTCTCCCTGCAGGAAGAACAGCTCGTCATCCTCGTCGACACCGTCCGGATAGATATAGGCCGCCGGCGCCGAGGTCAGCGGCAGATCGACCCCCTCGTACCAGACCGCCTCGCCGTTGCGCCGGTCGAAACGGATCAGGGCCTTGCCGCCTCTCGCACCTTCCGAACCGCGTCCCGCGAGCGTGACGATGAACAGGCCTTCCTCGAGGAGAAACGCGTTCTGAATCCCGACGGGCGCACCCGACGTCCTGACATCCGGAAGGTACCAGACCTCCTCGAAGCCATGCTGCGTCAGGAGATCCCGCGACAGGCGCGGTGCGACCGAAGCGGACGACTTCACCTCGGGCTGCGACGCGGCGTCGCCCCCCGCTGGACTACCGCCGGTCGAGGAGCAGCCGAGGAGGCTGCAGAAAAGTGCTGCCGTGATGAACACGGACACCGTCCGTCTGCCCGCGCGTCGAATCCACGTCGAAGCGATCATCATTTCTCCCTTTACCGGTCCCACACGTTCGGGGACCCTCCCGACGTTCCTTCAGATCTTACTCAGAGGCGTCGACGGCTCGGCTCAAGCCTCGCCGTACGACAGATAATCACTCAAGTCGACCTCGTTGTCGTCCTCGTAAGCCTTGAGCTTCGCGATACGCCTCAGGTCTTCATCAATTCGGGTCGCCAGTTTGAAGACATGAGGCCTTCCTTCCTTACGGGCTCGCAGATCGGTCACGATCTCGTCCCACGAGCCCTCGTAGAGCAGCCTCTTCAATGCCACGAGGTGCTGCTCCTCTGAGCTCAGCGAGTCGAAGTAGGCCTGATGAGGATCCATGTACGTCCGTCACGAACCCGCGCACGGCGCCTACAGTCCCGACGGGTACGCGACTTTGGTGGACGTGATAATCCACCGCATCCGCAGACGCCGGAACGTATCGTTCGTGATCTCGTACTCGTCGCCCGGACGCTCCACGGTGATCTCGCGAATGCGCTCGCGGATCGTCATCTCGTCACCGGCCTCGTTCG
>CAYMRB010000449.1:0-8139 GCA_964392615.1 uncultured Planctomycetia bacterium | reverse complement strand
CGCGCGCTGGGATCTGTGCGGGGGGCCCCGGGCGACCGGGGTCCCTACCGCGATGTGTCGGTGTCCAGAACTCCTGACATAGGTAGAAGCGCTTCTCCGGTATTTCGAAGGTAAGGGCCTGTCTTGCGGCGAATCGTGATATTCGCCCGGCGGGCAAAGTGCGAACCCAAACCTGTCCGCTTTCTTCGAGCCGCGCCGGAGACATCGCGAGAGGGCCCGGTAGACTCCGCGATCGGCATCGAGGAGAATGGCCGTCTGGAAGGGATGGTCCGAACAAGCCTCTGGTCCCCGTGTCGTGACTCGACTGCACAGGATAGGGAGATGATCCTGCGAAGGAACCCCGGCTGGCAACGGCGTGCGCTCGGCTGCATCGCCGCTCTCGCAGTTTGCACTGCGCTCCGCGTCAACGCGCAGGACGTGTCGTTCAACGACGATATCCGTCCGATCTTGATCGACCGATGTTTCGCGTGTCACGGCCCGGACCGCCACACCCGCAAGGGGAAGCTGCGGCTCGATCGAGCGATGGGCGAGAGCGGCGCGTATCGCGTCCGCGCGGGCTCGGCGGCGATCAAGCCCGGCTCGCCCGCGGAGAGCGCGCTGTGGGCGCGGATCACGACGAGTGATCCCGACGAGCGGATGCCGCCGCCGGACTCGAAGGAAAAGCCGCTGACGGCGCAGGAGAAGCAAATCGTCAAGCGCTGGATCGAGGCCGGAGCGCGCTTCGAGGAGCACTGGGCCTTCGTGCCTGCCGCGATGCCCGCAGTTCCCGAGGTCGAGAACAGCGCGTGGAGCCGGCAGTCGATCGACCTCCACGTCTTGCAGCGGGTCGAGTCCGCGGGGCTGAGCCCATCGAAGGAAGCGGACAAGCGCACGTTGATTCGTCGCGTCACGTTCGACCTCACCGGCCTGCCTCCGACTCCGGACGAGGTGCGAGCGTTCCTGGCAGACGACAGCCCGAGCGCGTACGAGACGCTCGTCGATAGCCTGCTCGCTCGGCCGCAGTATGGCGAGCACATGGCCCGCTATTGGCTCGACCTCGTGCGCTTCGCCGACACCAACGGCATGCACAAGGACTTCTACCGCAACCTCTACGCGTATCGCGATTGGGTGATCCGCGCGTTCAACGCCAATCTGGGTTACGACGACCTCCTGCGCTACCAGTTGGCTGGCGACCTCATTCCGAACGCGAGCGACGACCAGCTCGTCGCGTCGGCCTTCAATCGGCTCCACCTGATTATCGATCGCGGCACGGCGTTGCCCGAGGAGAGCTTCTTCAAGAACGTCGTCGACCGGGTCACCGCGGTCGGAACGACGTTCATGGGGATGACAGTACATTGTGCGTCCTGTCATGACCACAAGTACGACCCTCTCACCATGAAGGACTTCTACTCCCTGTACGCCTTCTTCAACAACATCGACGCAGGGCCCGAGACCAACGGAGCGCCGAAGAACGGCCTGCAGCCGCCCGTCGCGAGGCTGGGGACACCGGAGCAGAAGAAGACGCTGCGCGAGCTCGAAGAGCAGCTGGTCCGGATCGAGGCCGAGAAGAAGCGCGCCGAGAAGCAATCGAAGCAGCAGCTCGTGAAGGAGCTGACAGCCCGGAAGGCCGACGTGGAGAAGCGTCGCCGCGAGCTCGACGCGGCCATGCCCCGCGCGATGGTCATGAAGGAACGCGCCGAGGTTCGCGCGGCGCGCATCATGAAACGCGGGCAGTACGACAGTCCCGGAGAACAGGTCGCGCGCGACGCGCCCGAGTTCCTTCACGCGCTGAAGAAGAAGGGGGAGGTCGCGTCCCGTCTCGACCTGGCGGAGTGGTTCGTCGACCCGCAGCATCCGCTGACAGCGAGAGTGGCGGTCAACCGCTTCTGGCAGCAGCTGCTCGGCGTGGGTCTGGTGAAGACTTCCGAGGATCTGGGAACGCAGGGAGAAGCCCCGAGCCATCCCGAGCTGCTCGACTATCTGGCGGTCTCGTTCGTCGAGTCCGGTTGGGACATCAAGGCGCTCGTCAAGCGGATCGTGATGTCGAAGACCTACCGTCAGTCGTCGACGGCCACGCCGGAGCAGTTCGAGAAGGACCCGGAGAACCGGCTGCTGGCGCGAGGGTCGCGCTACCGTATGGACGCGGAGATGATTCGCGATCAGATCCTCGCCACCAGCGGATTGCTGTCCAAGACGCTGTACGGAAGGAGCGTCAAGCCGCCGCAGCCGGACGGGCTCTGGAAGGCCGTGACGATGATCGGCGAGCGCTTCAAGCCCGACACGGGCGACGCGATCTACCGCCGCAGCGTGTACACGTTCTGGAAGCGCGGGATGCCACCGCCGCAGATGACGATCCTGAACGCACCGATCCGCGACGCGTGCACGGCGCGGCGCGAACGCACCAACACGCCGTCTCAGGCCTTGCTGCTCCTGAACGAGAGCGAGTACCTGAAGGCCGCGCGCAGCCTCGCGCAGCGAGTGCTCGCAGGTGATCTCGAGCCCGCGCAACGGCTCGAGCTCGCTTACGAGACCGTCACCTCGAGGCCCCCGGACGAGCGCGAGCGGGCTGTTCTGCTGCAGCTCGTCGCGGACCTCGAGCGGCACTATCGGGAGACCCCCGCGCTCGCGGACGGCCTCTGCAGCGGCGTGAGCTCGATCGCGGCCGACGAGAAGACGCGGCTCGCGGCTTGGACCGTGCTGGTCAACACGCTCTACAACCTGGATATCACGAAGACGCGGCAATAGCGCGAGCGGCGAAACGATGAACGATCTTGCTACAGCCGACACTCTCCAGTCGCGTCGATCCTTCCTGCTGAAGTCGGGCATGGGCCTCGGTGCAGCTGCGCTCGCATCCCTCGTGCCCCGAGTCGGCGGTGCGGCCACGCTCGGGCTCCATCACCCGGCGAAGGCGAAGCGGGTGATCTTTCTGTTCATGGCCGGCGCCCCGAGCCAGGTCGATCTGTTCGACCACAAGCCGGACCTCCACAAGATGTTCCGCGCCGAGCTGCCGAAGTCGGTGAGTCGCGGCCAGCGCGTCACGACGATGACCCGGGGGCGACAGCAGCTCATCGCGCCGTCGAGATTCTCGTTCTCCCGGCAGGGCAAGAGCGGCGTCTGGATGAGCGAGCTGCTTCCGCACCTCTCGAGCGTCGCCGACGATCTGTGCCTGGTTCACTCGTTCAACACGGACGCTATCAATCACGATCCGGGCAAGACCTCGTTCTGCACGGGCGCGGAGATCCCCGGCAAGCCGAGCATGGGAGCGTGGCTGAGCTACGGACTGGGATCGCTGAACCGGGACCTGCCGGATTTCGTCGTGATTCCCTCGGCGTTCTGGCGCGGCAAGGTGAACGTGCAGGCGCTCTACGCTCGGCTGTGGGGGAGCGGGTTCCTTCCCTCGCTGCATCAGGGCACGTCGTTCCAGACGAGCGGCGACCCGGTGCTGTTCCTGTCCAATCCGCAGGGCGTCGACCGGCGAGTCAGGCGACGCATGCTGGATTCGCTCGCCGAGCTCAACGAGAAGCACTACGCGGAGCTCGGGGACCCGGAGATCCAGACGACGGTCGCCCAGCAGGAGATGGCGTTTCGGATGCAGGCCTCGGTTCCGGAGCTGACGGACATCTCCGAGGAGCCGAAGGCGATCCTCGACCTGTACGGGCCCGAGGTCCACAAGCCGGGCTCCTATGCGCGGAACTGCCTGCTCGCTCGCAGGATGGCCGAGCGCGACGTTCGGTTCATCCAGCTGTTTCACCGCGGCTGGGATCACCACTCCCGCCTTCCCGACAATATGCGCGGGCAGTGCCTCGACGTCGACCAGCCGACGGCTGCACTGCTCAAGGACCTGAAGGCGCGCGGGCTGCTCGACGACACGCTCGTGGTGTTCGTCGGCGAGTTCGGTCGCACCGTATTCGGTCAGGGCAACATCACGCGCGACGTCTACGGTCGCGACCACCACCCGCGGTGCTTCTCGGGCTGGCTCGCCGGCGGCGGCATCCGGGGCGGGATCCACTACGGGGAGACCGACGATTTCAGCTACAACGTCGTCGCGGACCCCGTCCACGTGCGCGATCTTCACGCCACGATGCTGCACCTCCTCGGAATCGATCACGAGCGGCTGACCTTCCCGTTTCAAGGGCTCGATCAGAGGCTCACAGGAGTCCTCGAGTGTCGCGTGGTGCGGGACATCATCGCCTGACGTCGAGTCGGGAGATGCGGAAGTCGCGATACCTCGCGCTGCGTGTCCACATGTGCCGCAGTCCCACGCGTCCCTCGAGGATCGGCGGCAGCGCGTCGGTCTTCCAGTGGCAGAGCTTCGCCTTCCATTGGTCTCGGATGCGCATGAGGAGATCGTCGCCCTTCTTGATCACCGTGATCCTGTAGAGCGCGCCCTTCCGAAACAGCCCCGTCTCGGAGTAGTCCGGCTTCAGTCCCGTTCCGGCCAAGCCCTTGCCCGACTCCGGCATGTATCGCCGCGCGCGGATGTAGTCCTTGCGCGCGTTCGTATTGCCGATGTCGAAGGCTGCGTAGCTGATGTGATGCAGGTGCATGTGGTTGAAGTAGGTCTTCATCGCGGGCACCTGACGCCGATCCGCCCAGCGGGAGATGTCCTTGTCGTAGCCCGGGGCACCGCTACCGGTCGCCTGCAGGAAGAGGATCGTGACCGCTTCCGTCGCGTCGTCGAGCTTGGTGTACTCGTAGTCGAGACGGATATCGCCCTCGAAGCTCTCCTTCGTCCACAGCACCGCGTGCGACGCGTTCTCCCCTCGCGTCGGCCCTGCCGTGAACTTCATGCCGGTCGGCGTGTTGGTGACGTTCGCCTTCAGGCCGTCCAACGTCCAGCGATCGCGCCAGTCTCCCGTGCACGGATCGGAGAACACCTCGCGCCATGGCGCCGCATCCAGTCGGCGGAAGAGCCGTGCGCTCTCGGTTGGCTCGGGCGCCACGTAGCCGCAATCTGCCAGTCGTTGCCGCAAGGACCGGATCTGCGCCTCGTGGCCGTCGGCTGCCGCGAGGTTGTTCCACTCGTTCGGATCGAGGCGATGGTCGTAGAGCTCCTCGGAACCATCCGCGTAGCGAATGTACCGCCAGCGCTCGGTGCGCAGCGAGGCGTTGCCCGCATCGAACATCGTCAGAACCGCTCGACTGGTGCTGCGGCCGGGGTCGCGCAGGAGCGGCACGAGCGACTTCCCATCGAGCGCCGTGGGCCCCTCGGCGCGGCAGATCTCGGTGAGCGTCGGGTACAGATCGATGAGACCGACCGGCTGATCGCAACGCGATCCACCGCGGGCGAAGCTCCCGGCTGAAGTCTTCGGCGGCACGATGATCAGCGGCACCTTCGTCGAACGCTCCCAGCCGGTCCACTTGCCCCAGTGCTGCTTCTCGCCGAGGTGCCAGCCGTGATCGGACCATAGCACGATGGCGGTGTTGTCGCCAATCGGCGAGGCGTCCAGCGCGTCCAGCAACCGGCCGATTTCGTAGTCCACGTACGTGACACACGCGAGGTAGGCCTCGATCGCCGCCCGCCATTGCCCATGGCGCACGACCGTCGCGTGGCTTCCGGCAGTCACGGGCTCCAGCGCCCAGCGCCTTGCCTCCCGGCTCAAGTCGTCGAGATCGTCCGCCTTGAACGGCGGCAGCTCGGCGGGAGTCGCCGCGAAACGGTCGAAGAACCGCTTCGGCGTCCACAGCGGAATGTGCGGTCGATAGTACCCGACGGCCAGAAAGAGCGGGGCGCTGTGCTCCTGCACGAGCTTCTCGATCGCCCAGTCGGTGATCTGTGTGTCGCCGAAGTGCGCGTCGGGAACATCGAACGGCCCCCAGTCGAACGACTCGCCGTCGTTGGCGTCCGGCCTGCGGTCGGAGGGCATGCGGTTGAGCGGCAACACGATCTCCCGACCGCGCCGGTCCTCGACGACGTGGCGCGGATCCTCGGATCCCTTGCTCGGCAGCTCTTCCTTCGAATACCGGACCGCGTCCTTCGACAGCGGGCTCCATCTCTGTCCGACACCGAAGTATTCGTGGAACGCCTTCCTGCCGCCCGAGTGCAGGAGCTTGCCGGTCCCGAGTACACGGTAGCCCGAGTCGGCGAGCGCCTTCGGCAACAGCCGCGCCTGCGGGTAGCGCCGATCCAGCGTTCCCGACCCGTTGGACCAGACGCCGGTGACGCGTGGCATCCTGCCGCTGAACACGGCGGCGCGCGATGGATTGCACGCCGGCGCAGCGCAATGGGCGTTGGCGAACAACACGCCCCGAGCGGCGAGCCGGTCCATGTTCGGCGTCTGCGCCTGGGGATGGCCCTTCATGCAGCCGATCCAATCGTTCAGGTCGTCGACGGCGATGAACAGCACATTGGGACGCTCGTCCGCGGCAGCTCCTGAACAGGGCAAGACGACGAGGCAGCACAGAACGGCAAGGGCAAGGCGAAACGTCATCACGGCTCGGTTCTGTCTCTGGAGGGCGGATACGAGGTTTCGACTACGGTGAACGCACGGCGAGCACGTAGGCGGTATAGGCTTCGCTTCCCTCGCTCCCGGCGAGCCCGATGCTGCCGAAGGCTAGGCCGGCGGCAAGCTGCGCTCCATGGCACGGGTCGCCCCAGTTCGTGCTGCCGATCCAGGCGATGCCGCCGCCCGGCTCGAACATCGGCGGGCTCTCATCGCCCCAGGGGCCCGGCAAGACCAGTGAGCTCATCTCCGATGTCGACGGCAGGCCCCAGTCGGTGTGTCCGGCGAGCTCGAGCTCCCGCACGATGAGATTCGCCTGCGTGTACGTGGCCAGGTCGTTCCAGGCATCCGCCACGCCGTCGCCGTCGAGGTCGACGGGCGAGCGCGTCCACATCAACCCTGTCAGGGTATCGGTGACCGTTCCGTCGCCGTTGTCGGACCAGCGCCGTGCAGGCTGCACGGCGTCGCACGGAACGGGCCCCGGGCCGCCCTGAAAGAGCCAGTTCAGGAGATAGACCGCGTCCGTGATGTCGCGCCGGCCGTCGCCGTTCGTGTCGCCGTTCTCGGTCGCGACCGGTGCTCCCACCGCGGCGACGGAGTGAAGTGACGACAGTCTGCCGATAGCGAACCCGACACCGAGAATCAGAAGCACGATCGCGTAGCGTCGCATGGTCACCTCCGGGTGAGCTTCGCGGCCTGTCTTCCGTCGACACGACGGCCTCGACTCGGGACGGAGCGCTCGCCGTCGCCTCTTCCCCGAGCCTACGCAGTCGCGGTCCGCCTGTCCCGTAGATTTGCTTCGCTACGGCTGGCGCAGGCCGGTGAGCGCCAGGATATTGCAGCGCGTCTTCGGGCTGGCGAAGTGCGCACGCGGCATGTCGAGCTTCACCGAGACGAGCACCTTCGACGCGTCGACCAGCACGACGTGTTCGAAGACCGCCGCGTCGTCGCGGTTCTCCCACTTGCCGTCGTACATCCGGTCCATGCCGTTCCAGACGGGCGTCGCATCCTCGCGCAGCCGACCGTGGGGTGGCGGATCCTCGAACCAATCGTCGCAGGCGAGCTGTCTCGTGGCGCTCGTGCCGTCGGCGAAGGAGAGCTCGAGCGGCGCATCGGTGCGTCCGTCGCCTCCCGTGACGAGGAAGCGCAGCGCATGGTAGCGCCCCCGCGGAAGGTCGATCACGACAGGCTCCGCGCTCGGCGCGAGATGGATGGCGTTCGGGCCGTCATACGGCGCCAGCACATGCGCGCCGATACGACGATCGCGGGGCAGGCCACGACTTTCGCTCGACGGCTCCGCCGTGCCGTCGAATCCGTCGACGACGAGAAGGCCGCCGCTGTCGTCGAGACCGTCGCCCGCATCGTCTGCAGCGGATGCGACGATATCGCGGTTGAACAGCGACTCGAGATCGACCGAGATGATCTCCTGGTCCTGAGGCGGCACGACGAACGACGTCTCCTCGCTCGTCGGAAGCGGCGTCAGGTTCGAGCCGACGTACGTGACGCGCCAGACGTATGAGCGGCCGGGGAGCAGGCGCCCCATCGCGAGCGTGAGTCGCGTCTTGCTCTCGGCGGTATACAGCACCAAGGTCGGCGTCAGATCGTACGATCCTTCGCTATCGCGCAGCTCCCACAGCGTGCCGAGATGCGTGACGTCCGAGCTCGGGTGATAGAAGGGCGACGCTTGCAGCTCGACCGATCCTCCAGCGAGCGTCGC
>CAYMRB010000448.1:0-8160 GCA_964392615.1 uncultured Planctomycetia bacterium | reverse complement strand
CCAGATCACCCAGTGGTCGTTCGGGGAGACGAGGCTGTTCATTCACGCTCCTGGGGTGCGGTGAGCACTGACACGTGGCACGTAGCCCCCCACGATCACGACACCCACAGGGAAAGTCAACTCTTCGCGTCAGCAGCGTTAGCAGCCCTGCGAGACTGCGCAGCCGAGCTCGTCCGCCGTCGGATCGACGCCGCACTCGTGCGGGCCCGGGGCGGGCGGTGGCCGTCCTCCGAGGAAGAGCCACGACAGGACGAACGACGCGTCCGCGATATCGACCTGGCCCGAGTCGTTCCCGTCGGCCGCCGAGAGGCAGTCGAGTCGTCCGCCGAGGAAGAGAGCGTCGAGGACCGCGATCGCGTCCGAGATGTCCGCCTCACCGCTGCCGTTGACGTCGCCGCGGCGGAAGCGCGGGTCTTCGGTCTCCTCGGGAAACGACGAGGGGTCGTCCGGCAAGTAGCCCAGCTCGACCTCGTCGCCGTCGAGAACGCCGTCGTCGTCGGAGTCCGGATCGTCGGGATCGGTTCCGCGCTTGAACTCGGTCAGGTTCGCGAGTCGATCGCCGTCCGAGTCGAGCACCGCGTCGTCGAGGACGAAGCGGTTGAGTCCGTGCTCCTCTTCCCAATCGTTCGGCATGCCGTCGCGATCGAAGTCCGGGATGATGACGACCTCGACCGGGTCGCTCACGACGCGCAGCCGGCGGCCGTCCCGGTACGTCAGCCGGGCGCCTACCGTGTGCTCGCCGACCGTATCGAGGACGTGTGTCACCTCGGTCCCGCGCCTCGATCGCCGTCCGCTCACCGTCCAAGTGACGTGTACTATCTCGAGAGATTCGTCGGCGAGGATGCGCGCGACGAAATCGGCACGCGTGCCCTCGGTGAACGTCTCGTCGGCGAGGGGGCGGACGATCGCGATGATCGGCTCGCGGGAGCGCAGCTCGAAGGGGGCCGACTCCGCCGTGTCCGTACGGAATCCATCGGAGACTGTGACGCGGACGCGGGCCTCGTCGCTCGCGGGAACCCAGCCCGGCACCCACGAGAAGCTCGTCTCGCGGAGGCCTCGCGCGACGCGCGTCCACTCGAATCCGTCCGCCGAGTAGTCGATTCCGTACGTGAGCGCGTCACCGTCGGCGTCGGATGCGGTCCACGAAACCGCGATCTCCATGCTGCCGTCCGGAGTGCCGCCGCGAGGGCCGACGGCCTCCGACCAGTCGAGGCTCACGGCACCGGCAACGGGCGCGTTCGGGCTCACCTCGGCGGACCAGCGCGTCACTCCCGCGTGCCGGATCTCCACGCGCTCGGATCCC
Source organism: uncultured Planctomycetia bacterium (assembly GCA_964392615.1). Taxonomy (GTDB): domain Bacteria; phylum Planctomycetota; class UBA8108; order UBA8108; family UBA8108; genus CAYMRB01. The sequence goes on along the minus strand of CAYMRB010000448.1, from coordinate 6,857 downwards.
GGCGGGAACAGAACGCAGATGCCGAACGGCACGCGCGGCAGATCGCCATGGCCTTCGACGTCCTCGAACCTCACCGCGAACCGATGCTCCGAGCGTATGGCACCGGCGCCGTTGAAGACGACGACGCGGAAGGCGCCATCCTCGTCCTCGCGGCTCGGCTCGCCTCCCGGAACCTCCAAGCGCGACGAGCGCACCTCGACGCGTCCGTCCGCGAAGGCGGAGCCGCGCAATCGGAGCGTCTCGCTTCCCGCGACGAATCCGACGCTCGCGAGGGCGGCTATGTACCCTTGCGTGAATGAGAAGTCCATCGGTTCGAGGAACGTGTTCATGTCGGTGCGGCCCGGCGCGTAGGACATCACCGACTTCGGCCGGTTCGCGTCGCAGAAGCCGCCGTCGGCGAGGAACGGAGGCCCCGAGTCGATGCGGTAGACCTTGCTCGCCTCGCCCGCCTGATCGAGGAGAGCCTGGCGGAAGGTCAGCTCGGTCCAGTCGGCGCAGGGAGGAGGATCGTCGCCGGCGCCGCGGCCCTGACCTTCGTCGTAGAGCGAGTGGCCATCGTTGCCATCGTCATGGTTCGACGCGCTCGACTCCACGAGGTCGAGGCCGTGACCGCCCTCGTGCACGATGAAGCGGCCGACCCGATCGTCCATGCAGAACGCGACACCGACGCTTCCCGGGCCGTAGGGCGGCGCCCTGGCGGGAGTGGAGTTCTCGATGTAGAGCGCGTCGTCGACGAGAGCGATCGCGATCTCGTTCGGATCCGGGTCGAGGAAGTCCCCGACGGACTCGCAGAAGTCGATGTACGCGTCCGTGTCGTCGATGTCGAGCTCCTGGCGGGGAATGAGTCCGTTCGAGAACGTGAACCACCGGTGACTCGAGAAGCGCAGGCCCGTGTCGGGCTGCGGCATCATGCGCGCCGCCTGCTCGATGCCCGAGAGCGTGCGGCGCCAGAACTCGGCTGTCGGCGTCGCGATGTCCGGGTCCAGCGCTCGCAGCATGCGGATGTGAAAGCGCAGCGACGGCGGGCCGAGATCGACGAAGCCGAAGGTGCTGGCGGGGATGTCATGCTCGAGGATCTCGACGTCGTTGTTCTCGAGCACGATGCGGACGCCGTCGAGCTCCGCGAGCGGGAAGGGATCGACCCAGTCGCTGCGATCCGAGAGGAACTCGGCGACGAAGTCGATGCCGTCCGCGAGGCCGAGCGTCGCGGACTGATCGAGCGGCAAGGCGAGCCCCCCGGGCGACGCGAGGTACGCGATGCCGGCGCGGATCAGCTCGCCGTCCGTCTTCTTCCAGTAGATCGTCCCGTCGGTCACTCGTCCCTGGCAGCCCTCGGCGTCGACGTCGACGTGAACGAGAGTGCGCTTGCGCCAGATGAGGTCCTCGCTCGCGATGCCCTGCTGTACCTCGACGTCGCGGATCGAGAGAGTTCCGATCGTGATCGACTCCTGGCTCGTCGAGGAGCGACCGTTCTCGAGCGTGACGCTGACGCGCCCGCCCGGGTCTCCCGGCTGCAGCTTGTACGACGTCGAGTAGGGGCTGGCTCGAAACGGAGTCCGCAGCGGACCGTTGCCGATGCGGATCCTCGGGTACGCCGCTCCCGGGATGCTGCGGAAGCCGAAGCCCTCGATCGAGAAGACGTCGCCGGGCGACAGGCACGTCGAGGTCAGTCCTGTCACGTGCGGCAGCACGACGAAGTCGCTCGGGCTTTCGCCGGCGAGGCCGCGCGCGACGACGCGGACGCGGCCCGTCGTCGCCAGGACGGGCAGTCGGAGAACGATCTCGTTCGTCGCGACCGAATCGAGAATCGCCGGCGCCGGTAGCTCGTTCTGGCCGGCCGTTCGCGGGCCGAACGTCACGACGTTGAAGTCCTCGCCGCGCGGGTCGAAGTTTGCGCCTCGAATCGTCACCCAGTCGCCGGGCGCCGCTTCGGGCGGATCGATCGAGTGGATCTCCGGCGGGAAGAAGCCGATCGGGCCGGTGATCGGATCGCGCTGCGCGACCGCGTTGCCGGCGGCGGCCCAGACGCTTTCCTCGCGCTCAGCGATGGCGACGACGCGGTCTGCCGACAGCGCCGACGTGAGGCGGAACGTCCGCCACGCGTCCGACTCTCCCAGGACGAGGCCGCGATCCGTTCCGACCCAGACCCGCCCGGATCCGCCGAGGGCGATCGCGAGGACCTCGTCCGACGGCAGCGCGCCATCCGCGACGTTCCAGGTCGCCGATGCACCGTCGAGAAGGTGAGTCAGACCGCCGTCCGTCCCGATCCACAATCCGCCGGTCGGATCGGCGACGACTTCGTGGACCGCGTTCGAAGGAAGCAGGGGGCCCGCGCCGACGTGCGTCCACGCCGCGTTCGGCTCGAGCTCGCTCGGGTCGAACGAGTAGAGGCCGCTCGCGGCGGTGCCGACATGAACGCGGCCGTTCGCGTCGACGGCGACGCTCGTCAGGTCGTTCGTCGCCAGCGGTGAGTTGCTCGCGTCGACGGCAAGCCAGTAGCCGCCGCCTTGCGCGGCGAGCCCGGCGACGGTCACGGCCCACGCGCGGCCATCGGGGCCGACTGACACATCGCGCACGTCGTTCGATGGCAGTCCATCGTCTGTCGTGTGAAGCGTCGTCAGCGCTCCGTCGACGTGCACGATGCCGGCGTCGGTGGTCGCGACCCAGACGGTGTCGTCGTCGATCGCGTGGAGGCCGGTGATGTCCGCGTCGCCGATCGGGAGGTCGGTCGAGGACCAGGTGACCCCGTCGGCGCTGTTGCTGAGCCTGGAGCCAACGCCGACCCAGACCCTCCCATCGCTCGCGGCGACCGCCGACGGGTTCACGCCGGCGACTCCGAGCTCGGCAGCGGACGTCGAGCGCCAGTTCGGAGTGTAGCGTGCGACCATCGGCGACGTGCGAGCGCCGAACCAGGTGGCCTCACCATTGGCGTGTGCCGATGTGAGATCGTCGTTGATCAGAGGGCTGGAGTCGGCGTACCAGAAGCAGTAGCTGCCGGCGTCGCGGACCGCGGCGACACCGCGGCCGGCGATCCACAGTCGGTTCGCGTCGTCGATGTCGAGATCGAGAAGCGGGATGCCCTCGATCCCGACCGCCTCCGGGTACTCGCGCCAGGGCGAAGCCCCGATGACGAAGTGCCAGCTGCAGAGACCATCGGGAAGAAGCGCCGGGGTGTCGAGCGGTCGCCACAGCGCCGCGAACCACAGGCCGCCGTGGACGTCTCGAACGATGCGATTCGCGGTGGCGAATCGACAATCGCCGGTGTTGACGATCTGGTTGAGGCCCTGGCTGCCGTACGTGTAGTAGTTGTTGAGCGTGGCGATCGCGGCGACGCGCTGGCCGAAAACCTCGTAGGTCTCGATATCGCGGATGCTCGGCTGCAGTCCGTCGTCGGCGTCGAGGATCGTCCAGCGCGAGAGGCGCGGCCCCGGCTCGAAGAAGGCAGCCCCGGCGTCGGTGCCGAACCAAACGTCCGGCGGCGACTCACCGGGAACGATCGTCAGGGAGTTGATCCTGTTCGACGGGATTCCGAGCGAGCCCGCGCGGTGACGCATCTGTCTCCACTCGCCGGTCCGCAGGTTCCAGATGCTCACTCCCGCGTCCGCCGTGCCGATCCAGACCTCGTCCTCGTACCGACGCAGCACGGTGACGCGAGAGCTCGCGAGGGGATCTCGCACGTCGCCGGGGATCGTCGACCAGGCGTAGGTGCCGTCCTCGCGGCGCACCAGGTGGGAGAGGCCGCCGTCGCGGGTTCCGACGAGAAGTCGGCCATCGTCTGCCGAGTCGATCGCCGTGATGCCCGTGGCGCTCGTTCCCGTCACCAGGAAGTGAGACCACTCGCCGGCGCATGGCTCGATCGCCGGCGTCGGCAGCATGGTCGCAAACGAGAAGAACAGGGCACAAACGAACGTCGAGACGCGAAGTGTTCTCACGTCGACCTCCCTTCGACGGTCTTGAGCAGGTATCGGGCGATATCCCGACAGACGCGGTTTTCGACCTGAAGGGGGGGAGTTTATCCTGACGGGGGCCCCGACCGCGAGGCCGGCGTCGCCGCAGAAGGGCGACCGTGATCGAATGTCTGGCTACGACCCCGCCGTGCGCAGCGTATTCCACGGCGCCTCGTCGGAGACGTCGACGAGCTCGTAGCCCTCGTCGCCGACCGCCGGGCCGAGGATCGCCAGCGCCTTGACGGTCTCGTCGCCGAGGACGTACGACGCGTGGACGAGGTTGCGCGGCACGAACACCGAGTCGCCGGCCTCGAGGGTTCGCTTCTCCTCGCCGAGCCATTGCTCGAGCGAACCCTCGAGGACGTGGATGACCTCTTCCTGATTCGGGTGGCGATGGAACGCGTGGCCGTGGCCCGGCTCGATCGTCACGTGGACGACGCAGAGGTTCTCGGTACCCGTCACCGGGGGCTTCGAGATCCACCGGAACGTTCCCCAGTCGAACTTCTGGGTCTCGGCCGTGGCCGCGGGGACGAACTTGCCGCGCATCGAGTTCCTCCAGAATCCGTTTCGACTACGCCTCCGACTCCGGCTCGCTCTCCCCGTCGGTATCTTCGGGGTGCATCCACTTGCCGAGGATCGGCGACACGGCCAGACAGACGACGCCCGACGCGATCGCGGTCAGAGCGACCGTACCGAAGACGTCGCCGTATACATGGACGGTCTCGCTGGGAATCGGCAGATCGCCGTTGCCGCCCTCCGATTTGACGCCGGTGAACTGCGAGATGATCGCCGCGAGGTACTGGCTGAACGCGGTCGCCAGGAACCACGCGCCCATCAGCGTCGACACCAGCCGCGCCGGGCTGAGCTTCGTCATCGCGGACAGGCCGACCGGGCTGAGGCAGAGCTCGCCGGTCGTCTGGAGCAGGTATCCGAGGAGCAGCCAGATCAGGGAGACCATGCCGCGCTCGTTCGACATCTGTGCGCCGAGCCAGATGGCGCCGAAGCCGAGGCCCAGCTGAACGAGACCCATCGCGAACTTCACGGCGGCGTTGAAGTCGAGACCCGCCTTGCGCAGGAACGCCCACAGTATGTTGAAGAGCAGCGCGAGGAGCAGGATATAGGTCGGATTGATCGCCTGCAGCACGGTCGCGGGCAGCTCGCTGTTGCGCTCCGCGATGGTCATGCCGACGTTGCTCTCCGTGAGGGTCCACTCGATGTCGAAGTCCGTGTGCTCCTTGAGATCCTCCCGGAGTTCGTCCAGAGCGGAGATCGTGAACGCCTCTCCAGCGCGGTCGTATCCGAGTTGCTCCTGCGTCGGCTGGAGTCGCACGGACTGGCCGACCATGTCCTCCGTGACGATGCGTTCGCTAGCGACTCGGTCGACGTTGCGGTCCGCGAAGTTGTTGAGGCTGCTTCCCGCCTGCTCGAAGAACGCGAAGAAGAGCATCTGGAAGAAGATCAACACCAACGCGGCGATCATGCGCTCTCGCGGAATCCGGTCGAGCCGGAACGTCTCGCGAATCAAGTACCCGAACGACAGGAGCCCGAGCAATGCCAGCACGAGCCCTGCGGGCTTGCTGACCTCCTTGACGAAGACGGCCGCGATCGCGCCGAACTTGCCACTCTCTTCGATCTCCTTGATCGTGTCGTCCTGCACCATCTGATACGGCTTGCCGCGCTCGACGATCGGGGGGGCTTTGGTCTCGCGGACCTCCTCGACGTACTCCGCCTTGACACCGTACTTCTCGAGCCGTGCGATCTGGTCCGCCTTATTCTGCGCCACCACCTCCGGGTCGACGGTCGGCTCCTTGCTTTGGAACGGCGAGAATCCCGACACGAGCACTGCAAAGACCGGAATCGCGATCGCGATTCCGACGTATACCATCCAGTCCTTGCCCTTCGGCGCCGTCTTGGGACGGGCTCCGGCCCACTTGGGCAGGCCGTAGCGCTTCAGCGCGGTGCAGGCCAGCACCGCGGAGACCAGGAGCGCCAGCGCGATGAAGATATTGAGGCCGATCGCGTACGGGTTGTCCTGCTTGAACACGAGCATGCCGACCCCCGAGGCCACGGCGGCGCTGCCGATCAGCACCTGCGTGACGACGTTCGGCATCACGAACACGGCCAGGCCGACGAGCATGCCGACCGTCGCGAGGCCGAAGCCGTAGTGCCAGCCGTATGTCTCGCCGATGTAGCCGCACAGGATCGGGCTCATCGCCGCGCCCAGGTTGATGCCCATGTAGAAGATGTTGAAGCCATCGTCGCGCTTCGGGCTGCCCGGGCGGTAGAGAGTGCCTACCGTCGTCGAGATGTTCGGCTTGAAGAAGCCGTTGCCGCAGATCAGGAGCGCGAGCGCGAAGAAGAACCCCCACTCGTGCTCGACGGCCATCAACAAGTGGCCTGCGGCCATCAGCAGTCCGCCGATGACGACCGCGAGGCGCTGGCCGAGGATCTTGTCGGCGATCATGCCGCCGATGAACGGCGTCATGTAGACGAGCGCCGTGTACGCGCCGTAGACCGTGTAGGCCTGCTCGTCCCCGTAACCGAGGAAGCCCTTGATCATGTAGAAGACGAGGAGCGCGCGCATCCCGTAGAACGAGAAGCGCTCCCACATCTCCGCGAAGAACAGGGTGAACAGCCCCGTCGGGTGCCCGAAGAGGGTGGGCAGCTCGTACTTGTCCGCCGGGCCCGAGGTCGTGGACGTATCGTCGGCCATCGATTCGCTGACTCTGCTACGAGGGGGGTGAGACCCCGTGCAAGGCGGCTCCCGCCTCTCAGGGTGAACCAGGAACCCTACGCGATTCGGACCGACGACACAACCACACGGATGCCGCCAGGACGGCTGTCCAGCGGCGTCAGGAGCGATTTACGCGCCTGACGCCGCTGGTTGGCAACTCCGCGCTACTTGACGAC
>CAYMRB010000447.1:0-8197 GCA_964392615.1 uncultured Planctomycetia bacterium | reverse complement strand
CAGATACGCGGTCTGCAGCATGTTCTGCACGGTCCAGCTGCGCGGGTCGGAGAACTGCGACCGCAGCGGCAAGCTCATCCAAGCGCGCAGCTGCAGAAGCGCCGACTCGAGCTCGCTGCCGACGCGCTCGACCCCCACCTTGTACCACAGGAGGCTCTTGAGACTGCGCACCAGATCGTCGAGATCGAAAAGCGACGACGCATCGTCCGGCGTAATCACGCCCGTGTCCGCGGCGCGGTCGAGCGCGACCGGGAACGCACAGCGCGGCTCGCGATCGCGCGTCGCGCGCACCTCGTTCGCCGCCCCGAGCCCCGCGCGGTGACCGAAGACGAGCCCTTCGAGGATCGAGTTCGAGCCGAGCCGGTTGGCCCCATGCAGCTTCGTCGACGCGACCTCGCCGGCCGCGAACAGTCGTGGCACGCTCGTCCTCGCATCGAGGTCCGTCGCGACGCCTCCGATCGAGTAGTGCGCGCTCGGTCGCACCGGGATCGGCTCGTTCACGATGTCGATGCCGAAGCCGGCGCAGAGGTCGAGGATGCCCGGGAAGCGCTCGCGGACCTGCTTCTCCGGAATCTGCGACAGGTCGAGCCAGACCTTGTTGGCGCCCGTCTCCTTCATCACCTCGAGGATCGATCGCGACACCACGTCGCGCGGCGCGAGGTCGGCGAGCTTGTGGAAGCGCTCCATGAACGGATGCCCGTCGCCGTCGACGAGACGGCCGCCCTCGCCGCGCACCGCTTCGGTGATCAGGTGACGATCAGCGCCGGCGACGTACAGCGTCGTCGGATGAAACTGCACGAACTCGAGGTCGCGCAGCTCGGCTCCGGCGCGGAACGCCATCGCGACGCCGTCTCCCGTGCAGACCTCCGGGTTCGTCGTCTCGCGGTACAGACGTCCGGCGCCGCCGGTGGCGAGGATCGTCCGCCGCGCCCAGATCGCCTGCAGGTCGCCCCAGCGATCTTGGACGAGCGCGCCGCGGCAGCTCCCGTCGACCGTGAGGAGGTCGACGGCATAGGTCGATGCCAGGCACAGGACGTTCGGCAGCTTGCCGGCGGCCTCGACGAGCGCGCGCTCGATCTCCTTGCCGGTCGAGTCGCCGCGGTGCAGGATGCGCGGGAACGAGTGCGCGCCCTCGCGGGTCAGCTGGTGGAGGCCGGCCTCGTTGCGGTCGAACTCGGCCCCTTTCTCGATGAGCGCGCGGACCCGCTCGACGCCCTCCTCGACCGTCACGCGGACCGCGTCCTCGTCGGCCAGGCCAGCCGCGCACGCGATCGAGTCCTCGACGTGCCGGTCGACCGAGTCGCCGGTGCGTTCCGGAAACACGACGGCGGCGACCCCGCCCTGCGCGTGGCGCGTGGCGGACTCGTCGAGATCGGTCTTCGCGACGACGAGCGCCTCGAGATCCTCGAACTCGGCCACCGCCAGAGCTGCGGAGAGCCCTGCGGCCCCGGCGCCGAGGATCAGGACGTCCGTAAACCGGTGTGGGATCTTGGCCTGCTCGAAGCCGGTCAGGTAGCGGCGGCGGAGCGCAGCAGCGCCGCGGCGGTACGGGTCGAGATCGCAGGTGGGGGACTGGGTCATTCCCCGCATCTTCTCGACGCTGAGTGCTTTTGCAACACGGTGTCATACACCCCCGGGCCGCGGTGGGCGCCGAGGCGGCCGACGGCGGTCGTCGCGAGGTTCGCGGGCGTCGCGCAGATTCGACTAAGATTTGGTGGCGCAGGGGGTTCTGCTATGATGCGAGGAAACCCGCGACGCCGCGGTCCCGGCGGACCGGCATTTGCTTTCTCGCCACATGCCCCCGCCCGTCGGCGCGGGGTGGCTCCCGACGGGCCGGTGCTGTCGGGGGCGTTCGCGATGTTTTCGGATGGTCGCTGCGACATCTGATGTCATCGCGGCAGAACTGCGGGCATTTGGCGCCAGCGGCGTTCTCCGCTGCGCCGAAGAACCGAAGGAGCCATGCGAATCGAGGTCCCCAGCAGCACGAGAAGTTCCGGTATCGCCCTGATGGTGGTGATGATCGTCTTCATCGTGCTCTACATGGTCGTCTACCACCTCCACTTCTACACGAAGATGGAGGAGAAGGTGGCCAAGGTACGCCACGGGGACATCCAATCGCTCGACACGCTCCAGTCGGTGGCGCAGTACGTGATGTCCCTCCTCGTCGAGGATCTCGTCGCGGACTACAACGAGCAGGCCCAGCAGCAGGACGCCGGAGGCGGCGTTGGTGGCGGTGGCCCCCCTGCCGCGGCGGGTCCCGGTGCCGGCGGGCCCGGAGGTGATCCTGGCGGGGGCGACGCCGGGGGGCGCGACGCGGGCGCCGGCGGCAACTTCTCGTCGATCCCCGGCGCCGGGGGCGCCCAGGGCGGCGGCGGTACCGGCGGCAGCGCGAAGCACATCGACCATCTGCACGAGAACATCTTCCTGCCGAACGTCCAGACGATCGCGGACATCGCGGTGAAGATCCTGCTCTGGGACAACGAGAGCCGTTTCGACCTCAACCGCCTGTTCGGCTACGCGCCGCTGCCGGATGTCGACGGCGTGCGGGCCGGCGACGGCACCGTGATCGGTACCGACGACATCACCGACGCCGTCCTCGACGCGCCGGACGACGCGGCCGCCGAGCAGAGCCTGCGCGAGAAGATCCTGGCGCGCACCGGATCGCGGCGCGCCGCAGGAGCCGGCGGTGCGGACGGCGCGGACGGTGCGGACGGCGCTGAAGAGACGGGCCTCGAAGATGTCGCCGGTCTCGAGGACGAGGCCGAGCTCACCGAGTGGACGCCGCCGACCGAGGAGCAGCGCATGGCGACCGTCGACATGCTCGCGCGCGCCATCGAGGTCGTCATCAGCCTCAACGAGGACAACTTCGGGGCCGATATCTACGAGGACCGCTACGTCAGCGAGCAGGTCGCCGAGGAGATCGTCAACTGGGTCATCGAGCGGCGTAGCGATCCCGTCCAGAACCGCATCTATCACGTCTCCGAACTGCTGAATCTCGACTACGTGACGCCGGAGCTCTACTACGGTCCGACGCTCGTCGTGCCGGAGGACGGCCTCGAGACCTTCGACGGCATGTTCCTCGTCCAGCGCGACGACTACGGCGACCTCGTCGCGGAGTTCCAGTACGACGAGCGATACCTCTCCGACCGGGAGATGGAGCGCGAGCAGCTCGCGTCGCTGCAGGAGGAGTACGGCGCGTTCATGGACTTCCCCGCCCTCGGCGGGCTCGACGCGAGCGCGCTGACGCGCGGCATGTCGTCGCCGCCGCAGGTCGTCAACGAGGATGGCAGCGAGGAAGTGCTCGACGCGCCGCTGCCTCTCGGGCTCGAGGACATCTTCACGACGTTCTCGACAGGCAAGATCAACATCAACACCGCGCCGATTCCGGTGCTCTACGCGCTTCTGCCGTCCTTGAGCGACGGCGCGGAGGGCGACGCGAACCACGTCGCGACGATGGTCGACGCGTACCGCCAGCGCATGCAGGACTACGTCGAGGACGACGGCTCCGGCATCGACACGAATGTCGCGACGAGCACAACGAAGAACCTCGGTCAGCCGCGCCGCCAGCTGCCGCCGGAGGAGGACGAGTTCTACGACGACGGATTCGGCATGGACGCCATGCTGGACGGCGGGCTCGAGGGCGAATCGGCCTATCAAGACCTCGAGACGAACTACTTCACGAATCTGCAGCAGATCGAGCTCATCGACGGCTCCGATGAGGGGCCGGACGATCTGCTGCGCAGCGATCAAGGGATCGACCGCGTCAGCGCTGAGGACGACTCGCTTCTGCAGCGCGTGATCAACGACTACAGCAAGGTGATGGTCTTCGGCAGCACGTACTTCACAGTCGAGCTCAAGGCCAAGGCCGAAGGCAGCCCGCTGATCAAGTCCGGGCTGCTCGTGGTCAAGCGGGATCCCGACAAGAAGATCATGGAAGTCATTCTCTGGAAGGAGCTACAGAAGTAGCCATGAAGCTTTCAGTCAGTACGACACGGGTCGTGATGGTGGGGCTGAACATCGCGCTCGCGATCGGCCTGCTCATCCACTACTCGTACAGCATGTGGCCGGACGTGCTGAACAAGGCGGCGCCCTGGCTCTTCACGTCGAAGACGGAGGTCGCATCGGTCGAAATCATCGACCCTGCGAGCCTCGTCGAGACGGGGAATGAGGACTTCGACGAACCGCCGTCGTCGACAAGCCAGCTGAGCGTGTTTCACAATTGGGTGCAGCCGAAGAAGATCCCGGTCGTGGTCAAGCAGGAGGAGGAGCCTGTCATCGACGAGCCCCGGATCGACGAGGGGTCGGACGAGCCCATCGAAGGCGGGCCGCTCGCGGAGAAGAACTGGGAGTACGCGACCGCCATGCTGTACCCGAACTCCCCCGAGCGCTCGATCGTGATGCTGCGCCAGAAGGCGCCGGAAGAGGACGAGAAGACCGCCAAGACCAGCTCGACGCGCACGCGGACCTACGGCACGCGTCGGACGCCGACGGTCGTGCGTTCGCGCGGCACGACCTCCAAGGGCGCCGACGATCCGCTCTGGCTCAAGATCGCGCGCCGCCACTTCGTCGACGAGGAGCGCGAGCTCGACTTCTTCATCCACTCGGCCGACCCCGAGGAGCTCGTGTACTGGACGAAGGCCCGCGGCGGTCCGAAGACGATGTACGTGCTCAAGCGGGCCAAGCCGCCGGGCTACTGGGACAAGCTCTCCGGGGAGCGGCGCGTGAAGCTGGGCGACGAGCCCGAGGAGGAAGAGGGCAAGCCCAAGCTCATCCTCCGTCTGGACAAGAACTACAAGGACCAGCGCGAGAAGCACTACCAGGAGATCGTCACCGACGGGGCGACGCCTGACGACAAGCGCATCATTCCGACCGATCTGAAGAACCGCCGGGCGCCGTCGAAGAGCTCGGTGACGCGTCCCGGCTCGACGCCGTCGCGGTACTCGAAGTCCGGCTCCGGCTCGACCTCCAGCTCGAAGTCCAAGTACAGCAAGAGTCCGAGCTCAGACTCGGGCACGGGCTCGTCCGCCAAGCCCAAGACGCCGGAGAAGAAGGCGACCATCAAGGATCTGAACAACACGATCAACGATATCAAGAGCCGCAAGGATTTGACCCCCAAGCAGAAGGAGGATCTCAAGCAGCTCGACAAGCTGCAGAAGGACCTCCTCGGCAACAAGAAGCGGTGACGACGGCTTCCCGTTCGCCGGCAGCGTTCTCGGAACGTTGACCTCGTGCGAGTGTGGTTCCGCCTCGATACGGGCTCGAGAGCCCAAAAGACTGGCGACCGGCGCGGTCGCCGCCGATGAAGAATCAGCATGTCTGTCGTACTCGGACTGGATATAGGCACGAAGACCGTCACCGGCGCGGTGTTCTCCGGCAGCGCGAAGAAGTACCGCCTCGTCGACTTCTTCACCGAGGAGATCCAGACGCTGAGCTCGGGCGACTACAAGGAGGACGGCGAGTACGTCGCTCCCTTGAGCGTCGAAGAGCTCGTCGACAGGATCCTCACCGAGAAGAACCTGAAGGGCATCGACACGGCCACCGCGGTCGACACGAAGGACTGCGTCATTCGCGAGATCAGCGTGCCGTTCCTGAAGGACGAGCAGATCCGCAAGACGGTGTTCTTCGAGGCGGAGAGCCACTTCACCGGCTTCGATCTCGAGAGCACGGTCCTCGAGTACATCAAGATCGGCGAGCACGACAACAAGAGTCTGCTGATCCTCGCCGCGCTGCGCGACGAGGTCATGGAGGACCGGCTCGGCCTGCTGAAGGGTGTTGGCGTCGATCCCGTCTCGGTCGATCTCGACGCTGCTGCGATCTTCAACGCCTACTCGATGTCGCCGCTGTTCGACGAGAGCCAGTCGAGCCTGCTGATCGACATGGGGACGACGTCGACGAAGGTGCTGCTCGTCGAGAACGGTCGTCTCCGCAAGGTCCGCTCGCTCCGTCTCGAGACGGCGGTCGCGAGCCCGGCGCGTCGCCTCCCGGAGCCCGTCGGGGTCGGGGCCGGCGATGCTGACGGGCGCGAGGTGTCGGTCGAGGTCGTCGGCGACGAGCCGCCCGGCTTCGCTGATTTCTCGATCGACGAGCGCTTCCAGGAGATCGAGAACGCGCTGCGGCTTCTCGACGACGACCTCCCGCCGGGCGGCGGGGCGTCTCCGGACGCGCCGATCGCGATTCTGACGGACGAGGAATACGACCGCGTGCGCCAGGACACCGTCGATGACGAGGCCGCTGACCCGTTCGGTCGCGGCGGCGCCAGGGCGGGCGACAAGGGCAACGGAAACGGTGCGGGAGAGCGCGATGAGGCGTTCGCCGGCCGCTTTCCGGGCGGTGGCGAAGAGGCGCAGGAGTTCGACTACGACGAGTACCTGCAGCGCATCGCGGTCGAGATCCAGCGCTCGTTCGCGGGCGTGCGGCTCGACTCGCCGATCGAGATGATCTGCCTGACGGGCGGCATGAGCGGCCGTCCGGAGGCGCGCCGGTTCTTCGCGGACGAATTCGACGTCGAGACCGTTCAGCTCGACTTCGGCGACGCGATTCCGTCGGAGCTGTCTCCCGCGGATCAGCTGCGCCTCAACACGCAGGGCGCGGTCGCCGTCGGGCTCGCGATGAAGCAGCTCGGCCACGATCGGCTCGGGCTCGACTTCCGCAAGGGACCGTTCCGCTTCGAGCACCGCTTCGAGCGCGTCAAGATTCCGGTGCTCGTCGCCTCGCTGCTGCTCTTCTTCTGCTTCCTGCAGCTGACGTACTTCGGTTTCCTCGAGTGGAAGTTGGAGACGCGGCGGCTCGAGGGGTACCGCAAGAACGCGACCGAGTCGTACAAGGCGTTCTTCGGCGAAGCGTCGCGTGGTTCCCTGGCGGCAGCGCTGCGCAAGAAGAAGGAGTGGGAGGGCGCCGGAACGGGCGACGTCGGACGGTATCTCGACCCCGTCGACGCGCTGCGCGACTTCGCCCAGACGATGAAGGATACGAAGCTCAACGGCGACCCACCGTTCACGATCACGAGCATGGACTTCAAGTTCAAGATCACGACGATCAAGCCCAAGAAGGGCAAGCCGGCTCCGAAGCCGAAGGGCGACCGGTCGCAGCTCGTCTTGGAGACGCCCGATCCGGGTGCGGCGATCAAGCTCGAGACCGCGTTCAACGGGGCGAAGTCGAAGGTCTTCAAGGTGACCGGCACGAGCAAGCCGCTACGAGACGACCGTCACCGCGTGACGATGTCGCTCGAGATCAAGGACGCGAAGCTCGCGGAGTACAAGTAGCATGGCGAAGCGCGACGGCGGAGACGGCGGCGGCGAGCTGCTCCAGATCGTGATTCTGACGCTCGCCATGACGGCAGGCGGATTCCTCCTGCTCTTCATCGCGCTGAAGTTCTGGATGATCCCGGGCGTGAAGGAAGACGTCCAAGAGGAGATCACGAAGTACGACAAGCTGACGAAGCTGCTGAAGTCCGACGAGATGAAGATCCTGCGCCAGCAGGCCAAGGAGCAGGCGGAGGAGGCCGCGAATCGGTCGCTCGGCGAGATCATGATGGACGCGCTCGAGCGGGCCGGCGTCTCTCACGGCGGCATCGGCCAGCAGCGCTTCAGGGATCTCGGCGCCGACCTGCGCCAGGAGCAGCGCAGCGTGCAGACGCAGACTGCGGAGCTGAACCGGATCATCACCTTCGTCGCGATGGTGCGAGACGCGAAGAAGACGATCCGCATCGAGCGCGTGAACCTCTCGCGCGATCGCCGTCGGTCCCGCACGGGGGGCGACGAAGACGCGGCGGACGCGTGGACCGCCGACATCCAGTTCGTCGACCACATCCCGAAGGGGTAGGCTCCCGAATCACGCGAGGCCTCTCGACGAGTTGACACTCCCGTGTCGAGCGTGGGATTGTGGGGGCAACTCGAGTGGAGGCCCACCATGCCGACTATCAGGCGTTCACGGACCTGCCGGGCCGGCGTGATGGCGCTGGCGCTGCTGACGTTCATCTCGTTCGCCGCTTCAGGGAACGCCCAGCCAGCGCGAACGGACGGTGCGGGGGCCGCAGCGGGCCTGCTGCGCGACAGCGGGGTGCGCGGTGGCCTGGTCGTGATCGTCGGTTGTGAGAACCGCGATTTGCTGATCGGCCTCGCCGAGCAGAGAGGCTATGTCGTCCACGGCCTCGACACCCGCGTCGATCGGATCCGAACGGCCACGGCAGCGCTGGAGG
>CAYMRB010000446.1:0-8231 GCA_964392615.1 uncultured Planctomycetia bacterium | reverse complement strand
GAGGAGCACTGGTTCCTCACCGACGAGGTTCGGGTCACCGTGCAGGGCGTCGACAATCTGGCCGATCTCGTGGTCGGTTCGCCGCCGTCCGTCCTCGCGCCGGCGCCGCTGCCGCGCGTCGACTTGCGCTACGCGCTGGTTCCGCTGTGCGTCATCGGCGCCGGAGTTCTGACGTTCCTCGTGTGGCTGCTGACGCGCGGGCCGCGGCGCGGGCCACCTCCGGTGCCGGCGCACGAGATCGCGTGGGAGTCGCTGCGCCGGCTCGTGGCGCAGGACTTCGTGGGGCGCGGCGAGGTCGAGCTCTTCTTCGTCCACCTGTCCGCGATCCTGCGGCAGTACATCGAGAATCGCTTCCACGTGCACGCGCCCGAGCGTACCACCGAGGAGTTCCTCGTCGAGGCCGCGCGCCTGAGGCAACTCGCCCCGTATCGCGCCCGGCTCGGCGAGTTCCTGTCGCTGTGCGATCAGGTGAAGTTCGCGCAGTTCCAGCCCGACGACGCCGCGGTGCAGGCATCGTTCGACGTCGTCAAGCAGTTCATCGAGGAGACGATACCCGATGCAGCTCCTTGAGGACTGGATCCTGACGCCGCTGTCGCAGCTCAGCAACGCCGAGTTCGCGTGGCCGGAGCTCCTTCTCGTGGCGCTGCCCGGCTGGGCGCTCATCGTCTGGCGGTGGCGACGGAGGCGCAGCGCGCCGGCGCTCGTGTATCCGAGCATCGCATCACTGAAGGGATTGCCGAGGACGCTGCGCCAGCGCCTCCTCGTCGTGCCGCCGATTCTCGAGCTCATCGCGGTCACCCTGTTCGCCGGCGCCGCCGCGCAGCCTCGTATCGGCAACGAGCGCACGATCGTGCGCAGCGAGGGTATCGCAATCCAGATGGTGCTCGATCGCTCCGGCTCGATGGAGCAGGAGATGGAGTTCGACGGACGCCAACGCCGCAAGATCGACATCGTCCAGTCGGTCTTCACCGACTTCGTGTCGGGTGACGAAGAGGACGGCGGCAGCCTCGCCGGTCGCAAGACCGACCTCGTCGGCTTGACGACGTTCGCACGCTTCACCGAGGAGAGCTGCCCTCTCGTGTCGCGGCACGAGCCGCTGATCACGGCGGTCAAGCGGCTACAGACCGTCCCGCCGATCCTCGACCGCTACGGCCGAGCGCAGCCTCCGCCGAAAACGCAGGACGAGCTTCGACGACTGCGCGCGGACGGCGCGTACGAGAATCCGCTCAATCGCACCGCGATCGGCGACGGCCTGATGCGCGCGGTGTACTCGCTCGTCGCAGCCGAGGAGGAACACGCTCGCGGCGAGGAGGAGGGCGGCTACAAGATCCGCGGCAAGGTCGTCGTCCTGCTGACCGACGGCGACAACAACGCGGGCGACGTCGAACCGGTCGAAGCCGGCCGCTACGCTCGCGAGAACGATATTCGGGTGTACTATGTGCTGCTGCGCGAGCCGTTCGTCACACGGCCGACTTTCTTCGGCCGCGAGATCCGCCAGGAGCTGTCGCGAGATCAGCTTCTCGACGTCCCTCGGCGCGTCGCGGGCGATCCGGAACGCGCGTTCCTCGCCGGCGACGGCGACGCGCTGCGGCGGATCTATGAGCGCATCGACGAGATGGAGCGCAGCGAGATCGGCAAGATCGAATACCTGTCGTACGACGAGTACTTCCTGTTCCTGCTCGTTCCCGGGATCGCCGCGGCGCTCCTGGCGTTGCTCTTGCGCGAAACCTATCTGCGACGAGTCCCCTGAGGAGCGTCGACGGCTGAACCGATGATCACGGACTTCCACTTCCACAACGCCTGGCCGCAGTGGCTCTTCATCGCCGCGCTGCTCGTTCTCGCGCTGTGCCTGTGGGGCAATCGGCGCCGACGCGCCATCCTGGCGATCTTCGGCGTCGATCGCGACCGCACGAGCGCTTGGCTGCGCGCGTGCGCCGCGCGCCGCTGGTGGCGCGCGGCGGCCGTGGTGATCGCGCTGTGCTTGCTCGCGTTCGCGGCGCTCCAGCCGCGGTGCAATCCGGATATCGCGAAGTTCAAGGCGCGCGCGCGCGACATCGCCGTGCTCGTCGACGTGTCGAAGTCGATGCTCGCCGAGGACCTCAAGCCGAGCCGCCTCGAGCGCGCCAAGCTGCAGATCGCGCGGCTGTGCGACCATCTGCGCGGCGACCGCATCGGCCTCATCGCGTTCGCCGGCACGGCGCGAATCGTGTGCCCGCTGACCTCCGACACGAGCTACTTCAAGGGCGAGCTCCGCCACCTCGACCACCGCAGCGCCGAGCAGGGCGGCACGCAGATCGGCCGCGCCGTGCGCAAGGCCGTGCGCGATCTCTTCGGCTTCGAAGACGAGGTCGATCCGGCGACAGGCGACGGCGACGACGCGGGCGTCGGCGAGACCGTCATCGACGAGGAAGCGCTCGACGACGACGAGGCCTGGGCCGACATCCTGCTGATCACGGACGGCGAGAACCACGGCTACTCGCCCGAACTCGCGGTTCAAGACGCGGCAAAGCACGGCGTCGGACTGTACGTCGTCGGCATCGGCAGCGAAGATGGCACGCCGATTCCGGTTACCCGCGACGACGGCACGACGGAGTACGTCAAGTACGACGGCAAGCTCGTGCAGACGCGACTCGACTCCGACGGCCTGATGGAGATGGTCCACGCCGCGCCGCGCGGGGCGTACTTGCCGGCGGGCACCGACAACTTCGATCTGGTAGGATTCTTCGACCGGACGCTCGGCCAGGAGGAGGGCCGCGAGGTCTTCGAGGAGCACGTGACGTGGACGGAGCTCTTCCAGCCGTTCGTCCTCGCCGGCATCTTCTTCTACCTGATCTATCTCGCGCTCCCCGAGCGGCCGTCGCGGCACCGGTCGGTGAACCTCGCGGAGGTCCGAGAGGCATGAGAAACCGTCGCAGATCGGGAACGCCCCTGTGGGCGCTGGCGCTCATCTTCCTCGGCGCAGCCGCGGTGACGATCGCGCTCGTCGTGCTGCTCGTCCCCGGTCCGAACGCCGAGAGCCTGCTACGCCAGGGCGCGAGAGCGTTCGAGAGCGGCCAGTACGCCGAGGCCGCACGCCTGTGGGAGAGCGAGGGCGAACGCGGCGACATCCTCGTACGCCGCTACAACGCCGGCGTCGCCCGCCTGCATCGGGGGGAGCTCGAGACCGCCGCCGAGCGCTTCGAAGAGGTCTCCGCGCGCACTCGTGACGAACGGCTCCGAGCGCGCGCGTTCCGTAATCTGGGCTTCTGTCGGTATCAGGACGGCACGTCGCTGTCGCGCGAGGCGACCGAGTCGGAGGACGTCGAGACGCGCAAGGAGAAGCTCGTCGCCGCCGCGCAGTCCTATCACGCCGCCATCGACTTCTACCAGCGCGTCACGCCGGATGTGACCGGTCCCGACGACACGACCGACGCGGACATCCGCATCGCGAAGACGGCGCTGCGCGCGGTGCTCGACCTGATCGCTCAGCTCGAGGCCGAAGAGCAGCGCAAGAAGGAAGACGAGCTACTCAAGGATCCAGCCTCGCTGCTGAGAGCCTTGATGCAGCGGGAGAAGGTCTACCGCAGCGCCAGCCGCACGATCGCGTCGCAGGCCGGTCGTCACCGCCGACTCGGCTCACGCAGCCTGCGCAAGGCCGAGGAGAAGAACCGATCGTTGACGGAGCGCCTCGTCCACTCGCTCACGCGCGAGCCAGCGGAGGGAGAACAGGAGCCGCCGGAGGAGGAACGCAAGCGCAACGCCGAGGCGGCCGACATCGTCCGTCGTGCGATCGAGAGCCAGAAGCAGGCCGAGATCGCATACGGCAAGCTCGACCCCGCCGGTGCGACCGAGCATCACACCGCGGCGATACGCGAGCTTCGCAACGCTCGCACGCAGTTCGCGATCGAGCTGCCACACCTGGTCGCCGAAGGCATCGCGACGCAGGACGCGGCACTCACGGTGTCCCGGTCGATTCACGACGCGGCGGCAGGGGGCGATGGAACCGGCGGCGGAACCGCAGGTGGCGACGTCGTCGTCGAAGCGCTCGGCGACGATGCGCTCGAGCCGATCGCCAAGCTGCTGACGCCGACGCAGAAGGAGGAGATCCGACTGCTCGCCGACGAGGAGGAAGACGTCGAGTGGGTCAGCGCGATCCTGTCGCACGCCGAGGTGCCCGCGACGCCCGAGCAGCCGGCTGGAACGCCCCCGGGTCATCCCGGCGCCGGTCAGCAAGGCCCGCAGCTCTCCGAGGAGGAGGCGAAGAAGCTCAGCGAGTCGATCCAGGACGCCGGCAAGCGCGCGCTCGAAGCGGCGACCGTCGCAAAGCGCACGCTCGCGGAAGAGGATCTCGCCGGGGCGATCCCCCACGAGGAGACCGCGCTCGCCGCGCTCCGCGAGATCGAGGCGCTGCTGCCGAAGCCGCCGGAAACCCCCGAGCAGAGGCTCGAGAAGCTCATCGCGCGCCAGAAGGAGGCGGCCACCGTGAGCGAGGGGCTGACCGAGTTCGAGGCGGAGGCAGTCGAGCCTGCCTCGAAAGAGCTGGCAAGCCGTCAGCGCGACGACGGGCGGGAGGCGGGCGAGATCGCCGCGGAGCTCGAGAAGCGCGGCGAGGACGAGCGAGCCAAGCCGGCAGCCGAGAAGGTGCGCGAGGGCGAACGGCACGTGTTCACGTCCGCCGAGTCGCTCGATCGCTCGCTGCCGAAGGAAGCGGGGCCGCCGATCGCGGCCGCCATCGAGGCATTCGAGGAGGCGCTCGAGATTCTGCAAGGCGAGCAGGACGACGACCAGCAGCAGGGCGACGACCAGCAAGACCGGCAAGACCAGCGAGACCAGCAGGACGGCAAGAACGACGAGCAGAAGGACCAGGGCGCGTACGCGCTGTCACCGCGTCAGGCCCGGGCGCGCAAGGAGGAGATGGACCGTAAGCGCCGAGAAGAGGAGAAGAAGGTCCTCGTCGCTTCGAGCGGCGTCGCCGTCGACAAGGATTGGTAAGCGAAGAGATTACGAGAAGGATGATCGCGAACCCGCCGAGTGCATGTCCGAGTGCGCGCCGCCGAGTCACCTCGACCGCCGCCGCACTGCTCGTCGGCACGCTGCTCATCGCCTCGAGCGCGGATCTCCGCGGCGCGGAGTTGCGCCTCGAGCTGCCGCAGAAGCTCAGCTACGGCGAGACCGTACTCTTGCGCGTATCGCTGGCCGATCCGCCTCGCGCGCCGTCGGGCTCGCCGAAGGTTCCGCAGGTCGCTGGACTGCGGATCACCGGACCGCATCGACAAGGGCGGAACTACGTCAACACGCGGGTCACGTACACGTGGGACTTCCACGTCCAGCCGCAGGCAACTCGCAAGGGCAAGTTCCGCATCGGGCCGGCGACGCTCGGCACGATGCGCAGCGGCATCGTCCAGCTGACGGTCGACAAGGCGCCGAAGAGCACGTTCGAGTTCCGCGGTGCACTGTCCGCGCCGCGCGGGCCGGCCAAATCGGCGGTGCGCGTGTCCTACACGCTGCTCTACCCTCTCAATGCGCGTGCGCAGCGCGGCGTCCTCCAGCAGGGTCTGACCAACCTCCAACTGCCGCTGTTCGGCGACGGCCGACTGCACGTGAAGTCCGTCGCGGGCGATTCGCACCGCCAGCGGGCCACGGTCCGAACGAATACCTACGGCGAGCTCATCTACCAGCGAACGCGGATCGAGAGCGAGGACGGCTCGACGCTCCAAGGCGCCGTGTTTGCGTTCGACGTGATCCCGCTCGAGCCGGGCACCTACGACTTCGGCGGCGCGCAGGCGGTGATCGAACGTTGGACCGGCCGGTACGTCCGGCGCTTCATCGGCCAGGACAAGGAGATGCGGCAGCATCCCGCCAAGGTCGCCTCGCTGCCCTACGAGGCGACGACGCTGCCGTTAGCCGGCCGCCCGGCCGGTTTCTCCGGCGCCGTCGGCCGCTTCACCGTTCGCGCGTTCACGCAAGAGACGCGCGTCAAAGCGCATGATCCGATCGAGGTCGAGATTCGCGTCGAGGGCGAGGGCCTTCTCGACACGGTCGCCGCCCCGGCATGGGCGAGGGTCGGGGAGCTGTCCCGCGACTTCGAGGTCCACCGTGACGCGTTGCGCGGCGAGTCGGGCGACGACTTCCGCGTCTTCCGACAGATCCTGCAGCCGCGGTCGAGCGAGGTCACCGCGATTCCGCCGCTGCCTTTCGCCTATTGGGATCCGTGGAAGCGCGAGTACGCCGTCGCGCGCAGCGAGGCGATTCCGATCGAGGTCCTTGAAGCGACGACCGTCGACCTCGACGAGATCCGCTACTCGAAGAAGGCATCGTCGAGCCCCTCGAAGTCGCAGTCCGAACCGAGCGCGACCGCGACGCTCGTGCAAGAGAAGGGCGTCGCGCAGAACTTCCGGTCGATCGGCACGACCGTCGCGACGATGAACCGCCACGACGGCGCGTTCGGCCTCGCGTTCTTCGCCGTGCTCGTCCTGCCGCCGCTCCTGTTCGTCAGCGTCCTCGTCGGACGTCGTCTCCGGGCGCGCGATCCGGCGCGCCGGCAGCGCCAGCGGGCTCTGGCGACCGCCCGCCTGGCATTGCGCGACGCGGGCGACGACCACGACGCAATCGCCGCGGCGTTCCAGGCGTACTTCCGCGACCGGCTCGGCCTTCCCGACGGCGAGCTCACGCCGCGACAGCTTCGTGACGCGCTGCCGCGCGGCGGCGTACCGGACGACCTGGCGCGACGAGCGACCGAGCTGCTCGAGCTCCTCCTCGCCGGACGCTTCGGCGGCTCGGGACACTCCGCGGCCGAGCTGCGGGCTCAGGCGATCGCGACCCTCCAGGAGGTCGATCGATGCCGTTGAGATCGGCCCGCCCTGCGGTCCTCGCCATCTGCCTGCTCGCCGCGTTCGGCGGCCTGCAACGAGTCGGAGCCCAATCGGCCGAGGAGAGCTTCCGCCGCGGCCTCGAGATCTTCGATGCGGCGGCGAAGTTTCGCGCTGACCACCCGACTCGTCGCACCGAGATCGCCGCGCGCTTTCAAGACGCCGCTGCCGCGTTCGTCGAGGCGTGGCGCGGCGGAGCGACGAGCTCCGAGGTGCTGACGAATGCGGCGAACAGCTACTTCTTCGCCGGCGCGGCGGGCGAGGCCGCGCTGCACTACTCGCGAGCTCTCGCGGTCGACCCCGCGAACGAGGTGGCCCGCGCGGGGCTCGACGAGCTTCGCTCCAAGCTCCCGATCCGCGCGGGGCGCGACCGCGCGTCCGCGTCGCTGACGAGCTCGTTGCTCTTCTGGCACGAGGACAGCACGTTCCGGATCCGGTTGTGGGTCTTCTGGATCGGCTTTCCGCTCGCCTGGCTGCTGTTTCTCGCCGAGATCCTGCGACGCCGTTCGTCGTTTTTCGGCCCGTGCGCGCTGCTCGGTTGGGCTGCGCTGATCACCTCCAGCGCCGCCCTCGCGTCGCTCGCCTGGGACGGCTCGGAGCGCGACCCGAGCGACCGCGCGGTCGTCCTGGTCGAGGTCATCGGCCACAACGGCGATGGGGACATCTACAAGCCATCGCATTATCGGCCCGGATCCCCTGGCGAACCCATCCCGTTCCCGCCGGGCACGGAGCTGCGCGTTCGCGAGATCCGCACGACGACCGACGGCGAGTGGCTCGACGTCGAGCTCCTCGATGGCTCGAGCTCGTGGGTGCCAGCCCGCGCCGTCGAGTGGGTCATCCCCCGCGCCGAGTAGCGTCCTCGCGCAGCGGGAAACGCGCGCGTTCCCGGCACATCGCCATTCCGTGAAGCGGATAGCCAGCTGGCGCTCAGATGATACTCTTCCCCGGCGACCGCGCTCGTCGGGTAGACGGGCACGCCGCGTCGCTTCGGAACAGGGTTCTCGGGAGGGCTCCGCTCTTGCTCTCGGTTCTCCGACACACTTTCACGCCGCGCATCGCGGCAACCGTCGCTCTCGACGTCGTGGTCCCGGTCGGGCTCTTGGTGGTCCTGCCGTTGGCTACGTTCCAGAAGCCCGGGCTTCTCGGCGACAGCGAAGTGCCGTTCATCCTCTGGCTGGGTTTCGCATTCTTCACGGTCGCGACGCTGCAGTTCAGCGCATGGAGCTTCGGCCTCTACTCTCGTGACACGATCTACCGCGGCATAGCAGTGCTGCAGAAGGTCGGGCTCTCGGCGCTGTTCGCCGTCGCGCTGCTGGCGCCGTGCTACGGGCTGTTCTGGTTCGTCCAGGACGGCTACTTCGTCTTTCCTCTCTCGCTTTTCAT
>CAYMRB010000445.1:0-8298 GCA_964392615.1 uncultured Planctomycetia bacterium | reverse complement strand
CGCGACGAGGGATTCACGTTGGTCGAGATGGCGATCGCGCTGGCGGTCGCCACGATACTCCTGGTCCTGATCGGCGACATCCTGTTCCGCTCGACGAGCTCGGCGGACTACATCGTGCAGGGCTCCAACGCGACCGCGACCATGCACCGCGCCCTCGACCGCATCCGCGGCGAGCTGCACCGGGCGGCACCGGAGGTCGTCAACGTCAATCCGGGCAGCACGGTCAACGATTCGTTCACGCTGCAGACCGCGGGCCCGTTCTCCGGCACGACTCGCTGGGGCGCGGAAGACAACCTCGGCACGTGGCATGAGGATTGGTCCGCGCGGTATAGCGTGGTCCAGGGAGATCTCGTTCGCGAAAGCCTCAACGGACTCGACGTCGTTCAGGGAGCTCCGGAGATCGTCGCGCGTGACGTCGACGACCCGATCAGCGACGACAAGGGCTTCGAGGTCACGCGGAACGGTCCGGTCGTCGGCCTCAAGCTTCGGGTCCGCAAGACGTTCAGCGACGGCGTTCAGCACACCGAGGAGCTGACGACCTCCGTCCTCGTAAAGAACTCGCAGAGCTGAATCGGTAGGAATATGCGCAGAACGAGCCACGCTCGACACCGCCGAGAGGAGGGCCAGTTCCTCCTCCTCGTCACCGTGCTTCTCGCCGCCGTCATGGTGCTCGTCCTGACGAGCATGTCGGTCACGGTCGATCGCGAGAGAAGCGTTCGTCACGGCCGCAACCGTCTCGTCGCTGAGCTCGCCGCCCAATCGGGCGTCGCGCGCCAGGTCTCCGACATCAAGGAGGCCCGCGATCTCGGCTCGGCGGGGTCGTTTACGGGAATCGACGCGCTGGACACGAACTCGGCGACGGGCCCCGGCGGCTACAGCCTGGCACTCGCGAACCAGACGCTCCAGGACTTCAGCGGCACGACGCTCGCCGAGTACGACGTGCTCGTCGACATCGTCACGTCGAGCGGCACGAGCCGTCAGATCTCGATCACGTGCTACGCGTACGTGCCGAGCAAGGCGGACTACGAGAGCGGCGTTCAAGACGCCGTGCGCGCCGATGCCCACACGGTCGCCGAGCTCGCCTTCGAGGGGAGCGAGGTCTTCGACTACTCGTACTTCATCAACCACTGGGGTTGGTTCTACGGCAACACGATCGTCACGAACGGCAACGTCCGCTCGAACGGCCAGTTCGACTTCGGCGGCTACGGTGCGACCGTCAACGGAACGCCGCGCTACGCGGGCTCCGACGGCACGGATCTCGTCGGCTACAAGGACGACAACGGCGATGGCGTGATGGACGGTTCGGACGGCGGCGCGTACTCCGGCACCGGGGTCGTCAACGCTCAGAACGTGCAAGGCATGGGCGGCCAGGCCGAGAACCAGCACACCGAGACGCAACGGGTCGAGATGCCGAACCTGACGGACCTGACGCTCTACGAGCAGCAGGCGGCCGCGACCGGAGCGACGGTCTCTGTCGGAGGCACGGTTCAGGTCGATGGCGTGCTCGGCGACGACACGGGCGAGCTCGAGAACCTGTACCTGGTCGGCACGCAGACCGACCCGATCATGCTGAACGGTCCGATCGTCGTACGCGGCAACGTGGTCGTGTCGGGATACGTGACGGGACAGGGCTCGATCTACGCCGGCGGCAATATCTACGTGCCCAATGATCTGGTCTATCTCGATCCGCCGACGACGCCGACGCCGACAGCGACCGACCAGTCGACGGTCGAGTCGTGGCGTGCCGACGCGCTCGGCAAAGATTCCCTCGGGCTGTTCGCCACCGAGCACGTCGTGATCGGCGACTACACGCACGACTGGTGGCAGCACTATGTGGCGGGCTGGATCAACAACTCGCTGAACGAGTCGAAAGAGGACGCCGGCATCGACGGCATCCAGAACACGGCGTACGGCCTGGACGGCATCGCGGGAACGGCGGACGACGACGTCCTCGAAGGTGATGGCGTCTGGACGGTTAGCTACTACACCGACGAGGACGCGGCGGCCGGCCGCATCCCGGCGGGCAAATCAGTGGGTGACGTGATCCCCGGCAGCGGCGAGGACATCGACGGCGACGGCGTCTTCGACGATCGCACGCAGATGAGCGAGTTCAACCTGCCCGTGGCGCTCGACCCCGCCAATTGGGCGGGCAATCTGACAACGAGCCACAGCTCGTACTCGGAGGTTTCCACGATCGAGATCGGCCACCTTGACGCCGCGTTCTACACGAACCACTCGTTCGCGGCACTGATGATCAAGTGGGGTACGGACATCGTCATGAACGGCTCGGTCGTGTCGCGCAACGAGTCGATCATCTACGGCGCGGACCACATCATCATGAACCACGACGAGCGTCTGACCGGCCGCGGATCGTCGACCTCCGGATTCGAGAGCGCTGTCGGCTGGAATCCGATCGAGTACGTGCAGTGGGAGTTCGAGAAGCCCCTGCCGGAAGGCGTCGGCGAGGACCCGGACGCGATCGTCGAGTACTACAGCGGCACGAACCCTTCATAGCAGGATAGAATGAGACGGATAGTGAAGAGAGTCGCTCCCGCAGCGGTCGCGATCGCCCTCGTCGCAGCCGGTGTGACGGTGTCGGGTCAGGAAACCGCGAGTGGCAAATACCCGAGTCTGTCCGAGCCGCCGGAAGCCGCCCACGGACTGATTCTCGACAAACCGCAGATCGCGAAGGAAACCTACGGTCGGCTGCGCGGACTGCGCGAGGCCGGCAATCCGCACATCCGGCGAGGCCTTCTCCTGCGACAGATCCAGACCGACCCGGAGCGCAGCGAAGTGGATCGCGAGGCACTGCGCGAGGCTCACATCCGGCGCATCGAACGACGCGAGAAGCTCGCGCACGATCCGGCGCCGTACCTGGCGCACGTCGTGCGACAGCCGCCGGCATCGAGCACGGCCGAGGGACGCCCCATGCCGGCGCCGCGCCGCGGCACGAGCCCGATCGCGTGGATCGCCGGCGCGTGCTGCGCCGCTGTGCTGCTCATCGCGTTGGCGCTCCGCATCCTGCGCTGACGCCGCAGCCGCCCGGAGGTTTGACTCCGCGGAGGACGTCGGTAATCTGTTACGGTTCCCATCGGGCTGCTAGCCCGTGACGTGACCCCACCGACTGACTTCCGACGGCATGCGACAACGGACGCTGACGCTCTCCTATTGCCTTGCTACGGCGATCGCCCTGACCTCCTGCGCGCTGGATCCGCCGGCCGCACTGCGCCGGGACGACGCACGACACGTCGCGCCCCCCGTGGCTGACGCGGCGGTCGATTCACTCGACGCGCTCGACGACGACGAGAGCGCGGCGACCGCTGACGACGACCCGTTCTCACCACCCTACCGCCTCGACACCGACACGATTATCCAGCTCGTCTTCACGCGCAGCCCGCGGGTGACCGCGTCGCGCGAGGAAATGATCGCGTCCCGCTACGGGCTCGAAGAGTTTCGCGCCAACCTGAGTCGGCTCGAGCCGTACGCCGAGACACGCGCCGACCTGTCGGACTTCCCGAACCGCAGCGGCGCGTTCGGGCACACGATCGAGACGGTCGTCGGCCTCGAGAAAGAGACGTTCGCCGGCGCGGTCCTGCGCGGCGAGGCGGGCGGCTCGTTCTCGCGATTCGACTTCGACGAGCGCGATCCGGGCCAGGGCTCGATCGAAGAGGGCAACGGCGTGCTGGTCCGCGGGCGGCTCGAAGCCCCGTTCTTCGGCTCGCGTCGCCTGCAGAACCGCGTCATCGCGCAGGCGTTCCAGGAGTCGACCGCCCGCAAGGCGCAGCTCGAGTACCTCGACGACTACGGCGACTACGTCGACGACGCGCTCAGCTACTACATCTCTACTGTCTACTACGGCCGTCTCGCGGAGAACTATGCTCGATACGCCGCGGACCTAGGTGCGATCCTGGACGATCCGCGCCTGCCTGAAGCCGATCGCGGCCGCCTCGAATCCGTCAACTTGAGCGTCGAGTCGCAGGGCAACCGCTACCGATCGACCGAGTTCCAGTACCGCACCATTCTGCTAGCCGCCCTGAACATCGACGAGAGCGATGAGTGTTCGATCGAGAGGCCGCCGTACCGCCCCAGCCCGTACGCGAGATTGACCGACTCGCCGGAGGACTACGAGCGGCTCGTCGACAAGGCCCGCAAGAACAACCCGACGTTCACCGTCCTCGCGGATGCGATCCGTAACGTGAAGCTGCAGCGCCAGCAGGCGATCGACGGGCGATACGACGTCACGACATTCCTCGAGGCTACGCTGTTTCCGCTCGGATCGGAGTCGTTTGACGACAGGCTCGACGGATGGACGGTTGGCGGCGGCATCACGCTGCGGCTCAACGATTCTCGGGTGCTGAACGCGACACGTCTCAAGGCGGAGGCCGAGATTCGGCAGTTTCGAGCGCGCATGGACGCCGAAGAGATCGTCATGAGGCGTCGCATCCGCACGGAGACGCGGGGACTGCTCGACAACGAGGAGGACCGTCGCAAGCTGCTCGAGGCGCTCGAGCAACGCCGAGAGGTCTGGCGAGAACGCAAGAGTGAGTACTTCGAGGGGAAGGTCAATGTCGACCAGCTGCTGAACGCGCGTTCCGGTCTCGCGAGCACCGAGACGAACATCGCCGCCAACGTGTACGATTCCGACAGTCGCGAACGCCGACTGCTCGGCGCCACGGGCACGATCTACGAGATCGTCGGCCTGAGGATCGAGACCGAGAGCGACGATTCGGGAAGCTGACGCACGGCGAGCCCAACCGAGGATGGAGATGATGCCATGCTGACCACGAGAATCGCTCTCGCTTGCGCCTTGTCGCTGTGGCTGCCTGCCGTCCACGCCGACGAACGCCCCGAGAAGCCCGCGAACGTCCCGCTGCGGCTCTCCTGGAAGAAGAACATCCTGACCATCGAGGGCTCCGACGATCCCTCCGGGCCACGGCTGCCGGGTGGCAAGATGGACGTGCTGTACATCGAGGCCTACTGCCGGCCGAATTCGCAGACGACCGATTGGGGCCGCACGGTCATCGGTCACCGCACGGAAGTCGTATCGCTCAGCGACGATCGCACGCGGCTCGCGCTGCGCTGCACGCTGCGCGACGGCGTCGTCGTCGACCACGTCATCACCGCAAAGCACGACGAGATCGACTTTCGCATCATCGCGCGCAACCCGACGGCGAAGGCTTCGGAGGCGCACTGGGCACAACCGTGCATCCGCGTCGGGGCCTTCACGGGGCGCGGCGATCCGCAGAACCCCCGAACATTCGAGTACATCGAGAAGTCGTTCGTCTTCCTGGAAGGCAAGCTCGAGCGCATGCCGACCCGCGACTGGGCGCGCGAGGCGCGCTACGTGCCCGGCCAGGTCTGGGCGGCGCCCAGCGTGCCGCGAACGGACGTCAACCCGCGGCCACTCAGCAAGCACACGCCCTCCAACGGGTTGATCGGCTGCTTCAGCGCGGACGACCGGACCGTCTTCGCGACGGCGTTCGAGCCGTATCAAGAGCTCTTCCAGGGCGTGATTACGTGCTTGCACAGCGACTTCCGCATCGGCGGGCTCGCTCCGGGGCAGACGAAGAAGATCCGCGGCAAGATCTACATCGTCCCGAACGACCTACCGGCGCTTCTGCGGCGCTACCACAGGGACTTCCCCGAACACCGGCGACGACACCGTGCCGCCGCGCCCGGCGAGCCGGTCGACCCAGGCAGGGCACCGGAGACACGCGAGTCGGCCGCGTCCGAAGCCTCGGGTCCGAGGTGAACGCGCCCGTGCGAACGCTGCCGTGATTTTCTGTGCGGGATGCAGGAATTCGGGAGCAACCTTTGCTGCCCTCGGGTCAATCCCCCATCGAAGTGCAGGTACGGTCGACGCACGACCGACAGGAGTCGTCGGGGGATCAAAGGTCTCGAAAGATGTCCCAAACTCTCTCCAAACCGATGTGGACGGAAGCGGACAAGGTCAACTTGGTCCGCCAGGCGAAGGAACTCGAGGCAACGCTCGGTAGAGCGCTGCGCCCTCAGGATCTCCGACGAGTTCGGATCCGAGGGCGATCGTTCCTTGCGATCAAGAGCCAGGCTGCGCGACTCGGCTTGTACGAGCCGACGCGAAAGACCTGCCGTTGGTCGTCGCGCGAGGAGCAGATCCTCCGATTGCTGACGCGCGAACGCGGGCTCGGCGCCCGTGGTATCAAGGGACGTGGCTTCTTCTGCAACGGCTCCGGTCAGACGGTGACGTTGAACGAGCGATCCATCGACTCGATCGCGCAGAAGATGCGCCGCAGCGGCCTCGTCGATCCGGAACGCTCGCGGCGCGCGCGCTACGCGAAGCGATTGACTCGCGACGAGAAGCGACGCCTGCGCAAGGAGCTGCGCGAGAACCCGCACGATTGGACCACGGAGCAGTTCGGATACGCGTACGAGGTCGCTCCGTCGACGATCCGCCGCTACCGCAAGAAGTGGCGCATCCGGCACACGTGGAGCGACGCGATGGCGTTGCCGCCGTCGATCGAGCGGCGCCGCCAGCTCGCCGAGGAAACCCGCGAACGCAATATCGCGGCGTGGGAGAAACGCAAACAGAAGCTGCTCGATCGGCTCGAGGCCACGAAGAAGCGATTCCTGTCGCGCGCCAAGAACCGTGCGAACCCGCCGGAGCTGCGCACCTGCGTCGCCTGCGGCCGCGAGTGGCCCGAGACCGAGAAGTTCTTCGCCCCCTCGCCGAAGCGGCGCGAAGGCAAGGTCGTTGCCGTCTACCTGCGCCGCACGTGCCGCGTCTGTCCGCGACGGACGCACAACGGCAACGGCAACGGCATGTACGACGACGAGTAGAGCCTGCAGACTCTACTCAGCTCACGTCGCGGTCAATCAATCGAGCGGTCAACGCGTGGGCGTCCACCACGCGTCGAGCCGTTCGCGAAGCCGCTTGACCGTCGCCGGCTCCCGCGCGGCGAGATTCTCGCGCTCGAGAGGATCGGCGACGATGTCGAAGAGCTCGACCGCGTCGCCCTTCGTCGGCACGATGAGCTTCCGCGAACCGACGACGCACCAGCGGTAGAGCAGGCTCTTCGCGGGTCGGTCAACGTCGAAGACGTCGTGCTCGAAGATCTCGCCCCATACGGTGTCCCGTCCCGCTGACTTGCCTCGGCACACGTCGAGCAGGTCGATGCCGCTCATGCGCGGGGTCCGCTCGAGATCGCACGCCGCCAGGATCGTCGGCGCGATGTCGACGCTGCTCGCGAGCGATTCGCGCACGCCCGGGCGGATCTTCCCGGGCCAGCGCAGCATGATCGGCGTCCGCACACCGCCGTCGTACTGCGATCGCTTGCTGCGCGGTGTGTGCCCGCCGCGTTTCGGATTCTGAATCCAGCCGTTGTCCGTGACGAAAACGACCAGGGTGTTCTCGGCGAGCTTCTTGCGGTCGAGATAGCCGAGCAGCTCGCCGCAGGTCTCGTCGAACCACTCGCACATCGCGTAGTACCTCGCGACGTGAATCGAGTCGGTCTTTCCCTTGTAGCGATCGAGAAGCCGTTTGGGCGGATTGTGCGGTGTATGCGGCAGGAACGGCGCGTACCAGACGAAAAACGGTCGCTCGCCGCACCCGTCCAGGAAATCGAAGATCGGCTTCAGCCCCTTGCGGCCGATTTCGAGCCCCTTGTCACCATGACGACCGCCGCGTTCGATATCGCCGTGCGTCATGCCATGCGTGAAGCCGCCGCGAGCGTAGCTCCCCTCCCACCACTTGCCGCTTTGGTGGCTCAGGTACCCCTTCTTGGCGAGAAGGCGCGGCAGCGTCGGGACGGCGTCGATGTGGCTCGTCAGCCGCTCGAGCAGGGGACGGTACACCGGATCCCGGCGCCGCGACCAGCCCGGCGAGCCGTCTGGCCGGCGCGGATCGTTGCCGCTGATTCGATGCTCGTGCGGATAGAGCCCGGTGATGATCGACGCGAGCGACGGGCGACACAGGCTCGCCGGCACGTAGCCGCGCGGGAACACCGCGCTCTGGCTCGCGAGGCGATCGAGGGACGGCGTGCGGATCGTCTCATGCCCCATGAAGCCGAAGTCGGTCCACGCCTGATCGTCGGAAATGATCAGAACGACGTTTGGCGGCCGCGCGGCCTCGTCACCGGCGGCGAGACCGGCGGACAGCGAGAGTAGACACGCAACGAGGCCGACGACGGGCACGGCGAGACCAGCACGACACAGCATGAGAGCGGGCTCCGCGGGGTTTCCTTCGCATTTCCACCGACCGCGTTGGATCGTCGCCGAGCCGATACGCCCTGTCAACCTGACGCCCGGATGCCTCGGTTGCGC
>CAYMRB010000444.1:0-8317 GCA_964392615.1 uncultured Planctomycetia bacterium | reverse complement strand
TCCTCGACCCGAATCCCGTTCGTGGCTTTCCCCGCGAAGACCTCAACGCAGAGCGCGCCGAGCACCGCAGAGCATCGGGCGTGGAATCCAGCTATGCCCGAATTCGTAGCCGCCAGAGTGGATGCTCTGCGGCCCTCTGCGTTCTCGGCGTGCTCTGCGTTGAGGTCTTCTGCGCGTCGACGACGGGACGAGTTGAGGGGGTTGGGGAGCATCACGATTCGGACGGCCTCCACGGCCCACGGCGGCGAGCCGCATGACCGCTGTTGCACCCGCGCGCCGCGTTCTTGCATTGCTGCGGCGATCGCGGCGTGCCACGATGATGTCTTCCACGTCCCGAACGGCGACTCCAATGGCGATTCTTGCAGCGCACACACGTCGCATCACCGAGTCGAGCCTCGTGCTGGCTCTCCTCGCGCTCGTGCTTCCTCTGGTTCCCGTCGATCTGCCTGGCAACGACGTCGAGTCGGCGATTGCGGGCTTCGAGCGTCACTGGCGCCCGCCTTCGGACGCCTTTGACAGCGTCGGAATCGGCATTCGACCAGTGCGTCCGTCCGGCACGTCGGTGCCGGCCAGGCGGCTCGGTGACCTGGCGACGTTGACCGCGGGCTGGGTCGAGCAGCTGATCGAGTGCGGCGGTGCTCGTGCGATTTCCTCGGCGGTTGCTGAAGAGCGCGCTCACTTCTTCGTCAGCGTCGAGTACCGCGAGGTCGCCGGTGGCGATCCGAGCGGGGTGACCGCGGTCGTTCGCGGTGCCGTCGAGCTCGAACTGCGCAGAGAGTGCTCGCTCGCGACGATCTCGGACCACGACCTCCGCAAGCTCGCGCGCTCTCACGCGAGCATCGTCGTCCGGCGGCTGATCGAGCGCCGTCGGCGGGAGCTGGACGCGGGCGCGTCGCGGCTGTGGAGCGTCGCGAACCGGAAGACCGACGTGCCCGATGTCGTTCGGCGCACGGCGTTGACCGTCTGGCCCGAGCCCCCGTTGCCGCTCGAACGCGTCGAGTGGTTCTGCCGCCTGTACTCGCGCATCGCGGTCAGCAACGCGAGCCTGGCGTTGTTTCGTCCCCGCGTGAAGATCGACGGCGACGCGGTCGTGATCGTCGGTCGCACGAACGTGCCGTCGGTCGCCAGCGGACTCGCGGCCGCGCTGCGGTATCTCGGCGTTCGCAACGTCCGAGACGAGATGCGCCGCGTGCCCGAGAACAGTCGACTCGGCGCGGAACGCTTCGGCGCGTGCATCGCGCCGATGGCGATCACGCGAACCGAGCCGAACGGGACGTCCGGCGAACAGACCGAGCTGCTGTGGGGCGAGCCCGTGGTCCTGCTCGACCGCGAGGGCGGCTACCTCCTCCTCCACGCGCGTGACGGCTATTGGGGCTGGGTCCGCGAGTCCGCGATCCGTGCGATGGACGAGCGCGCGTTCGACGCGTACACGAAACACGCGCAAGCGCTCGTGCGGCGAGATCTCGAGCTTCCGACCGCGACGATTCCGCGTGGCGCGATCGTGGCGTTCGAGCGCAATTCGGACCCGAGGGGTGGCCAGAGGGCGACCAGCGCGGTTTCCCTCGTGTTGCCCGACGGGTCGCGAGCAGCCGTGTCGGCCGCCGATCTTCTGGACTCGACGACCGCGCAGTCCCGAGCCGCTGCCAGACGAATCCGCCGGGCGCTCGACAGCCTCTGCACGCCGTACAAGTTCGGGGGGCGCTCCCCTCTCGGCCTCGACTGCAGCGGCCTCGTCGGCCGGGCGTGCTCGCAGGCCGGCATCACCCCGGCGCGCGACGCGTGGCAGCTCGCGTTCTCGGGCCGGCTGAGCGCGACGAGGTGGCACCGATCGGGGCTGCGGGCCGGAGATATCGTGTTCTTCATCGACGAACGGGGCAAGATCTACCACACCGGCGTCGCCATCGACGCGACCCACATCGTCGACGCCTGCCCGCCCGGAGTGCAGATCGGCAGCCTCGTTCCGGGCGACCGCCTCTACGATTCGCGCATGGATCGCGACTTCTTCATGGCGAAGCGCCCTTGATTTCCGCGCCGTACCGCCCCCTAATCTGTCCTGATCGGTAACGGAAGAGAAGTGAAGGACAGAACATGACGCAGCAGGACCGGAAGGCCGCGGCGGCGGTCGAGAGGCTGCGAGCGCGGCTCACGAAGCTCTCTCGCAATCTGTGGTGGAGCTGGAACACCGAGGCGAACGAGCTCTGGGACCGCGTGGTCGGTTTCCTGCCCGCGGGAGCTTCCCCCGAGCGTCGCGCGACGCTGCGGGCGAATCCGGTGGCGCTCTTGTCAGCGCTCGGTGCCCGGCCTTGGGCGAAGATGGCGGCGGACGCGGAGCTGAAGGCGTGCCTGCGCGAGGTCGAGGCCGCGTTCCGCGCGTACAAGAAGGCGCCGACACCGCCTTTCGATCTAGCGAAGAACGCTCCCGTCGCGTACTTCTCGATGGAGTTCGGCCTCCACGAGTCCCTGCCGATCTACTCCGGCGGGCTCGGCATCCTCGCCGGCGACCACATCAAGAGCGCGAGCGATACCGGCGTCCCGCTCGTCGGCGTCACGTTCTTCTATCGTCGCGGCTACTTCCGTCAGCGCATCGACGCCAAGGGCGAGCACGACGTGTCGTACCTGCCCAACGACCCGGACCAGCTGCCGCTCGAGCCCGTCGTCGACCGCAGCGGCCGCAAAGTCCGCGTCAAGGTCGAGCTGCCGGGGCGCGATGTCTGGATGTGCGCGTGGCGTTGCGACGTCGGTCGCCGGGCGCTCTATCTGCTCGACACGGATGTGCCGCAGAACGCACGGGCCGACCGGGCCATCAGCCATCGCCTCTACGACGGCGACCGCGAGACGCGCATCACGCAGGAGATCGTCCTCGGAATCGGCGGCGTTCGCCTGCTGCGCGCGCTCGGCATCGCGCCGGGCGTCTGGCACCTGAACGAGGGGCACGTCGCGTTCCTGACCGTCGAGCGTCTGCGCGAGCTGTCCGAGAGCACGTCGCTGACGACCGACGAAGCGCTCGAGGCTATCTCCGCCGATACGGTCTTCACGACGCACACGCCCGTGCCCGCCGGCAACGAGACATTCGACATCGTGCTCGCCGAGCGCTACCTGCGATCGCACTGCGAGGCCGCGGGGATCCCGGTCGAGGACTACCTGCGACTCGGGCTCGATTGGGACGACGACGGCCGGCCGCAGCTCAGTCTGACCGTGCTCGCGATTCGCCTGTCGCGCTTCCGCAACGGTGTCAGCGCGCTGCATGGCGACGTGTCGCGAGACATGTGGTCGAAGCTCTGGCCCGATTTCGCGGCGCAGGAGTCGCCGATCACGTCGGTGACGAACGGCATCCACGTGCCGACATGGGTCGCGCCGCAGCTCGATCGTCTCTACCGCCGCTATCTCGGCGACGACTGGCAGGAGCAGTCGGGCGACGCCGGCACGTGGAAGAAGGCGCGGAGGATTCCGGCCGCGGCGATCTGGAAGACGAAACGCGCGCTCAAGGAGGAGCTCATCGCGTTCGTCCGCGAGCGCACCGCGCAGCGACTACGGCGCTACGGCTACAGCGAAGCGCGTGTCGTACGGGCGACCGAGAACCTGCTCGATCCGGACGCGCTGACGATCGGTTTCGCGCGACGTTTTGCGACGTACAAGCGGGCGAGTCTCCTGTTCCGTGACCTCAAGAAGGCGCGGCAGCTGTTCAGCTCGAAGAAGCGTCCGGTTCAGATCATCTTCGCTGGCAAGCCGCACCCGGCCGATCCCGAGGGCCGGGCGCTGCTCGAGGGCATCGAGGCGGTCTCTCGTCGCGCCGGCTTCAAGGGCAAGGTCGTCGTGATCGAGAACTACGACACCGAGGTCTGCCGCCACATGGTGCGCGGCGTCGACGTGTGGTTGAACAATCCGCGTCGTCCGCAGGAAGCGAGCGGCACGAGCGGGCAGAAGGTGCCGGTCAATTGCGGCCTCAATCTGAGCATCCTCGACGGCTGGTGGTGCGAGGGATGCGCCCCGGATGTCGGCTGGGCCTTCGGCAAGGCGAAGGACTACGTCGACCTCGACCAGCAGGATCGCGACGATCACGCCGATCTCCTTCGTGTCCTGCAGCGTCAAGTCCTGCCGACCTACTACGATCGCAACGCTCGCGGTATCTCGCAGCGCTGGGTGAGCATGCTGAAGGCATCGCTGGCGAAGCTCGTCTACCGCTTCAGCACACGGCACATGGTGCTCGACTACGCCGAGAATCTGTACGCGCCGGCGCTCGGCAACGGCCGTGTCGTTCGAGAGGGACGCTACGCCGACGCGCGCGAGCTCGCCGATTGGGGCGACGAGGTGGCGCGTTCGTGGCCCTTGGTCCACGCGCGCGGCATCACGCGACGCAAGCGCGGGGCGGACGTCGAGGTCGAGGTGTACCTCGGCGCGATCTCGCCGGACACGATCGCGTGTTGCGATACGTCGGGCGATCTGCTGGAGATCCACAGCGCGCGACGCGTCAAGTCCGGCGGGACGGTGTTGCGCATCGAGGCCCCGGCTGGCGAGTCGCTGCGGATCTTCCCGGCACACCCGTCGCAGGTCCATCCTCAGGAGCTCGGGCTCGGGATCGTGGTCGACGTCTGACGCTGTTGACCGATCCGAGCGGCCGGGCCCTTCTCCGGCGACGAGAAGAGCCCGGAAGCTCGTTTACTCGGCGTGTCGGCCCCAGCCGAGCGTGACCTCGTCGAGGTGGAACGCCGCCGTCAGCAGAGCGCGCAGGCGGTCTCGCGGCATGACGCGGTCGACGTTGAACTTGTCGCGAGCCATCTCTTTCAGCCGCGCGACGATCTTGCGGCCGTGCTCAGCGGGCACGTTGCGCAGCTCGAGTCGCACCGCGACGTCGTAGGCCTTGGCGAGTCCGCTGACGATCGTGCGCGGATCGCCGACCGCGTCGCGCAAGGTGGCGGCGCGATGGCTGACGAATAGCCAGCCATCGTCGGTGACCTTCGCGTACAGCTCCTTGCCGCCCTCTGTCGCCACGACTCGATAGACGCCGTACGAGACCTCCTCGACCTTCGCGATGTACGAGTCGAGCTCCCACTTGAGCGTGTCGATATCGCTGACCGGCACGAATCCGTATGCTCCCAGGCCGTCCGTGCCGAGTCCGATCACGGCTCCCCACGGTCGCGACGCATCGATCCCGGCGACGTCACCCGCGGCGTAGAGCTTCGTCAGGCTGTCGAGCCACGTCGGCAGGCCGAGCCGTTCCGCGATCTTGCCGATCTCCGCGCTGTCCTCGACGCGACCGTCGTGAGAGGCCAGCGCCAGGACGGCGAGCGGCTTGAACGCGCCTTCGTCAGCGCGAAGGGCGGTCGGACCGAACGCGGCGGCTACCACAGCGGACGCGAGAACCGACAGAGCGAGCTTCTTCATCGTCAACTCCTTCGTGAAACGGGAGATTCAGAGCGTGCCGCTTCCGGTCCGTCCGGGAACGGCTTGATGACATAGGGAACGGGTCGGGGGAGTGCTGGCTGCGATCAGGGGCTGTCGCGCGACTCCAGCAATCCGAGCGGCAGTTGGTCTAGCAGCAGGTCCGCCGCCACGCGGGCGTCGTGCTCGAGATCCTCCCAGGGGTCGAATGCGAGCACCGACGCGACGGCGGCGCCGATGTCGGTGACGGCGTCGCCGGACGCGCTCGCCAGCGTCTCGAGCCCCGCGAGCGGGTCGGGTGTCAGCGATGTCGACTTCGTGACGTCGGGAGCGCGATTCGACCAGACGATCACGATCGTCGTCGCGATGGTGAGGAGGGCCGCCATCGACCACCACGCCCTTCGGGCCCACCAACGAGCGACACGCGTATCCGGTGGCGCATCGAGAACGTCCGATCGCTCGGTCGTATCGAGGCGCGCGCAGATCCTGTCGTGAAGCTCCGCGGAGAACTCGGGGCGTGCGGCCTCGGCATCGGCGCGCAATCGGTCGACGAGGTCGCGATCCGTCGCGTCGAGGTCTTGCGCGTCGTTCGATTCGTCAGAGTGTCGATCGTTCATGTCTCTACGAGAGAAGCCTCCGGTCTCGCCCATCGCTCGAAGAGCCAGCCGTGGAGAGCGCGGTTCGCAGCTTCCCACGCGAGCGAAAGAGCTGCGCCTTGACTGCCGGTGCCGAGATCTCGAGCACCGCGGCTATTTCGGCGAGAGGCCAGCCCTCCGCATAGTGGAGCCACAGGGCGATGTTCTGTTCGTCGTTCAACACGCGTTCGGCGACGCTCCAGAGGTTCTCGCGTCGCTCCTTGTCCGCCAGCGCTTGCTCGGGGCTCGGCGCTGATCCCCGGGCCGCTTCGACCTGATCGGAGTTGAGCTCCGGGCGGCGCTTTCTCTTCAGATTGATGCCGAGTCGTCGTGCGATCGTGAAAAGCCAAGTCGAGAAGCGGCAGCGGCCGTCGAAATGGTCGAGGTACTCCCAGGCGCGCAGGAACGCGTCCTGGGCGAGATCCTCGACGTCGCTGTCGCTCACGTGTCGTCGAAGGAAAGCGATCAGGGGCACCTGGTAGCGCCGCACGAGCTCGGCGAAGCTCGACGTGGAACCCGATCGAGCGTCCTCGACCAGTTTCGCGTCGTCGCGCGAGCTGTCGTCGCATCTGTCGGCGCGATCCGTCGTCACTTGCCGCGACCGGTCCACTCTCTCTCGATCAGATCCATGATCTCCTCACCCGGCGCACGCCACGTCACCGAGACGGTTGTCTCCCGCGCGGCCACGCGCAGCGCGCGCAGCGCGCTTTGGACGGCTTCGTCGTCCGAGCGCTCGAGTGCGGCCATGGCCCGCAGCCCGAGGATCACGTCGCGGATGTAGCCGGCGGCCTCGACCGATCGCGCGGCGAGTTCGACCTGCACGACGAGATCCTCGTCGCTCTCGCCTGCCGAGATGCGCACGAGCTCGCTGTGGCCGAGCAGCGGCGACACGAACGGCAGGCCTGCCGACGCGAATCCGCTGACGTGAGCCGCGGCGACGTGAAACACGGTGCCGGGGGGCGCTTCCGACGCGAGCGGAGACGGCGCGCTCGCGAGCGACGGCGACGTGCCGTCGAGCACTTGAAGCGCGTGCTCGACGCGGCGCGAGTCGCGGCCGAGCACCATCAGATCGTCGCGGGCGAAGCAGCCGATCACTGCGGCTTGCATGCGGTCGTCGATCTTCTGGACCCACGCGTGGAGGCTATGGCGTCCGAACGTCGTGACTCGATGCGTCGCGTTGCGGCCGAGGAGGCTCTGGATGCGCTCTCGGTCGACCTTTGCCCTCACGAGCACGACCCCGTCGGCAGCGTCGAACGAGCTGCCGTAGAACGTGACGCCGCGCAGCTCGTCGAGCAGATCCGTCCCGACGGCGCGATCCAGCCGTCGCAGGACGTCGCGAGCGACACCGCGGTTGAGCCAGCGCTTCCACACCTCCTGCGCCAATATCGCGGCGCGCGCGGCCTCGAAGTCGACGTGGGCGACCCACTTCGCGTCAGCCGCGACGCGGGACGCGGCGAGAGGCTCGGCGCGGCAGGGCAACGCCGCGGCCAGCGTCAGCGCGAGGGCGATTGTCGGGACTCTCATCGCGTGCTTCTCCAAGGGACTCGGCATCGTCCCCGTATACACGCTCGGGCCGGCAGCGGTTGCGGGAATTCCCGCCAAAGTCAGCGGCGCCTGTTCGAGAGACCGAGGAGCAGGCGGACTTCCGTCTCGAGGCGCCTTGCGTCGAGTCGTCTGCTGAGCGTCTTGCGCACCCTGCCGCGCCGATCGATGAAGATCGTCGTCGGGAAGCCCCGGAGGCCCGGGATCGCCATGGCTGTCGACTTCGGGATCAGCGCACACGGGTACTCGATGCCCTCCGCCGCGCAGAACTCCTTGACGCGCTTGCCGAGCGCGGGGCTCGGGTCGGCGCTCTCCCAGCTCAGGCCGATGATCTGCAGGCCCTTGTCTCGGAACAGTCCGTGGACCTTGACCAGGCCCGGGATCTCCTCCTGGCATGGCGGGCACCAGGTGCCCCAGACGTTGATGAGGAGCGGCTTGCCGGCGTAGTCCTTCGCCTCCAGCAGCTTGCCGTCGACGCTCTTGAGGCCGAACGCCACGCGCGCTGCTCCGTTGCGCGCATCGTCGACGCACTTTCGGAAGCGTCGGTTCGTCGCGAAGCGTTGCAGCGCGGGATGCGCGCTGAGGAATCGTCGGTCCCAGAAGCCGTGACGCACCGCGCGTTCGAGCTCGTCGAGCACGGCTTCGTTCGCGCCGAGGCGAGCGAGGTTCGTCGCGATTCCGAAGTGGACCTCCGCGCGCTCGGGGTCGATCGGCCACGAGCGGTGCTTCGCGTGGAGGGCGAGGTATGCCTGGTACGCGTC
>CAYMRB010000443.1:0-8318 GCA_964392615.1 uncultured Planctomycetia bacterium | reverse complement strand
CGCGCTGGCGCGGCAGATCGACGACATATCGCGTCCGCTCGCCGGCCTGCCGCCCCGCGCCAGCGCCGGCCTCGTCGCCAGTCAAGCGCACGATCGGCAATACCTCGCTGCGCGCCGCGAACGCCGTACGGCAGCGCGTCCACCAGAGCTCGAGCGTCGCCATGTCCGGATCGATGCGCGGCGCTGCCGTCGCGAGAAGCTCGAAACCGTTGCCCGCCGTGCGCACGACCGGAGCCGGGATCTCGAGGATGGAGAATCCCGTGCCTCCGGAAATGCTCTCCACTTCGGCGACGAAGGGCCGAGCGTCGACGCCGCGCGCCTTCAGCGTTCCGCCGAGGGGGCCGAACCCTCGCGACGAAAACGAGCGCTCGAGACGTCGGCCTGCCTCGGACGACTCCCAATCGTCGGGAAGATAGAGTCCGTCCTCGAGGCTCGCGACGACGGCGTGCACCGCCTCGACCGATCCCGCGTACTCGGCGACCTCGATCGCGGCAACACGCGCGCGAGCGCGGATCCGCGCATCGAGCCACTCGCGCAGCGCGCGATGGGTGCCCTCTCGCGCCGTGACATGAAGAAAGCGCCTGTCGGCCAAGCGGAGATCCGCGCGCTCGTCTAGCCATGCTTCGGGCTGCACGGTGTGTCGAATCCGGCGCAGCCACGAGTCAGCGGAGAGCCCGGCCCTCTCCCCCTCGAAGGGCTCGAGAAGAAACGACAGGTCCAGCATGCGACGACGGAATGCCGTGTCGACCGGCGGCGATGCCGGAGCCTCCCCCTCGGTCTCCATCGGTGTGAGGCGGGCGAGGATGGCGAACTCGCGCTCGCGGCCATCCGGCTGACGATCGCTGAAGCGTCCCGCGACGGCCGGCCGGCCCGCTCGCAGGAGCAGCGTGGTCGTGAGGTCCTCACGCCCCTGCGGCACGAGCTCCAGCTCGGCGAAGAGGGTCTTGCGCCGCTCGACGACGCCCGGCTGTCGCGATCGGGTGACCCGAAGATCACAACGGAACCAATCCGTGCCGGTAACGGCGACCGGACGGACCTCGACTCCCAGACCGATCGGCAGCGTCTCGATGGCGACATCGGAAACCGGGACGACGCCCGTCTGATTGATGCCGACGCCCATGGCGGCGGTTCGCACGCGCCCCGCGAATCCGCTCGCCGTCTGCTCGTTGTAGGCGGTCAACGCCAGAGACGCCGCCTGCGCGCCGGATCCAGCGTCAACGATAGCGCGAGCGAAGGCCTCGTTCGTGAGCCACGGTCCACGCGCGGCGTCTGCCGCGAGCCGCTTCGCCGGAACGACCGCGACCTCGATGACGGCCATGCTCGCGCGGCGTGCGCGCAGCGCGGCGAGCAGGGAATCGATGCTCGCGTGAACTTCCGGCGCCGCGACGACGCGCAGTCGCTCGCCATCGACCTTGATCGAGTTGCGCACGTTGGCCCACGAGTCCTCGGCGATGTTGCGCCGGATCAGGGCCGCGAGCGACTCGGGAGACACGACGACCCCAGCGGACGCGTCTCCTTCCTTCTCCTCGGGCTCCTCGGCGTGGCCGAAGGCTCTGAGCGCGAGGTCCGGGGGAGGAAACCCCTTGCCGAGGCCCCAGAGCCCGCCGCTCGCCTGCGCCTCTTGCGTCGCGAGGCGCAAGTTGACCGCGGGCCACGACACGGGGTTCGGATGGCGGGGCACCGCGCGCGCCAGAAACGCGATATCGTGGACGCGGGTCACGCGCTCGATCTGCTGCCCTGCCTGCGCGGTGAGAATCGGTGCAGCGAGAAGGACCAGCGCGAACGTCGAGCGATTCCACATGGTCTCCATCCTCCGCCTCGTCGAGTGAAGGGCTGCCGGGGGCTCTCGACATCTCCTCTCGTCGCAGACGATCCTAACCGGCAGCGAGACGCCATCACTACTCTTCCTTCGGCTTGACCCGCTGCCGGGTTGACTCGCCGACTCCGGCCGACGAGAACGAGATGGACGACCACGCGTCTCCCCCACCCGTGCAGGACACGCATCACGTGACGAAAACAACACTCTGCCTGGCCCTGTTCACCATGGCGCTCGTCCCGACGCCGGCCGCAGCCGACGACGCGCGCGCCGATGGTTACCGCGGCATCTGGTTCACGCTCGGTCAGAAGAGCCAGCACGGCGACAAGTACTCCGGCGGCCTCGGTACGTACACCGCGAAGCACATCCCGCTGGCCGTCTACTCGAAGGAAGCGGCGAAGACCTTCTTCGTGTGGGGCGGCACGCGTCCTGGCGAGCGGCACCTGCTGGCGATGGCGTCGCACTACGATCACCGCACGAACACCGTGCCGCGCCCGGTCATCGTCCACGACAAGAAGGGCGTCAACGATCCGCACGACAACCCGAGCCTCGCCATGGACGACGACGGCCACCTGTGGGTCTTCGTCGCCGGCCGCTCGACGAGGCGCGACGGCTTCCTCTACCGTAGCGTCGCGCCGCACTCGATTGACGCGTTCGAGCTCGTCCACCGACACCGCAGGATGGCCTACCCGCAGCCGTGGCGCGTGAAGAGGCGCGGCTTCTGCTACCTGTACACGCGCTACACGAAGGGCCGCGAGCTCTACTGGCGGACGATTCCGAACACGCGCGTCGCGGCCGGATCGGAGTCGATCTTCACGGCGGAACAGAAGCTCGCCGGCTTCGGCGGCCACTACCAGGTCACCCGCGAACGCGACGGTCGCGTCGTCACCGCGTTCAGCTGGCACCCGCGCGGCGTCGTCGATCGACGCACGAATCTCTACTTCCTCGAGACGCGCGATATGGGAAAGACGTGGACGACCGCAGCCGGCGAACGCGTGACGACGCCACTCGCCGCGGTCGCGAATCCCGCTCTCGTTCGCGACTACCACGCGCGCGG
Source organism: uncultured Planctomycetia bacterium (assembly GCA_964392615.1). GTDB lineage: Bacteria > Planctomycetota > UBA8108 > UBA8108 > UBA8108 > CAYMRB01. Next base: position 5,445 of record CAYMRB010000443.1, on the reverse strand, counting down.
CGAGCTCGTCTATCTGAAGGACATCGACATCGATGACAACGGCCGCCCTGTCGTCCTGTTCGTCGTCAGCCGCGATCACCGACCCGGCCCGCAGAAGCCGCCACGCATGTGGACGACGGCGCGCTTCAGCGGCAGCGCGTGGGACATCCGCACGGTGACGCCCTCCGATCACAATTACGACATGGGCTCGTTGTACCTCCGCGGCGGCGGCGACTGGACGATCGTCGCGCCGACCGATCCCGGTCCGCAGCCGTGGGGCACGGGCGGCGAGATGGTCGTGTGGTCGAGCGCGGACCGCGGCCGCACGTGGAAGCGCGTACGCACGCTGACGCGCAACAGTCCGCGCAATCACGCGTATGCTCGACGCCCCGTGGACGCCCACCCGGGTTTCTGGGCGTTCTGGGCCGACGGCAATCCGGACGCGTTCTCGAAGTCGCACCTCTACTTCACGACGCGCGATGGCCGCGTGTTTCGGCTGCCACCGAAGATGACCGGGCCGACCGCGACGCCGGAACCGGTCGCCCGCTGACGCCGACACCGACTCCGACTCGCCGTTGACACCTAGCCTTCTCATGGAAGTCACGGAGAGCCTAGCCCGGGCGTTGCCCGGAACCCAAAGTCCGAGGCCGCCGAGAGGAAAGAACTCTAAGGAACCCAGGAACCCAGGAAGGGAGGGCGCATCCACTTCCCTTCCTGGGTTCCTGGGTTCCTTAGGAATCCTACTTGGAGGCGGCAGAAGTCTTCGTCGGAGAACGAGATTCTGGACGAGTCCTTCTTGGTCTTTCGGGTTCGACACCGACTCCGACTCCGACGCCGACTCCGACTCCGACTCCGCGCTGCTTCCGACGCGAGCGTCGCAGGACCGCGGGTGCACCCCCGTCCCCGGGCCATCTTGCCCGGCCCCGCGCGGCAAGATACCATCGGCGATATGTGCTGTGCCTACGTCGTCCGAGCTGTCGCGTCGATCGCGGCCGCCACCGTCTGCGCGTCTGTCCTCTGCGCCGGATTCGCCTTCGCTGCGGAGACTGACGCGACCGGCGACTCGTCGTCGAGCGATCACTGGGCGTTTCGCCCCGTTCGCGATCCGACGCCGCCCTCGGTCGACGCGTCCCGGCCCGACGACACGCCGATCGATCGCTTCGTCCGCGCGCGACTCGCGGCGCGCGGGCTCGATCGATCGCCACCCGCGTCGCGTCGCGTGCTCATTCGACGCCTGGTGCTCGATCTGACCGGCCTCTACCCGACGCCGGAGGAAGTCGAGGAGTTCGTCAACGATCCCGAGCCGGAGGCATGGGAGAAGCTCGTCGACCGTCTCCTCGCGTCGCCGCGCTACGGCGAGCGTTGGGGCCGTCATTGGCTCGACGTCGCGCGCTATGCCGACACCAAGGGCTACGTCTTCGCGGAGGAGCGCCGCTTCCCGTTCTCGTACACGTATCGCGATTGGGTCATCCGATCGTTCGCCGAAGACCTGCCGTACGACCGGTTCGTCGTCGCGCAGCTCGCCGCCGATCGCCTTGATCTCGTCGACGACCGCGCGCCGCTCGCGGCGATGGGATTCCTGACGCTCGGCCGGCGGTTCCTCAACAACCGGCACGACATCATCGACGACCGCATCGATGTCGTCACCCGCGGCCTGCTCGGGTTCACCGTGCAATGTGCACGATGTCATGACCACCCGTACGATCCGATTCCGCTGGCGGACTACTACTCGCTCTACGGCGTCTTCGCGAGCTCGCAGGAACCGAAGGAGCCCCCGCAAATCGGTCCTGCCACGAATCGCGACGCGCAGCGCGCCTACGAGAACGAGCTCGCCGAACGCTCGAACGCGGTCGCGGCGTTTCGCGAGAAGAAGGCGAACGAGGTGCGCGACAAGCTGGGCCGTGAGGATCTGTCGATCGACGCGGCCGTCGCCCGGTTCGACCGAGCGGCGAAGAATCGGCTTCGCGAGCTGCAGAAGCGCGTCGATCAGCTCCGCGTCACGCACGACGGCGCCCCGGCGCACGCGATGGTGCTCGTCGACGTCGACCGCCCTGCCGACGTCCGGGTGTTCCTGCGCGGCAAGCCCGGCGCTCCCGGCGACGTCGCACCGCGCCGGTTCCTGACCGCGCTGTCTCGCGGCGAACCGCCACGGTTTCGCGACGGCAGCGGCCGGCTCGAGCTCGCACGCGCGATCGTCGACCCGGTCAATCCGCTAACGGCACGGGTCCTCGTCAACCGCGTCTGGCGGCACCACTTCGGCGCGGCGCTCGTTCGCACGCCGAGCGACTTCGGCACGCGAGCCGATCCACCGACGCATCCCGATCTCCTCGATTGGCTCGCCACGCGTTTCGTCGAAGACGATTGGTCGCTGAAGTCACTCCATCGGCGGATCCTGCTGTCGCACACCTGGCGCCAGTCGAGCGCTCCGCGAACGGACTGCAGCGAGGCGGATCCGGCGAACTTCCTCGTCTGGCGGATGAACCCGCGCCGATTGGAGTTCGAAGCCCTGCGCGACGCGTTGCTCGCAGCGGCCGGCCGTCTCGACACCCGCTTCGGCGGGCGGCCGGTCGACCTCTTCAAGCGCCCGTTCACGACGCGGCGCACCGTGTACGGGTTCATCGACCGCCAGAACCTGCCGGGCTTGCTGCGCGCGTTCGACTTCGCGAGCCCCGACGCGACGAGCTCCGGACGCCACACGACCACCGTACCCCAGCAGGCGCTGTGGCTGATGAACGGCCCGTTTCTCGGCGAGCAAGCCGAACGCCTCCTCGCACGGCCCGACGTCGCCGAGCTCGATGACCCACCTGCCCGCATCGAGCGGCTGTACCGCATCCTCTTCGGACGGTCGCCGGCTGATGCCGAGATCGACGCCGCGCGACGCTTCCTGCGAGGCGCCGGCGGCGCGATGGACGGCACGCGCTGGACCTCGTACGCGCAGGCGTTGCTCGTCACGAACGAGTTCACGTTCGTCGACTGATCCAGCCGTTTCCGAACGCCGGGATTCGAGCCAAAATCCCCTCGAGTCGACCGTTGTCTCCAGCGTCGAAGTCGGTAGGATTTCCGTGCAGATGGCGGGCCCTGCCGGTCGATGTGGCTGATGGTGCCCGAACCCGAGATCCAGCGCGAGAGAGACTCATGGTCGACCAGGCTTCCCGGAACGATAGCGACGCGTACAACGGCGACAACGAGGTGGAGTTGCTCGACCTGTTGACCGGCGATCCGGCACTCCTCACCGAAGGCATCCTGCAACCTCTCGAGGTGCTGCTGGTGGAGTCGTCGATGTCTCCCAGCGAGCGCTACGATTGGCTCTCCCGGACGCGTGACAACGCTCGATCGCTCCGCGACCTTCTCGTCCGGGTGCGGTACCTGGCGGGCCTGTCGCCCAATGACGACGATCCGATCGACGACACGGGATCGTTCTGCGATCGCGTCTCGCGCCTGATCAACGGCTACAAGCCGCGCGCGTCGCGAGTCGATGTCGGCATCTCGTCCAACGTGCAGTGCGCGCCGACTTCGAGCGTCGATTTCGACGCGCTGCGTCACGTGCTCTCCGCGCTGCTCGACCACGCCGTGCGCGTCAGTCCGTTCGAGTCGACGATCTCTGTATCCGTGAACTGCAACGCCGACGAGTGCGTCTGCACCGTCGAGCACCAGAGCCCGGTCGTCGATCCCGTCGACGGTACACCGCACGACGTCGATCTCGCGATCGCGCGCCGCATCGTGACGCGACACGGCGGACAGTTCGTCGTCGAGAATCGCGCCGAGGGCTGGTCGTACCGCCTCGCGCTGCCGGTGCCGGCCGGCGCCGCGCTCTGATCTTCGCTTCGGTCTCGGTCTCACCTGTCACCCGACGGTCGATTCCCTTTCTCGACGGACTGCTCGCGCCTACAATCGGTGCCATGTCCGACGACCGCGACCGCTCTTCGACCGTGAACGAAGCCGTGCTCAGCCGCCGCGACCTCCTGCAGCGCAGCGGCGTCGGCATGGCGTCGCTGGGGCTCGCTTGCCTCCTGGCCGACGACGGCGCAGTCCTCTGCGATGACGGAGGTTCGTCCGCGAAGCCACGCTCGCCCGGCGTCGCGTACACCGATCCGCTGGCCCCCCGCGCTCCGCACTTTCCGGCGCGCGCCAAGCGCGTGATCCATCTGTTCATGAACGGCGGCCCGTCGCACGTCGACACGTTCGATCCGAAGCCGTTGCTCGGCAAGCTCGCCGGCAAGATGCTGCCGACGAAGAACCTGCGCACGGAGCGCAAGACCGGCGCCGCGTTCCCTTCGCCGTTCGAGTTCTCGCGCCACGGCGAGAGCGGCATCGAAGTCAGCGAGATCTTCCCGCACGTCGCGAAGCACGCCGACGACATCGCCGTCATCCGCTCGATGGTCGCCGACGTCCCGAACCACGAGCCATCGCTCCTGCTGATGAACTGCGGCTTCGCACGCCAGGTGCGTCCCAGCGTCGGCTCGTGGGTCACGTACGGCCTCGGCACCGAGAACCGCAACCTGCCCGGATTCGTCGCCATGTGCCCCGGCGGCTATCCGATCCAGGAAACGCAGAACTGGCAGTCGGGCTTCCTGCCCGGCATCTTCCAGGGCACGTACGTCGACACGCGACATCAGGCGATCGACAAGCTGATCGCGAACATTCGCAACGACCGTCTGTCGCGAGCCGAGCAACGTCGGCAGCTCGATCTGGTCGCAGAGCTCAACGCGCGCCACCTCGAGCAGCGCAGCGGACGCGAGGCGCACCTCGAGGCGCGCATCGAGTCCTTCGAGCTCGCGTACCGCATGCAGATCGATGCGAGCGATGCGTTCGACATCTCCCGCGAGCCCGCGTCGATCCGTGCCATGTACGGCGATGGCGTGCAGGCGCGGCAGATCCTGATCGCGCGGCGTCTCATCGAGCGCGGCGTGCGCTACGTGCAGGTGTGGCATGGCGCCGGGCAGCCGTGGGACAACCACGACGACATCGAGGTCAACCACCGCCGCCTCGCCGGGCAATGCGACCAGGCGATCGGCGCGCTGCTCGAAGACCTGCGGCTACGCGGACTCCTCGACGACACGCTCGTCATCTGGGGCGGCGAGTTCGGCCGCACGCCGACCGTCGAGCTGCCGCAGAAGGGCGCCAACCAGGGCAAGGTGAACGGCCGCGATCACAACCACTGGGGCTTCTCGATGTGGCTCGCCGGCGGTGGCGTGCGCGGCGGCCAGGCCTACGGCGCGACCGACGAGTTCGGTTTCAAAGCCGTCGAGGACCCGGTCCACGTACACGATCTGCACGCGACGATTCTCCGTCTGCTCGGCTTCGACCACGAGCGCTTGACGTACCGCTATGCGGGACGCGACTTCCGCCTGACCGACGTGCACGGCGACGTCGTCGAGGACCTGATCGCGTAGCCTCGTGTTTTTAACACATCCGCGACCCCCCCACCCGGGCCAAACACGACAGGGGTGAAAAAAAGCCGGGGGT
>CAYMRB010000442.1:4597-8322 GCA_964392615.1 uncultured Planctomycetia bacterium | reverse complement strand
CGGTGTCGGTGTCGGTGTCGGTGTCGGAGTCGGGATCGGAGTCGGGATCGGAGTCGGGGTCGGGATCGCTCCTGACAGTTGACCCGGCCCGTCCGGGGCGCTACCTTCGAGCTCGGGTTTCTCGGGTCTCGGTGCTCGCTCTCGGGTCCGCGAACGCGAGCACTCGGAAGTCCGCCAGAGGGTTCCTAGCCAACTCGAGGAGAGATCGATGCAGATCACGTCCGCAAGGATTCTGTGTGCCGCGGCGCTGTCGGTGTTCGTTGGGACCGGGCTGTTCGCGGGGCCACCGGCCGATACGCGGCTGGAGATCGTCGGGCCGACCGAACCGCTACGGAACGGCGACGAGTTCGGCGCGCGCGTCCTGCTCGATACGATGGTCGATGGCGTTCAGGGCTGGTCGCTCGGCATCCGCCACGATCCGTCCGCGCTCGAGCTTCTCGGCGCCGTCGAGGGCGAGCTGACCGCGACCGTCGCGGACGGCCTGCCGCCGCAGTTCCTCGTCGTCGATGCCGAGCCTCGCGGCGAGGTTGCGGGAGTGACGATGGCCGTCGTCATCTCGTTCACGCAGCCGATCACGGTCGACATCGGCGACGACTACGAGATCCTGACCATGGACTATCGGGTCATCGCCGATCCGACGACGGGCGATCCGCCGCCCGTTCCGTGTGTCGATATCGAGACCGCCCTGAGCTTCTCGGACGAGGTCAACGTGCCGCCGGTATCGTCCGTCCTGACCGTCAACGGCCAGACGGCCACGCCCGAGCTCGTCGACCTGCCGATCACGGTGTCGTGTCCGGGTACGCTCGAGTTCACGAGCTGCGTGGGCGACACGGAGAACATCTACCTGCAGTGGGAGTTCAGCCAGACTCCGTGGGACTTCCTGTTCCTCTACCGAGACGGCGACCTCCTCGCCCAGCTCGAGCCGGATGTTGCGGCCTACACCGACGAGGGGCTCGAGCCCGGCGAGTATCACTACACGATCGTCGGGTTTGCCGTTGAACGGCCCGACGAGCAGCCGCAGATGTTCTGGGACTACTGCTCCGCGACCGTCATTCCGGTGACGATCCAGACCGTCGATCCCCAGATCGGCTACTACCTCGGCGGTGAGACCATCACCATCACCGGTACCGCGTTCTCCGCGGCCGAGGCGACGTCGCTCGAGTTCTTCGCCGAGGGCGAGGAGCCGCTGCCGGTGACGGTGCTCGAGGTCCTCAGCGACACCGAGATGACCGCGACGGTGCCGGCGTCTCCCCGACTCGGCTCGTACAGCCTGCGGCTCGTGAACGACCGCGGTTCCGCGGAGTTCGCCGACGCGTACGCGTACGGGTTCATTCGCGGCGAGGCCAACGGCGACGGCGCGATCGACCTGTCGGACGGGATCAACATCCTCGCGGTGCTGTTCCTCGGCGAGGGTGAGCTGGCGTGCTTCGACGCCGCGGACGCGACCGACGACGGTCAGCTCGACGTGTCGGACGGCATCCGGATCTTCGGCTACCTGTTCCTCGGCGGCGAGCCGCCGGCGGCGCCGTTCCCCGATCCGGGGTTCGATGAGACCGACGATGCGTTCGGCTGCCTCGAGGAGGCCGACGCGGCCTGATCGAGTCACTCGTCTCGAGAATCGCCACCTGCTGAGTGCGGGCCGTCCACACCCTGCAGGTGGCGTCTCTGTTTTCGTACTACTCGAGACTCGTCTTCTCGAGCGCGCCGGGAATCTCGCGGACGTATCGCGGCACCGCGTGACCGGGCAGACGCTGGCGCAGCGCCGCGATGAGGCGGCGGCCTTCGTCGACCTCGACCCGGAAGTGCGCGGCCCCCGCGACCGGGTCGAGCTGGTGCAGGTAGTACGGCATGACGCGCGCGTCGACGAGCCGCTCGCAGAGGTCCTCGAGCGTCTCGACGTCGTCGTTGACGCCACGCAGCAGGACGGCCTGGTTGAGCACCGGCACCCCTGCGTCGACGAGCCGACCGATCGCCGTGCAGCAGGCCGCGTCGAGCTCGTGCGGGTGGTTCGCGTGGACGACGACGATCGGCGTCAATCGCGTCCCGCGCAGCCAGCCCAGGAGCCGATCGTCGACTCGCTGCGGGATGACGATCGGCAGGCGCGTGTGGACTCGCAGCCGCCGCAGGTGCGGCATGGCCTCGAGTCGCGCGACCAGCGCCTCGAGCGACGCGTCCGTCAGGACGAGCGGATCGCCACCGCTGAGGATGACCTCCCGAATCGACTCGTCGGCCGCGAGCCGCTCGAGCGCCGGCTCCAGCGCTGTGAGGCCTCGCGGCACGCTGTCGTAGTCGAAGTGCCGGCGAAAGCAGTAGCGGCAGTGGACGGCGCAGCTGCCGGCAGCGAGGAGGAGGGCGCGACCGTGGTACTTCTGCAGCAGCCCCGGCGCGCGGCGGGCTGCCTCGTCGCCGACGGGATCGGCGGTGAATCCGGGCGCTGGCGCGGCTTCTGCGTCGAGCGGCAGAACCTGGCGCAGCAGCGGGTCGGAGGGGTCACCCGGGCGCATGCGGGCGACGAACTCTCGCGGCGCGATGAGCGGAAAGAGCCGCGCCGCGCGACGTGCCGCGTCCAGACACGACGACGGGAGGCCGAGCGTCGCGACGAGCTCGTCGGGGGCGCGGATCGCCTCCGCCAGGGCGCGCTTCCAGCTCGCTTGCGTCCGCGGGGAGCAGTCGTCGAGCCGGGGGCCGTCGCGGCGGGACGATGTGGCCAGACGCGCCGGTCGTGTGCTATCCTCCATCCCTTTGTACCTCGCCGGGAACCAGCCCTCCGAAAGCTCGCAGCACGATGCCCTCATTCTACGGAACCAGTGACTTCAGGAAAGGCCTCAGGGTCGAGTTCGACGGCGATCCGTACCTGATCGTCGAATCCGAGTTCCGCAAGCCCGGCAAGGGCTCCGCGGTGTACACGATCCGCGTCAAGAACCTGATCACCGGGAACGTCATCGAGAAGACGTACCGCAGCGGTGACAAGATTCAGGCCGCGGACGTCGAGGATCAGAAGCTCCAGTACTTGTACAACGATTCAAGAGACTGGCACTTCATGCATCCCGAATCGTACGATCAACACGCGGTCAGCAAGGAAGTGCTCGGCGATGTGTGGATGTACCTCGTCGAGGAGTGCCTCGTCGACGTGACATTCCACAACGGTCAGCCGATCTCGGTGACACCGCCGAACCACGTCGTGCTCGACGTCGAGTACTGCGAGCCGGGCGCGAAGGGCAATACGGCGACGAACGTGACGAAGCCCGCGAAGGTCCAGACCGGCGCCGAGTTCGGCGTGCCGATCTTCATCAAGATCGGGGACCGCATCAAAATCGACACGCGGACCGGCGAGTATATCGAGCGCGTCAAGAGTTGACCGGCGCGCGCGAGCCGGCGCGCGCCGACGGTGACGAGGGCGATGTCGATCGCCCCGGCGCTTCGCCGGCGAAGCTGCGCTTGCGTGCGGAGCTCCTCGAGCGAACGCGGCGTTTCTTTGCGGAGCGTGGCGCGCTCGAGGTCGACACACCTCTCCTGAGCCGTGGCGTCGTCGTCGATCGCCATCTGGATCCCCCGCGCTGCGACGGACTCGATGGTGGGGAAGGGACCGACGGCGAGCGCTGGCTGCAGACCTCGCCCGAAGCGTTCATGAAGCGGCTCCTCGCGGCGGGCTCGGGGCCGATCTACCAGATCGCTCACGCGTTTCGGTGCGGAGAGTTCGCTCGGGGCGGTCGTGGGGCTGGGGC
>CAYMRB010000442.1:0-4587 GCA_964392615.1 uncultured Planctomycetia bacterium | reverse complement strand
GGTTTCGGTGCGGCGAGCGCGGGCGGCTGCACAATCCGGAGTTCGCGATCGTCGAGTGGTATCGTCCTGGCTTCGATCACCATCGGTTGATGGACGAGGTCGGCGATTGGATTCGCGAGCTGCTCGGTCCGGAGCGCGTGTCGACGCCGGAGAAGATCACGTACGCGGAGCTGTTTGCTCGCGAGCTCGGCATCGACGCGCTCGAGGCCGACATCGACGAGCTGCGCGCGAAGGCGCGCGCCGAGGGGATCGACTGCTCTGACGGTTTCGCCGCGAGCGCCGACCGCGACGCGTGGCTCGATGTCCTGCTGTCGACGTCGATTCAGCCGCGGCTCGGTCGCGAGCGTCCCGTCTTCGTGCACGCGTACCCCGCGTCGCAGGCCGCGCTCGCACGTCTGGACGCGAACGACTCGCGCGTCGCCGAGCGGTTCGAGCTGTTCATCGACGGTCTCGAGCTCTGCAACGGCTATCACGAGCTCGTCGACGCGGACGAGCAGCGCGCGCGATTCGAAGAGGCGAATCGCCAGCGGCAGAGCGACGGCAAGGCGCCGCTGCCGATCGATGAGCGCTTTCTCGCGGCGCTCGCCGACATGCCGAGCTGCGCGGGCGTCGCGGCGGGGTTCGACCGGGTGATGATGCTCGCGTGCGGTGCGTCGACGTTGGACGCGGTCCTGCCGTTCCCCGCAGAATGGGTGTGAGGCCTCGGGCGAACGACAACGCGCATCGGAGGAACGAGGTGATGCTGCCGCATCCGAATCGGCGCCTGGCGTGCGACCGGGCTCTAGTCTTCGTGCTGGCCGTAGCATGCGTCACGACAGAGCTGCGCGCGGACGAGGGCGATCGCTCCGGCCAGGTGCTCTTCTACCGCCTGCTCGGCGCGCGAACGCAGCGTCCTCTCTCGCCGCGAACGCGGACCGTCTGCTCGATGGTCGGCGCCGTGAAGACATCGACGACCGGAATGGCGCGGAGCGGCTTCACGGAGTATCCGTTTCGCCAGGGGCGCATGGACTACACCTGCGCGGAGACCTGGGCGTTCTTCCCGCGTTTCGTGTCCGGCGCGGCCGTCGATCCGGATCGCGTCAACACCGGCGACATACTGATCGATCACGTCTACGAGCCCGACGCGTGCGTGTGGGGCCCGTCCGCGCGCGAGTTCGCGCAGACGTTCGTCGCCAGCGGTCGCGAGCTCGTCGGCTTCTCGCTTCTCGTGGCGACGCGTCCCGGTCGCTTTCACGCGGCACTCGTCGCGGGAGGTCCCGGTGGTGCCACGATCGGATCCGTGCGGACGTTTCGATCGGGGCACTCGACCGAGTGGGGCTGGGCACGCTGGAAGGCCGGCGACGCGCCGCTAGAGCCCGGCCGCACCTACGCGATCCGCATCTGGCGTGCGGACGGCGAGCCGTTTCGTCCGTATCTTCACGCGACCGGCGACGTGTACGCCGACGGTGAGCTGTTCATCGACGGCTCTCGCGCGATGGGGAGCGATCTCGGAGCGTGGATCATCGAGGAGCCCGCCGATGTGTCGCGCGCGATCGTCGAGGGCGTCGACGCCGACGGCTGGTTGTACGGCGCGACCGACGTCGTCTTCCGGCCACGCACGCTGAACGTGCGACTCGTCGACGTGACCGCCGCGCCGGTCGTCGAGAAGTGCCGCGACATGGTCGCGCGCGTGTGGTCGCTCGACTCGCCGCCGCAGCTTCTCGCCGGCCCGAAGCGCAACGTTGCCTGCGCGCGTCCGGGAACCGTGCGTCGCGCGCAGTTTCTGTTCGCCGAGGACGAGCTCGTCCTCGAGCCGGGCACGGCGTACCGCCTCGAGGTCTTCGGTATCCCGCACAAGGGCGATATCCCGTCGCCATCCGAGACGGCTCGCGCACCTCTCGACCTGCGCGCGTGGATCTACGGCGAGACGGACCCGGGCTCGCTGCCCGCGATCCACAACGTGCGTATGCGCTTCGAGGGCAAGGGCGACCTCTTCCTGAGCTGGGGCATCACGCATCGCGCACCCGTAAGGGTCGAGCTGGGTCGACTGACCCCGGGCGAGTCGCGCGTCTTCGAGGTCGAGCCCGGCACGAACCGACTCGACGTGCCGAAGCTGTGGCGCGGGCACGACTACGATCTGCGTCTCGTAGCGACCGGACCGACGGGGCGCGAGTGGCGTACGCCGGTCTATCGCTTTCGCGTCCCGGACGGGCCGCATGGACCGCCGCCGCCGTATCTCTACCCGGAACATCCGGACGTGCTGCCGGAGATCGCACCGCCGCCGGTGATCTCGGTGCGTGAGTCGGAGCCGGTCCTGTTCGTCGCCGAGGTGCCGATCGCGAACTTCGACTTCGAGAGCGAGCTCGACGGATGGGATGCGACGCCAGCCGACATCGTCGGGACATCGGGCGACGCGCATGGCATCTCGCCGCGCAGCTCGCGGCACATGGCCGGCTGGTCGCGGATTGCGGGCGAGCGTCGCGAGCAGGTCTTCGAGGAGAGCGCGATCTCGCAGCGCGTGCCGACGACCGCCGGGAACGAGTATCTGCTGTCGGCTTGGGTGCACACGTCGGTCGACGGTGGACCGCCGGGCGACACGCGCGTGCGGCTGGTCGCGAATCGAGACGGCACGCAGTGGTACTGGACCGCGGGACGCTGGCTGCGGTTCGAGCACCGCTTTCGCGCGACGGGTGACGCGGCTCGCGTCGGGGTCGCGTTCTTCCGCTGGCGTGACCTCGACCGTGCCAGCGCGTACGTCGATCGCGTCCGGCTTTGGGATCTGGGCCCCGCGTCGCAGTCCGCCGGCGTGTCGGCGTCGGCTATGGACTCGCGCGTCGTTGCGCTCGACGAACCGAGGATCGATGCGGCCGATCGTGCCGAGGCGTGGTTGCAGGCGCCGCCGGGATACGTGGTCACGGGACTGGGGTCGCGTGCCGCTGGTGACAACATCACGACGATGCGCTTGCGCGTTCAGCCGCTGCTCGCGAACGGTACGCTCGGCGAGGCGCGCGTGATGCGCGGCGGCTGGGAGCTCGACGCGGGTCTCGAGGCCAACGTCGACCTGCCGCCGGGATGGGTCGCGACCGGCTTCGGCGCGCGAATCGCTCCCGAGTGGGACGTCAAGACGCTCGCGGTCTGGGGGCGGCCGCTGCAGGCCGATGGCGCGCTCGGCGAGGAGAAGGAGTTCCGGGCGGGAATTCAGCCGGACGGAGGGCTCGAGAAGACGGTCCGCCTCGACGCCGGGCGCGTGCTCACCGGCGCCGGACTGCGATGCAGCCTCAACGACGTCAAGGGCATCCGCGCCACGTCCGCACGGCTGCGGCCGACCGCGACGGGTCGCGTCGAGTAGCCGCTCGACGGGCTGTCATCAAGCGACCAGCGCGATTCCGGTGATCTCCTCGAGCGCCTGCACGAAGATTCGCGATTCGCGCTCTTGCGTGCCGGACGCGTCGAACGTGAGGTCCCTGAAGTGGCACCAGTCGGGGAGGTATCCCGCGTTGTACGCGGCGCCGTCGCCGATGAAGCGGAACAGGCGGAGCTCCTCGCCGTTCATCAGCTCGAGCCCGACGGTATAGCAGTCGAGCGGATCGTGGACGTGCCGGCTCTGGAACAGCTTGAGGTCGGAGTACTTGTAGGTGATCCTCCGGACCTCGTCGAACCGGATCTCGCGGTTCGACTCGAAGAACCACAGCGTGCGGCGCGACAGTCGGAAGACTCCGGCCTTCGGGTCGACCTCGACACGCTTGCGCAGCAGCGTCAGGCCGGCGAAGTATCCGGCCAGCGAGGTCTCGGCGACGAGGCCGGCACCGCGGTGTTGAATGCGTGGCGCGATCGTCAGGAGGGACGTCTGCATGGCGAGTGCTCCTTCTCGAAGAGACTACCATCGTCGCGCGCAAGCGCGTGGCGTACGGGCGTTATCGGCTCGAGCACTGTGCACGGTTGTCACGGGCCGGCGTCGTGCTTACGATTCCCGGCATGTCAGACGAAATCACGATCCGCGACGGCCGCCTCGATGACCTCGACGACATCGTCCGCTTCAACATCTCGATGGCCGCCGAGACCGAGGATGTAGCCCTCGAGCCGGACACCGTGCGCGCGGGAGTGCGGGCACCGCTCGACGACGATACGAAGGGGCGCTACTACATCGCCGAGATCGATGGGCAGGCCGTCGGTCAGCTGATGGTGACCTTCGAGTGGAGCGACTGGCGCAACGGTACGTTCCTGTGGATCCAATCGGTGTGGGTCGAGCCGGAGTGCCGGCGACGCGGCATCTTCAAGCGCCTCTACGAGCACGTGTGCGACCAGGCAGCACGGCCGGGATACTGCGGCGTGCGTCTGTACGTCCACGACCACAACGCGTCGGCCGCGGAGACGTACGCGCGGCTCGGGCTCGTTGCACCGGGGTACACGGTGCTCGAAACGCCGGATGAGCTGAAGGTCGACCGGTAGCGTGCAGAGTTGAGCTGCCGCGAAGCGACCAGCTCCAACTCCGCGCGCGTGGGCTGCCCGCCCTGCGCATGGGTCACGTCGACCGCCCTTGCCGGGCCAGCCTGCGCGCTAGGAGCCCGTCCAGGAAAGGCGTTCGACGCGGCTGAGAGCTCTCCAGGG
>CAYMRB010000441.1:0-8333 GCA_964392615.1 uncultured Planctomycetia bacterium | reverse complement strand
ACGTGCGCGATGAGCCGCCACATGCCCAGGATCTCGCTGCGGTGGTGGAAGGTCGCGGCGTGGTCGAGGTTGAGTGGCTGCAGGCGGATCCGGCTGTCCGGCGAGGTCTCGTAGAAGACCTGGCGGAACGTGACCCAGCCGGGCGGGTTCTCGAAGAAGTCCTGCGACATCGTGTCGACCGAGGGATCGGGCTCGGCGCGCAGGTGCACGAACGCGAAGTCGCGGCTGCGCGGTGAGCCGTCCGCGCAGACGATCAGGTCGCCCTCGGAGAAGCTCGGTGGCGTGGCCGCCGTCATCGAGTCGCCGACGACCAGCAGCGCGAACGCGGTCGGATCCTGGACGCCGGGCAGGTAGACGAAATCGTCCGGCTCGGCGGTCGGGCGCCCGAGCGCGTCGAAAGCCGACGGATAGCCGCCGGCGAGCGTGCTCAACACCGGGACACCCCGCCGCTGCCGCCCCTGCGCGTCGACGTGTCCGTCGTCGACGACTGTCCCGCGGCTGCCCTCGGCCAGCGCCTGGTTGAGACGCTCGATCTGCGTCTCGAGGGTCGCGATCGTGTCCTGCTGGGCGACGAGGAAGGTGTTGACCGGCAACCGCAACGCCTTCGCCACCCGCTCGGCCACGTCCGGGTCGAGCTGCCTCTTGCCCTCCTCGACATCGAGGATGCGGTACTTGGGCAGCCCGATCTTCGCGGCGAGATCCTCCGCCGAGATGTGCCGGCGGCGGCGCTCCGCCCGGATCAGCTTGCCCGCGCTCGTCGGCCGACTCGGCGGGATCACGCCGTCCGCAGGCACCTCGGAACCCGGAAAGAAGTGCGACGGCGCGACGCCGAGCGCAGCGGCGATCTTCGCGAGCACGCTCGTGTCGATCCGCCGTTGCCCCTTCTCGAGGCGCGACATCTGCGACTGCGACAGGCCGATCTTCTCGGCCAGCTCCTTCGCGGACATCTGCAGACGCTCGCGCAGGATCTTCACTTCCAGGCCGATATCGAGCATCGGAGATTCACCAGGGGCTGCGGGCATCTCCCGATGTTACCAAAAGCTCAAGGTCTTGCAACGTGACGGTTTTGTCACCACGGCGGCGGTGCCGCCGCGCCGTGGCGCCAGAACCGTCACAGGGAAGAACACAGAGCCGCCTTTGGCGGCAAGAGGGGGAGCTTGACGGAGCGCTGGATCCCGGCGCCTCTCTCAGGCGCTGCGCGGTGGAGGGTCGAGAGCAGTTGCGCCGACCGGATCGCGATCCTGCAGCGGCTGCTCCAGGGCGGACCGCCGGAGAGCCTCGAGGCCGGCATCCGCTGCGTCAATTGAAGCCCAGACGCCCTCGTGCGCCTCCCCCTTTCCGACGAGTTCCGGAAGCAGCCAGCCGCCGGATCGAACCCGCAACGAAGCCCCTTCTTGCCGCCCAAGGCGGCTCTTCTCTTCCTCTTCCTGCTGACGCGTTTTGGCGGCCCGGCGCGGCGGCGTCAGCCGCCGTGGCCCAAAACCGTCAACGCCATGAACGCCATGTTCACGCCGTTGAACACAGCGTGCCACAGGATCGCGTACCACAGACTGCCGGTCCGAGCGTAGACATACGCGAGCATCGCGCCGACCAGCGCCAGCGGGACCGACGCCGCGATGTTGACGTGGACCGCGGCGAAGACGACGCTCGAGATCGCACAGGCCGGCGCGAAGCCGAAGCGTCGCTGCAGCACGCCGAAGAGCACGCCGCGGAACACGACCTCCTCGAGGACGGGCGCGACGACGACCGCGGCGACGACGAGCGCCGTCACGGCGACCGCATCGCCCACCCGGACGACGGTCAAGAACTCCGTGACCGGCGCCTGCGTCTCCAGCACGCCGGGAACCAGGCCGGCGAGAAGCGCCTTCCACAACACCTGCACCGCGAAGATCGGCACGAAGCACGCCACGTAGAAGAGCAGCAGGGGCGCGAGGTTGCACCAGGGCGCGCCCCGCAGGCCGACGACGGACAGCGGCTGCCCGCGCCCGCGGCGTACGACGACGTACACGAGCGCGATCGTGAAGACGGTCGTCAGCGTCAACATCGCGAGACTCGACAGCGCCTTCAGCCGGGCCGCGCCAGCCTCGACAGCATCATCCATGGCGGCGCCAGCCGCCGCCGCGGCCCCCCCACCGCCACCGTCCGCGCCGACGAACGCGTCGCGGATCGCCATCGCCGCTCCGCCGAGAACGACGAGGAGCCCGAAGTGAAAGAGCACGATCAGAAGCGCGTCGGCCAACGACCACAGCGGCGGCTCGATGCGCGACGCCGTGCGAAACCGCAATCCGGGCACCCAACCGTAGTGCAGGGCGGCGACGACCGCCAGGCTCAACCAGAGCCAACAGACCGCCCGGACGCCCCAAGCGAAAGCGTCGTCGATCGGGATCACCACCGCTCGCTCCCGCTACCGGTCGTCCTTCCCGACCCCGACACGCGTCAGCTCGGCCGCGCGACGCCGCCGGGAAGCCCTTCGGTCGGGCTCGACGCGTTCGCGTACAGCTTGCGCTCGATCCGCCCGGCGAGGAATGCATCCCGGCCGGCGCTCGTCGCATCGCGCATCGCCCGCGCCATGCGGACCGGGTCCCCGGCCAGCGCGATGCCGCTGTTGAGCAGCACGCCCTCGACGCCGAGCTCCATCGCGAGCGCGACGTCCGACGCCGTGCCGACACCAGCGTCGACGATCACCGGACAGGACAGCGTCTCGAGGATGATGCGAATGTTGTTCGGATTCAGCACGCCTTGCCCCGACCCGATCGGAGAGCCGGCCGGCATGACGCTCGTCGCGCCGGCCTCCTCGAGCCGCCGCGCCATGATCGGATCGTCCGACGTGTACACGAGCACCGTGAAGCCCTCGCCGACCAGCGTGCGCGTCGCCTCGAGCGTCGCGATCGGATCGGGCAGCAGCGTGCGCTCGTCGGCGAGCACCTCGAGCTTGACGAGGTCGGTGTCGAGAGCTTCGCGACCGAGACGCGCGAAGCGGCACGCGTCCTCCGCGTTGAAGCACCCCGCCGTGTTCGGAAGTAGCGTGTACTTCGAGCGATCGAGCGCGGAGAGGAGGTTGCCCGAGGGATCGCTGAGGTCGACGCGCCGAATCGCGACGGTGACGACCTCCGTGCCCGAAACCTCGAGGCACGCGTTCATCTGCTCGTGCGTCGCGTACTTGCCGGTGCCGACGAACAGGCGCGAACGAAACGTGTACGCGCCGAGGGTCAGCAGTTCCTCGTCCTGTCGCTCGGCGGTGTCGCTGATCATGGTGTCCATCTCCGGGAGTCGCCGGCCCGACGGCCTCAGCCGCCGCCGACGAACGTGACGATCTCGATTTCGTCCCCGTTCGCGAGAACGGTCTCCGCGTGCTTTCGTCGCGGCACGATCACTCGGTTGACCTCGACCGCGACGCCGGGGCCCGAGCCACCGGCTCCGCTGCCAGCAGAGCCTCCCGGGCTGTCAGGCAGCTCGAGCGACGCGAGGAGGGCCTCGATTGTCGTGCCTTCCTCGACGCCTCGGGCGTCGCCGTTGATCGTCACATCGAGCATCGCAGCTGCAATTCGCGGGGTGCGGAACGGCAGCAAACGATAGTGGCGCGGCAGCGCGAAATCAAGGCGCGGTCGTCAGCCCCTCGCCTTGCGCGGAATCCCCTGCAGCACGTCCCGCTCGACCTCGACGCCGAGCCGCTCGAGGTAGAACACGGCCTTGTCGCGGTAGGCCCGGCCGCCGCGCAGCAGGTACTCGCGGAAGTTGTGGATCGCGTCCTCCCGCTTGCCCTGCAGGTCGCAGACGCACCCGAGGTGGTAGTAGAACTCGGGGTTGCGCGGCTCGATCTTCACGCACTCGCGGAATTGCTCCTCGGCGCCGGCGTAGTCCTTGCGCATCGCGCACACGAACCCCAAGGCCGCATGGGCACCGCTGTAGCGTCCCGCCTTCATGCGCTGGATGGCCTTCTCGAAAGCGCTGGCCGCGAGTTCCTTCTCGCCGGACGCCAGGTACGCGCGACCGAGGTGGTACCAGTACTTCGACTGGAGCCCCTCGGTATCGAGCGCGATCGCCTGCTCGAGATGGACGATCGACTCCTTGAATCGCCCCTGCTCGAAGTGCACGCCGGCGATGCGGTACTGCAGCTCGTGGCGCTTCGGGTACTTCTCCGCCTCCTCCTCGAGCCTCTCGAGGCGCCCGTCGAGGATCGAACCGGACGGCTTCGCCGCGATTTTCGGATCGCGCACCTCCGAGACGGTGGTCTTGCAGGACGCGCCGAGCACGACCGCGGCAGCGAGGCCGAGCGTCGCGACGAGACGGGAGGTCAAGGCAAACGGCGTGGCAGACGTGGACGGGGCCGACATGATCGAATCCTCCAGAGGGGTGCGAACACCCTCTTCATCGGCCCCTCGGCCGCGAATCCTCTGGCGGTTTTTGGGCCGCTGACGGTTTTCGGGCCACGGCGGCCGGTGCCGCCGCGCCGTGGCCCGAAAACCGTCAGCGGGAAGGCAGAAGAGAGAAGAGCCGCCTTTGGCGGCGAGAGGGAACGGCTTTGGGCCACGGCGGCTGTGGTGCCGCCGCGCCGTGGACAAGAGCCCGAGAAGGCGGCGGGACGCGGTGAGGCGCGTCAGGCGCTTCGCATGTGGCGCTTCGTCAGGTCGAGGACCTCGACGTAGCTATCGAAGTGCTCGCCGAGCTGCTCGTAGGTCTGCTCCGCCTCGTCGTCGAAGAGCCCCGCCGTACGCGCGGCTCGAGAGTACGCGTTGCGCCCCTCGGCCACGTAGTAGTCCAGCGGCTGCGAGAAGCTGACCAGGATCTCCCCGACCCGCGCGACCATCGGCGTCGGTTCGAACCACCGCCTGCGGCGCACGACCGTCGGGAAGAAGCTGCACATGAACAGCACGAAGTCGCCGATGTAGCGGTTCACCTCGAGGCTGCGCTCCGGCCCCTCCTTCGCGTGGCCGAGCTCGACCATCTTCGGCAGCTCCTCGAGTCGCCGCCCCTCGACGTCCTTGAGCCGGTAGATGCGGTCGTTGTGCACGAAATCCGGCAGGACCTCCTCCGCGAGGTGGCTCTCGACCGGCGGCGAGTACACGTCAGGGTGCGCCTCGAACGCCCTCTTCAAGGAACGACGAAACAGCTGGCGCAGCGGGTGTTGCCGGGGAATCGATGTGGACATCGTGACCTCCCGTCGTCAGGACATCTTCCATCGTACCGCCCAGATCGCGCCCGCGCGGCTCGAAAACGGCTTCCAAACGTCCCTCTAACCACTCCCCTGAAAGGA
Source organism: uncultured Planctomycetia bacterium (assembly GCA_964392615.1). Taxonomy (GTDB): domain Bacteria; phylum Planctomycetota; class UBA8108; order UBA8108; family UBA8108; genus CAYMRB01. The sequence goes on along the minus strand of CAYMRB010000441.1, from coordinate 3,079 downwards.
CTTACGCCACGTCATGCGCGGATGGCCGCCGAGCGAGCGTCAGGGAACGTCCAGCGTGACGCCCGCCGCATCGCCCAGATGCTCGAGCGTGCGCCCCCCCAGCAAGACCTGCCCGATGACCGTCACACGCCCCTCGAGCTCCGGCAGCGGCTCCGCAGCGATCTCGAACCGCCCGGCCGTGAGCGGCAGCGGCCCCGCCAGCCCGCCCGGCGCCGCGCGCACGAACAGCGTGCCGCGCAGGATCCGCCGCGCGCTCGGCTCGGGCGGCAGCTCGCACTCGAGCACCGCGTCGGCCACCGCGGGCGGCTCGAACGCGATCGAGGCCACCGCGTCGGGCTCGATCGGTGACCCGCGCCGTCGCCGCACCACCCCGTCGGACCAGGCCCCGCGCCGCGCCAGGTCGACCAGCGCCGACACGGCGTGCGGCGCCGCGTCGAGGTAGAGCTCGACCACGATCTCGTCCTCGACGCTCGTCGCCGCCGCCGGCACGATCCGCAGCCGCGGCCCGCGCAGGTCCCAGCGCACTCCCGGCGACAGGAACACGTAAGGCGTCTGCGGCGCGAGCACGGCGGGCGGGATCGGGTTCGGGGTCGGAGTCGGAGTCGGGGTCGGCGTCGGCGTCGGGGTCGGGGTCGGCGTCGGCGTCGGCGTCGGCGTCGGCGTCGGCGTCGGAGTCGGATTCGGAGTCGCGCCCCTCAGACGCCGAAGGACCTCCCGGGCTCGCCGCCGAACCGATGGCGCGTTGTCGTTTCGAGCCAGCGTCGCGACGTGCGGCTCCAGGCTGGCCCACGGATCGAGGTCACGGCGCGAGTCGAGCCACGCGAGCTGCAGACTCCACAGCCGCGGGTCGCCGCGCTCGAACATCGCTTCGAAGAACGCCCTCGGCAGCCCGTCATCTCGCGAGATCAAGCGCTCCAGCGCCACCGCGACAAGCCGGGGCTCGCGAGTCGCGAGCGCGGCGCGGAGCTGCTCCGAGGTCGGTGCCGCCAGCGCGCGGAGCGCCTCGATGCGGACTTCGATCGACGGGTCCTCGAGCGCCTGGGGCGCGAGCTCGGGCCGCAACCTGACGGCGGCTCGCGCCCACGCGAAACGCACGGGCGGACGCTCGTCGTCGCGCCAGCGATCGAGGGCGCGCGACACGACGACCGGATCGGACGACGCCCCGAGCCCGTCGAGGATCGCCGCGCGCACCGCGGCGTCGGACGCGTCGAGCCGGGCGGCGATCGCGTCGACGGCGGCGGGCGAGCGGCCGCCGGCCAGCGCCGCGAGGATCTCGTGCCGCAGCGGCGGCGCGAGGTCCGCCGCCTCGGCCTCGAGCGCGGCCGCGAGGGCTGCAGCGGCACGCTCGGACGCCGCGGCTTGCAGCCCCGCACGCGCCCACCACGCCCGCAGCGTCGCCGCGGCGCCCCACCGGGGCAGCCACTGACGCCGCGAGTCCGTCGCCAGCGCGAGCACGCGCTCGACGCCGCGCACGTCCTGACGCCACGCGAGGCCGCGGCAGGCCTGCAATGCGACGAGCGGGTTCGGGTCGTCGACCGCTCGGACGAGAGCCGTCGCGGCCCCGTCGCCCGACGACCGAGCCCGCAGCGCGAGCGCGCGCGCCGCCACCCAGCGCACGCGTTGATCGGCGTCGCGCTCGAGGCGAGCGACGAGAGCCTCGGTCACGTCGAGATCGAGGCGCCGGCACGCGAGGAGCGCCGCCTCGAGACGCGCGTCGGCATTCTCGATGCGGAGCCGCTCCCGCAGCGACGCGGCCGTGGCGCGACCGTCGAGGAGGGCGCGGATCACGGTCGCCTCGCCGTTCGGATCAGCGCCGACCACGAGCTTCCGCGACAGCTCCGCGGGCGCATCCCCGGCGAGCACGCGCCTGGCCGCCGCGATGGCCGCCGCTGCGCGCACCTTCGGCGACGGGTCATCGCACGCCGCCTCGACCGCCGCGGTGAACCGCTCCGGTCGCTCGTCGCGCCACGCGGCCCACTCGGCCGTCTCCAGGCGCACGAGCGCCTCGACCTCCGCGGTCTCGATGCGCGGCTCCGGCCCGGAGCACGACGCCAGCGCGACCAGGGCGATCGCCGCTCCCGCTGCGCGCGCTCGTCGCGTCCGCGACCCCGTGCCCGCGGCGCTCATTCCTCCTCCCCCGCCGTCCCGTCGACATCGCCACGGCGGATGCGCGCGATCTCGTCGGACGAGTAGAGGCGTCCCGTACCGATGCCGCGACACTCCTCGGCCTCCTCCTCCCACGCCGTCCGCGTGCGCACCACGTCCGGCCAGAACGGATAGGTGCGGCACTGGCGCGGCCGCGCGGCGTAAACGGTGCAGCCCTTATCCCAGAACACGCAATCGCCTCCCGGCCTCTCGGTCAGCGACGCCCGACGCCCGACCTTGCGCACGTACTTGCGCGAGAAGGCCTCGGCGCCGATGCCGAGCAGCTCGGCCAGCGCGTCGATCTCGGCGCGGGTGACCCAGACGTAACCGGGCGCACCGGTGCAGCAGACGCCGCACTGGGTGCAGGAGAAGCACAGACCATCGCGGTACCAGGGGTCGGCGGGCATGGCGAAGTTCTAGCGACGAGCGGCCGCGGCGTCCACCGAGAAATCGCCTGGGGCAGGCTTCGTCCGTTCGCCTATAATCCGCCGACATGGCACCCGCGACCGACACCGACACCTCGCGCTGGCTGCGCGTCGCCCTGAGCAGCGTCGCTCTCCTCGTCGCCGCGACGGCCCTGACCGGCTGCGTCGAGCGATACCTCCTCGTGCGCTCCGATCCGCCCGGCGCGACCGTCTTCGTCGATGGCGAGCTCGCCGGCAACGCGCCCGTCGCCCACCCGTTCACCTTCTACGGCCGCACCGAGATCGTCGCGCGGCACCCCGGCCACCTGTCGACCCGCACGGTCGAGACGGTCCTGCCCGTCTGGTACGAGGTCTTCCCCCTCGACTTCTGCGCCGAGTACCTCGTGCCGTGGACGCTGCGGGACGAGCGCGTCGTCGACGTGACCCTGAGCCCCGCACCGCGCGACCTCGACAGCGCGACGCGCGCCGCCGCGGCGGATCGCGCCCGAGCCCTCGGGGAGCGCGGGCGC
>CAYMRB010000440.1:0-8354 GCA_964392615.1 uncultured Planctomycetia bacterium | reverse complement strand
GGGCGGTCGCTCGCGGTCCAGGCGCTCAGTCGCACTCCCGCTCGCACTCGAGCGCGGCCGCGAACTCGCGACACTGCGGCCACGGCGCGGGCGGCAGTGAGCCGCCGCGGAAGAGCAGGTCGAGCGTGAACACGACGTCGGTGATGTTCTCCTCGCCGTCGCCGTTCGCGTCGCACGCGGCCGGGCAGTCCGTCGAGCCGTTGCCTCCAAACAGCCGGAAGAGCTCGCGGATCGGGTCGGAGATGTCGACCGCGCCGTCGCCGTTGCAATCCGCGCGCAAGAACCCGCTGCGCGAGAGGTCGACGGGATCGCGCGTGAACACGAGGACGCCCATGCGCGGCAAGGTCAAGCACGCCGAGCTGGGCAGTCCGTGCATCGCGGGGCCTGTCGCGTCGATCTCCCCGGCGTTGCCGTGATTGCGCCCTCCGTAGACCGACGCATCGCTGTTGAACGACTCGTACCAACGGCCACCCTGCGGCATGCCGAGGCAGTAGTCGCCGAGGTCGGCGTTCGCGAAGCTCGCGACGATGACGACGTCGCCGCCCGCGGGCGTCCAGCGATGCCACGCGATGACGTTCGCTCCGTCGTTGACGTGGAAGATGCTCTGCAGGCCGTCCGCGCGCAACGCTGGCAGCGTGCGCCTCAGCCACGTCATGTCACGGGCTGCGCGGTAGAAATCCTCGTAGCGGTCGCGATAGTCCCATTGGATCCGGTGCTCACGCGCGTCGCCGAAGCGCCGGTCCTCGAGCCACTCCTGCCCCTGCAGGACCATGGGGATCCCCGCGGTGAACATCACGAGCCCCCACGCCAGCTTGCCGCGACCGTACGCCCACTGGCTGTGCGGATCGCCGCTGTCCGCTGCTTCGGACACGCGCCCGTGGACGGCCGCCTCGTCGTGGCTCTCGATGTAGTTGACCGCGCGCACGCCGCCGAACGCGAAGTGGTTCATGCCGTCCGCGACCCCGGAGACGTTCGGATCTCCGAATCCCGCCGCGCCGATCGCGTCGCGCAATCGGTCGTGGAACAGGTCGTTCCACTGCGAGTCGGCCCCGGCTCCACCGGCCGCGATCGGCTGTGTAATCGCCGGGTCGTTCGGAAGCTGCTCCGCGATGACGATCGCTTTGCGCGACACCGTATCGACCGTTTCGGCGATCTCCGCAAGCAGCCGCCAACCCTCGGCGTTGACCTTGACGAAGTCCGTGCCGTCTAACCGGAAGCCATCGATGTGGTACTCTTCGAGCCAGTACCGCACCGCATCGCGCAGGTACTCGCGCACCTGACGCCGACCGTAGTCCGGCCGCGGCCCCCACGGTGTCTCGCGGAAGCCGTTGCCCTCGGGGTAGAAGTAGATCTCCTCACCGTCGTAGTCGAGCAGATTGCCGGCCAGATCGCTCCCGCCCATGTGGTTGAACACGACGTCGAGGATCACCGCGATCCCGGCGCGGTGACAGCGATCGACGAGGTACTTCAGATCGTCCGGGGAGCCGTAGCTCGACTCTGGCGCGTACTGCGTCGACGGGTTGTACCCCCACGACATCTCGCCCGCGAATTCGGTGATCGGCATCAGCTCGACGACGTTGATGCCGAGGTCGACGAGGTGGTCGACGTGCACGTCGACGACGTCGCGAAAACGCCCGGGATAGTGCCCCACGCCGTCGTCCTCGCCACTGAAGCTTCCGACGTGAAGCTCGTAGACGATCATGTCCTCGAAGAACGGCGTCACCCAATCGTCGTCCGTCCACGCATACGCCGAGCGCCACAATCGCGAGTCGCCAACCGAGCTCGTCATCGCCCGACCGCGCGGATCCGTCCGCCAATGCGTGTCATCGTTCGCGATGACGTACTTGTACGGCTGGCCGTTCGAGGCTGAAGGAACGCGCACCTGCCACTCGCCCGCGATCTCCGTCATGCGGTGAGCCGTCGTGCTCCAGCCGTTGAACGCGCCAGCGACCGACACGCCCGTCGCGTTCGGCGCCCAAACGCGGAACACGGCGCCGGCGCCGTCGAGCGTCGCGCCGAGCGGAAACCGGCCGAGCGGGGTCGTGTTGATCAGGAAGTCGCCGCGCGTCGGAGCGTCGGCGAACATGCCGAGCGCGTTGTAGTAGTCGGTATCGTCGCGATCCGTGATCTCGAATCGGTAGTACAGGGTGTCCTCGCTCGTGCCGTCGACCGTCGCGCGCCAGATGTCGAACTCGGCGCCCTCGTTGCGCACCCAAACCATGTCGACACGCCGCGTCTCGCCGTCCCACGTGCGTACTCGCGCCCCGGTGATGTCGCCTCGAAAGACGCGGAGCTCGACGGTGAAGTCCTCGCCCGCTGCCGGGTATCGCGGCTCGCGATAGGTCGCGTCGGAATACACCCCGGCCCACTGAACGTCGCCGTCAGCCCACAGCGGCGAGGTCAGAGTACACGCGATGACGAGAAACGAGATGGAATACGAGGTGGAACCCGGGCGAGCGAGGCGAATCACGTTAGCGACTCCGATAGTCAGGGCAGTCCACAGCGTTCGGACGCTCCGAACGGCTGCAGTAGCGGGCATCGTTGTACTTGCAATTGTCGCACACGAACTCGTCGCCCGGCACGTGAAACGGCCCGGATCCGGCCGCTCGGCCTCGGCCCGGTCGCGAGAGGAAGACAGCTGCGATTCCCGCCAGAGTGACCGCAATCGCCCAATAGCTCGCCGGCGACAGCTCGAGCAATTGACGCACGCCCGTGGCTTGTAGGAGGGCCGCAACGACGAGAACGGCGACGGCGGTTTTGAGTCGGCGGGACACGACGCGGCTCCTTCCGAGATCCCGATGCCGGGGAAATACGAGACAACACGACAGCACCCCCACCGCGCCGATGCAGCGGTCGGTGGGGGCGCTCTCGAATCTACGGGAGGTGTCGCTCGATCGCCAGGATCAGAACGCGATCGACCAGCGCACGAGGAACATGTGCGAGTCGCCGACCGAGTCGACGTTCGAGTACACGTAGTTGACCATCATGCGAACGACCGGGTTCCAGTACCAGTTGACCCCGCCGACGACGTCGGTCAGCTTGCCACCCTGGATGTTGCCCTCGTCGAGATCGAGCTGCGACACGCGCGCGACGACTTCCCACGCGCCGATGCCGCCGTCGACCAGCCAGTTCGCGTTCGGCTTGACGCGCCCGAACGCTCCCTTCTTGAAATCGTACGGACGAGTCTCGCCGGTCAGGAAGTAGCTGGCCATGGCGTACCAACCCCAGAAGAACGCGTCCTTCGCGCCGCGCTCGCCGTCGATGCAGGAAGCCATCAGCTCGCCCTGCACGGAGAGCGGCCCGAGGACCCCGGCCACCTCGGCGCCGACGCGATGCTCGACGTCTGCGCTCAGGTTTCCGGTGTCGACATAGCGCGGGGCGAGGTGCCCGGATGGACGCTGGCGGTAGCGCCTCATGTCGGCCACCGGATTGCGAGCCGAGTAGGCGGCTCCGACGTGCACGAGCTGGGTCGGATTCTTCTCGTCGTCCCACACGGGCGTCATCGTCAGACGCGCGGTACCGGCGTAGTTCGCGTCGCCGGCCGTCATGCCGAAGTTGTCGCCGCCGTCGTCGAGGAAGACGCCGGCCGCGTACGTCATCGGCGCCATGACCTCGCTCTGGCCATGGAACATCGCGCCGACATTCCGAGCCGGCGTGAAGACGCTCGTCAGCGACCGCTCCATGAGCGAGATGTAGTTGCTGCTCGTCAGCTCCTCGAGGCCGAACGGCTCCTTGAAGTGACCGACGCGGACGTTGCCGACGACGGGAAGGTCGGTCACGCCGACGTAGACATCGCGGAAGTCGGCGTCGCCGCCGGCGAAGTCGTACTGCGCCTTGTACTCGAAGCGCTTCCAGATCTTGCCGGACATGTAGAAGCGCGCGCGGCGGAACTCAGCGCCATCGGGCAGAGCCGGCGCCGAGTTCGCAGGGCTCTGCTGCGCAGCCAGGAAGCTCTCGAGGTCGCCATCGCCGTCCATGATCGCGTAGTCGATGTGCGCACGGCCGCCGAGCTTGAGCTTGAACTGACCGTCCGCGGTCGCGAAGTTGATCCCGTTGTTGTAGTACGCGCGAAGCGTCGAGGGATCACCGAGCTTGAGCCCCTTGATCTCGGCGATGTCCTTCTGCATCTGCTCGAGCGTCTCGCTCGAGATCGTCGCCACCGCGTTGCCCTGCGCGCGCGACTCCGTCGTGACTCCGAGCGCCACGACCGCTGCCAACGCGATGTACCCGAATTGCCGCATCTGACCTTCCTCCAAATTGCGAAAACGAATCGACTGCACGTGTACGTGACGCAGGCAGTGTAGGAGGGGACTCTGAGGAGACGGTAAACGAAAAGTGAAAGGCGCGTGAAAACACACGTGGGGGCCATGAAACGTCACCGGAGCTCCCCGGATCGCCCTTCCCGATCGCTGCGCGACGAACACCGGGCTTTTACAGGGCGACAGACCTCACCACAAGCGGCAAGTGCCCGCGGGAGCATTACCGGCACCTCGCGACACGGACTTCGGGTCGCTGGAGACGGGTCGCTCGCGCTCTCGTCGCGGACTGCGGCGCTCGGCCTACTCGACGGTCCAGGTGTCCCCGACCGACAGCAGGGCCTGCAGGTCGCCGGCCCCCGGCTTCGCCTTGGCTGCCGCGATCTGCGCCTCGTAGCGATCCTCGTAGGTCGGCTTCTCGACGGCTCGGAGGACTCCGAGCGGCACGGGCGGGTTGCCCTCGCCGCGCTCGAGGTTCGCGAGGAGGTACGCGAGGTGATGATCCCGCGCGGACTCGTCGTGTACGAGCAGCTCGTCCTCGCTGACCCCGTTGCCGAGTTGGACGACCTCGGGCGTCAGCCCTCGCAGCCGAATGCCCTTGTCGCGGTGCTTGCCGAAGATCATCGGCTGACCGTGCTCGAGGACCAGCGTGCGGTCCGCACGCACCGGCTTGTCGACGAAGGAGCTGAACGCGCCGTCATTGAAGATTACGCAGTTCTGGAAGACCTCGACGAACACGCTGCCGCGATGGTTCGCCGCGCGCTTCAACGTGGCGGCGAGATGCTTGGTGTCGGTATCGATCGTCCGGGCGACAAACGAGGCCTCGGCGGCCAGCGCGATGCACATGGGATGGATCGGGTTGTCGACCGAACCCTGCGGCGACGACTTCGTGCACTTGCCGAGCTCGGAGGTCGGCGAGTACTGCCCCTTCGTCAGACCGTAGATCTGGTTGTTGAAGAGGATGATCTTGACGTCGATGTTGCGACGCAGCACGTGAATCAGGTGGTTGCCGCCGATGCTGAGCCCGTCGCCATCGCCGGTGACGATCCAGACATCGAGATCCGGATTCGCTATCTTCAGTCCCGACGCGAACGTCGGCGCGCGGCCGTGGATCGAGTGGAATCCGTACGTGTTCATGTAGTACGGGAAGCGACTCGAGCAGCCGATGCCGGACACGAAAACGACGTTCTCGCGGGGAATGCCGCGCTGACGGCAAACGTCCGGAAGGATCTTCTGGAGCTGGGCGAGAATCGAGAAATCGCCGCAGCCCGGACACCAACGGACCATCTGGTCGGAGGCGAAGTCCTTCTTCTTGTAGGCGTCGATCTCGGCGAGCTTCTCGGACGACAGCGCAGACGGCGTGGGGAGTTCGACGGCCATGCTCAAATCAACTCCTCGATCTTGCTCTGGATCTCATCGATCCGGAACGGCTGCCCTTGGACCTTGTTCAGCCCTTCGATTTCGATGTCGTACGTCGCGCGCAGTACGAACTGCAGCTGTCCCATATTGAGCTCGGGCACCAGCACCTTCTCGAACCGCGTGAAAATCTCGCCGAGGTTCTTCGGGAACGGGTTCAGGTATCGCAGGTGAACGTGCGACACGCTTCCGCCTTGCGCCTGCACCCGCGCCACAGCGGACCGCACCGAGCCGTGAGTCCCACCCCACGACACGACGAGAAGCTTGCCCGACGGCTCCCCCGAGACTCGCGCCTCCGGAATGCTGTTGCCGACACGGACGACCTTCTCGGCTCGCAGGTCGGTCATGCGCTGGTGATTCTCCGGGTCGTAGCTGACGTTGCCCGTCAGAACGTCCTTCTCGAGCCCGCCGATCCGATGTTCCAAACCGGGCGTGCCCGGCGTCGCCCAGGGGCGCGCGAGGGTGTCCGGATTGCGCTCGTACGGTCGGAACGGATGGTCCTCCGGCACCGTCGTGCACTTGCTGACCTGGATCTCCGACAGCTCCTCGACGCGCGGAATCCGCCACGGCTCCGCGCCGTTGGCCAGAAAGCCGTCGGAGAGGTAGACCACCGGAACCATGTACTCGAGAGCGATGCGCGTCGCCTCGATCGCCATGTCGAAACACTCGGCGGGCGTCGCCGGCGCCAACACGACCAACGGGCAGTCCCCGTTGCGGCCGTACAACGCCTGGAGCAGATCGGACTGTTCGGTCTTGGTCGGCAAGCCCGTCGACGGGCCGCCGCGCTGCACGTTGACGACGACGAGCGGCAGCTCGGTCATCACGGCCAGCCCGAGCGCCTCGCCCTTGAGCGCGAGCCCGGGGCCGCTGGTCGTGGTCAGGCCGATGCTTCCGGCGAACGACGCGCCAATCGCGACGCCGATCGCCGAGATCTCGTCCTCGGCCTGGAACGTCTTGACGCCGTGCCCCTTGTAGTTCGACAGACCCTCGAGGATCTGGCTCGCCGGCGTGATCGGATAGCTACCGAGGACGAGCTCTACACCGCTGAGCTGCGTCGCGGCGACGAGCCCGAGCACCGTCGCCTCGTTGCCGGTGATCATGCGGTACATGCCCGGCTTGAGCGCGGCCTTGGCGACGCGGTACTGGTTCGTGAAGACCTCGGTCGTGTCCGCGAAGTTGTACCCGGCCTGCAGCGCCCTCTTGTTCGCCTCGGCGATCTCGGGCTTCTTGGCGAACTTCGCCTCGAGCATGCGCGCCGTCGCGTCGAGCGAGCGGTCGTACATCCACAGCGTCATGCCGAGGGCGAACATGTTCTTGCAACGCCCTGCGAACTTCGAGCTGATGCCAGTGTCCTTGACGGCTTCCTGGGTCATGCTCGCCAGCGGCGCCTTGATCACGTGGTAGCCGGAGAGCGTGTTATCCTCGAGCGGGCTCGTCTCGTATCCCGCCTTGACGAGGTTGTTCTTCCGGAAAGTATCCGTGTTGACGATCACGGTACCGCCGGGAACGAGGTCGCCCAGGTTCACCTTCAGCGCGGCGGGATTCATCGCCACCAGGACGTCGGGCGCGTCCCCCGGCGTCATGATGTCGTGCGAGCTGAAGTTGAGCTGGAAGCCGCTGACCCCGGGCAGCGTTCCGGCCGGCGCACGGATCTCGGAAGGAAAGTCGGGAAACGTCGAGATGTCGTTGCCCGCGAGAGCCGAGTTGTGCGTAAACATCGAGCCCGTCACCTGCATTCCGTCTCCGGAATCGCCGGCAAAGCGGATGACGACGCTGTCCACTTCCTTGCGTTGAGAATCGTCTTTGCGGGGCGGTGCCTGCGTCTCGACTTCCATGGCTATCTTCGCCTGAGCGTGCTTCCTGAAGCTGCAGCAACGGGTCTGCGCGGTCGCCCTGACGGGCGACGCCCGGAACCGTCCACTCCATGTCTCGTCGTTTCTACCCTCGGCGGGTCGTCGTCAGCTCCTGAGCATGAACTCGTCGACGCTATCCATCGGCAACGCGTCGACAGGGTTCCGCACGACCGGTTCGTAGAGCGGGCCGTTCAAAGCGATCATGGTCATGCTCGAATCAAGAGTCTCCCCGGCGGCCCGGCTTGACAGACCGCTGGGTTTCGGCCGACCCGTGCGTTCACGAGCCTCTCTCACGACTCGGACACCGACCAACCGCGGGCGAAACCCCGCGGGCGTACAGCGACCGCTGTCGCGAACCACCTTCACTTCCCGATCTCCGTCGCGCCGGGCAAACTCCGCCTGCCGCCGCGGCCAGCGCTCACAGCGGCCACAACTCGTCACGGATACCGGCTCTCCCCGCTGACGAGTGCGCGGGCAGGTTACCCGAACCTCTGACGGCAGTCCATCGAAACCAACGCCGAAACGGGCCGTTTTTTTGCCCGTCGCATCGACTGTCGCAACGGCCTCGAAACACGACGATTTACGTCGGTTGCGCCGCTTCTTGGCGCCGTTTTTTGGCACCGCTCTCCGGCCCCCGCCTTCGCGGAACGAGCGCGCGCGAATACCGGCCCGCGCCGAGACGGAGGACGGGCGGCCCGGGCGACCCCGGAGTCGCCCCCGAGGGCCGGGAATCGGTCTCCGCGGCGACCGGCGCGGCTCTTGCCGCGCTCGGGTGACGGGGGCCCGGGGGAAAGGGTGCGTCAGCGGGCGCGGGTGCGGCGCGGCCGGG
>CAYMRB010000439.1:0-8419 GCA_964392615.1 uncultured Planctomycetia bacterium | reverse complement strand
CGCGCGGTGGAGCTCGATCGGCGGAGATTCCCGCGCCGTGGTCGGAGCTCGCGTCGCGCTGCGCGGCGCTTTCCAGTCTCGGCCCGATCGAAGCCGGCGCGCCGGAGTTCGCGCGTGAGTCGGATGTGCCCGCCGCGAAGGCCGCGCGCCGGTCCGGGGCGAACGACGCGCTCCTCTACCGCGTGCCGGAGCGCAAGCGCACGCAGCTTGTCGCGTTCTGTCGCGTCGTCGCGCCGCACCTGGCCCCGGACGTCGCCGGCATCGTCGACTGGTGCGCCGGTCGCGGCGCGCTGGGTCGCGCGCTCGCCGCGGCGACCGGGCGCGAGGCGTGGCTTCTCGAACGTCGGGGCGAGCTGCGCGAGCAAGCGCTCGAAGGCGCGCGACGTGCGGGCGCGCGGTGCCGGTTCGCGGCGGTCGACGTTCACGCCCCCGCGGCATGGGAGTACCTGCGGGGCGGGCGTGCCGTCGTCGGCCTCCACGCGTGCGGTCGCCTGGCCGACGAGCTCCTGCTCCGTGCGATCGAGGCGGACGCGCGCGGGATCTTTCTCGCGTCGTGCTGCTACGACAAGATCGCGCCGCTCGATGCTCTCGTTCCGCTCTCGGAGAGCGGTCAGCGCGCGGGCCTGCCGCTCGCGCGTCGTACGCTGCGCCTCGCGTGCGAGGACGAGTGCGCCGAGACCGCCGACGCGCGACACGAGCGTTGGCGCCGGCAGGCGTGGCGGCTCGGGCTCGACGCGATGCTGCAGACGACCGACGCGGGCGACCGGAGCGGCGCGGAAGACTCTCACGCCTTGCGCTACCGCACGCAAGGCGCGCTGCCGCGCCGGCTCTTCCGTCTGCCCTTCGACGCGTTCTGCGTCGCGGCCGCCGCGCGGATCGGGCAGGAGCTGCCGAAGCGTTGGGACGCATCGCGCGCCGAGGCTCGAGGATTCGATCGAGTGCGGATCGCGCGTTCGCTGGCGCTGGTACGCGGGCTGTTTCGCCGACCGCTCGAGCTCTGGATCGTGCTCGATCGCGCGCTCTACCTCCTCGAATCGGGCCGCCAGCCGACGGTCGGCACGTTCTGCGACGAACGGGTCACGCCGAGGAACATCTTGCTGGCTGCGAGGTGAGGTCGACGAATCAGTCGGCCGGGTCGACCGCGCCAGAGGCCACGTGGATCTCGCCGTCCGGACCGCGCTCGAGGCGCGCCGGATCCGGAAAGACCTCGCGGCGCCACAGGCCGTCGTCTTCGGCCAGGTCCCGCCAATCGACCGCGGCCAGCGGCGAGATCTCGACAGCGCCGGTCGGGGTGACGCCGACCTTCTCGAGCCAGCGCCGGTGCTCCGCGAGGACGAGCTCGCTGGAGGAGTCGGCCGAGTCGACGCCCGTGCGGTTCTTGATCGGCGCGAACTCCTGCTCGCGCACGACCTCGACGTTCAGCCAGCGCTGCGCGAAGGGCACGGCGTCGAAGACGAACGTCTCGAACTTGCGACCGTCGATCGTGCAGGCCTCGCCGTCGGCGTCGATTCCGTCGAGCTCCTTCTCGGCGACGTGGTAGGGCAGCCGGCACGAGCCGTCCGCGACGCTCGCCATGAAGTCGACGCGGAACGCATGGATCGCGATGCTGCCGGCGCCGAAGACGAGATGGCCCGCATCGTCCGTGCGGTGGGCCTCCTCGTCGGACAAGTCGCTGTATTCGACGACCGCGGGGTGGCCGTCGCGCAGCGCCACCACGCCGATCTTTTCCATGGGGCCCGTCTTCGTCAGCACCTTGAGCGAGATGTCGGCGCCCGACGCGGCGTGGACGCCCATGAAGAACGGGTCGGGGATGCGGATGAGCGCGTTGTCGACCTGGAAGTAGAAGATGTGCTCGATACCGTGAGCGCGAGCATGCTCGAGGCCACCCTCGGCGAACGCCTGATACGCTCCGCCGTGGCCGTTCGGGCTCAGGAAGAGGGAGTCGCGATCCGCGAGGACGAGCTTGCCGGCGCCATCGACGGCGGGAAGCATGGCCTGCGGCAGGAAGCGCACCCCGGCGGGATCGAGGCCGAAGAAGTCGTTCGCTTCGAAGAACTCCCGCGTCGCCGCGTTGTTCGCCTGGCTCGTCATGATGTACCAGGGGAGCGACGTGTCGTACTTCTGCTCCATCCGGCGAATCTTCGCCGCGTGCAGCTCGAAGAGCGTGCGCCCGCTCAGCGGGCCGCACGGGAAGCAGCCCTTGGGACCGGAGAACCCGAGTCGGCTCCCCTGGCCGCCAGCGACGAGGAAGACGCCGACTTTCCCGGCTCGCAGCAGCTCCTCGCCGCGCGCGCGCGCCTCCTCGACGGAGCATTGCTCGGGTTCATCCCCGAGCCCGAGGACCGGGGCCGGCCCGAGGACGCCGTGCTCCTCGTCGATGGTCAGATCGCCGCTCACGAGGCCCGCGATCAGGTCGAGATCGACCTCCCGGAGCTGCGCGGCGAACGCGGCGGCGGCGGCCGGGTCGAGCTCGTCGAAGTGGCGGAACACATGTCCTTGCCCGGCGCGCTCGAAGCGCCCGCGCAGCGCGTCGATCTCGTCGCGGTCCGGCACGCTGGGCTCGGAGCTGTTCTCGCTCGTCTCGCTGGTCATCGGGTCACGATCGGTCGTCGTCGCAAAGTCGGACATGATATCCCTGCACGCTCGGTTGGGAAGCAGCCGTCCGAGGTTCCCGAAAAAGACCCGCCGAGGGCGCCGGAAAGCGCCGGAGTCGGTTCGAACCGGAACGGGGCCCCTCTCGATCCACTCACCAGCTTGCCAATGGAGGCAGAGCTACTTGAGGGTGCAATGGGGAGCCGCAGGCGTCAAGTTGTGCCGAAGTTCCGAGAATCAACGGGGTTGGGGCCGGAGGCGGGCGCGGTGGCGGAGTCGGTGTCGGAGTCGGTGTCGGAGTCGGTGTCGGAGTCGGTGTCGGAGTCGGGGGCGTTGCGCTCGCGTCCTCTGTCCAGTACGCGCAGAATCTCCGCCGCGCGCGCTCGGATGCGCGGTTCTTCGAGACGCGTCAGCCGACGCAGCTCGAATCGCAGCTCGTCGGACATCGAGCCGAGCGATTGGAGAAACGCCAGCGCGCAATCGGCCACATCGGCGTCGTCGCCGACCGCGAGGGCCGCGAGCGACTCGCAGGCCTCGGGGGCCAGATCGAGAGGCTCGTTGGCCGCACACTCGTCGCTTGCCGCCAGCGCTCGGACCATCGCGTATGTCATGGCCCAGCTCGCTTCGCGTGCCAGCGAGCGTCGCAGCTGGCGAGGGACCTCGCCGCGAAACGGACCGAGTCGTTCGAGCGCGCGCGCGGCGGCCTCGCGCACCCATCCCTCGCGCTTCGCGTCGGGCGGGTCCTGGCGGTGTGACAAGAGATCGAGCAGCAGCGGGGCGAGCTCGCGACCGTGCGGAGCCGTTTCGATTGCGACGAGAGCGGCGCAGCGCTTCTGCATCGGGGTTCCGGACACCAACCGCTGGCGCAGCTGTGGTACGGCCTCCCGCGGCGCCTTCGCGGCTAGCTGCAGGATCGACTCCCACGCCCAATGCCCCGGGTGCTCGTTGCCGCAGTCGAACAGCGGGCCGACAGCACGGGCGACCTCGAGTCGGACGAGCTCGTCCGCCGCCGCTTGCCTGCTCGCTTCGTCGGGGGCCTCGAGCTGCTCGAGAAGCGTCTCCTCGTACCTCCGGTGCCCGTAGTCCTGCAGGCGGTCGAGGCCCACTGCGACGATCAGTACCACTGCCGCCCATCCGAGTACAAACAGCAGAGCTCGGCGAACGCGGCGTCGTGATGCCATCTGGATCCGAAGACTATCGCGGTGGTCTGTTCTTGCGGTGCCAATCGAGGCAGCGGCGGATCAACTTCGGGCTGGGATCCACCGTACCAGGGCCGGGGGAATGGAACTCGAAGTCCCTTCCGGCGACCGCGGCGAACGCATGGATCAAGCAGCCGTACTGCCGCTCCGGGTGGCGCACCCTCAGAGCCTCGACGAGAACATCGAGATACTTCCAGCGGTGCCTCTGCAGTGACGGGCCGATCTCGGCCAGCGTCCACGCGGCACCGTTGACTTCGAGGAAGTCTGCCTCGAGGAGCGCGGGACGCAGGATCTCGATGGCCTCCTGAGTTTCGATCGCGGCGAGTCCTGCCCATGCGTGAGCCCTGACTTCTCGGTTCGCCGACTCGCTCAAGACCTTCAGGCACGGGATGTCGGCCACGCGCGGTGTGGCCCTCAGCGCGCACAAGGCGCTGAAGAGGAGTCGGTCCTCGTCGAACAGAGACCGGCTGGGGCCCAGCCCGGACAGCCGTCGCACGATGATCGCTTTCGCCCGCTGGCGACCGAGGTCGCTCTGTAGCCAGCCGAGCGTCGAGATGATCTCTCCCAGGGCTCGCCTCGACAGTCCGCCCGCTCGTTGCGTCAGAAGTCGTTCGTGATGTGTCCGCAGGCGGTCGACGCCGACGTACCACGTCGAGCGGAGGTCGTCGACGACTCTCTCGCGCGCTGGCGCATCGAGAAGCGGCCACGCTTCCTCGACCGGCGCGGTCGGCGCGAAGATCCCCTTCCGCGCGAGCCAAGTCCAGCTCTGAAGGCGCACGGAGAGGTTCGTCGATCGCAACCCCTCGAGGGCCGTGTCGACTCCGAAGCCGCGGATTCGCCCGACGAGTTCGAAGGAGTCCACGGCAGGCAGCGACGCCTCGAGGTCTTCCAGGGGCGGCCGTTCCGCGAAGCGACTCGGGTCGACGAGGAGGTGGCCGATGAACACCTCCGCGCACGCGTCGCCGGTCGCCCAAAACGTGAACTTGCAATCCCGGTACTTCTCGACCTCCCTGCGCAGCACGGGATCACCGTATTCGAGCAAGGCCTCTGCCGCGTGGTAGCGGTATGCGCTCTTCGTTCTGAGTACGTGGAGCAGCGATTCGCGTAGGCGCGGGTGTCGCCATGGGGTCACCAGGTCGAAGAGGTGCGTTGCCTGGTATTGGTCGAGCAATCCGTTCGGCCACTGCAGCTCGTCGATGTGTCGGAGCTTCGCTGCGAGAACCGTGACGAGCGACTCGATTTCCCCTTCGAACTCGTCGCGCGGCAACGGAAACCGAACGGCTGCGAGTCTCTTCGCGTCGCCCAGGATCTCGCGCAGCTCGTCTCGCGACAGGCTCTTCTTCGAAGCGTTGGCCGACGTCTCGGTTCCCGCCGCGAGCGGCTCGCACACCTTGAGATCCGCGGCCGTCTGCTCGTCCGGCATGCCGCCCCGAAGAGGTGCGCACAGGAAGGCGACCGGGAGCAGCGTCAACCGCCACGTTCGCCGGCACCGAGCCGCGATCGCAGAAGGATCCATACCAGCGCCTCCGCTTCGCCACCCTGATCGTCACCTCTCACGTTACCATAGCCTCGCGTCTACTTTGCCGACGATTCTCGCCCGATGCGGCGTTGCGGCGTTCCGCATCGAGTCGATGCGAGATCCCTCTTCCCGGTGACCGTGGTCATGGATCGATCCGGCCTGCCAGCGGGAAGCTGGTTTCTTCACCCGAGGGAACAGCCATGTCACGCCTGACGACATCGATTCTTCTCACCGTCCTCGTCGCGCAGAGTTCCGGGCTCGCGTTTGCCGCCGAGCCCGGTCGCCTCCTGGCGAGTCCGCTCCTCGTCGCCCCGCGTGACGCGCCGCGGTCCCAGCTCGTTTCGCTGCGCTTCGAGGGAGAGGCGCAACCTGCGGACTGGGACGCGAAGATCGCGATCGGATCGGCCGCCGAGCGACCTGCGCACTGGATCGACGGCGCTCACTTTCCCGGGGGCCGTGCGGTGGTCGTGCCGCCGATCGATGCGCCCACTCGAGTTTCGATCGCCGCAATCGGCACCGGCTGGACGCGCGCGGCCGAGATCGAGCTGCGACCGATCGAGTCGTGGACGCTCTATCTGGTCCAGCACACGCACACGGACATCGGTTACACCGCGTATCCGAGCCGCATCAACATCGATCAGCTCGCGTTCATCGACGAGGCAGTTCGCGCGTGCCGGTTGACCGACGACTACCCGGACGACGCGCGCTTTCGCTGGACCTGCGAAGCGACGTGGGCTGTCGAGCGGTACGTCAACGAGCGTCCGGCCGAGGACGTCACGGCGTTCCTGGATCGCGTTCGGCAGGGGCGCATCGACGTCACCGCGATGCGCATGAACATGACCGACCTGTCGACTGAGGAAGCGGTGATTCGGAACTTCCTCCCCGTCCGGCGGCTGCGCAAGCTCGGCATTCCGATCCGCACAGCGATGCAGTGCGACGTCAACGGCTATCCGTGGGCGCTCGCGGAGATCCTCGACGAGATCGGCGTCGTCGGCCTCGCCGGCGGCATCAACCAGACGCGGTCGACGCTGCCCTACCCGACGCCGCGCGCGATCCAGTGGCAGTCACCGAGCGGCGGCGATGTCGTCGCATGGCGCGGCGAGCATTACCTGTACGCGAACATGCTCGGCTTCCGCGAGTCGGTTCAGGCCGTTCTCGGCAAGCTGCCGGGCTATCTGAAGCTGCTGCGCAAACGCGGCTATCCGCATTCGATCATGCTGCTCCAGCAGGGCGGTTATTTCACCGACAACGCGACCGCGTGTCACCGCGCGAGCGACCTCGTCCGCGAGTGGAACGAGCACTTCGCCGCGCCGCGGCTGCGCATGGCGACGCTCTCGGAGTGGTTCGACGCTCTGGCGAAGACGAAGACACCTCCCGAGCCGACGATGAAGGCCTGGCCGGATTGGTGGGCCGACGGCGTCGGCTCCGCTCCGCTCGAGGCCGCCGTCATCCGCGAGGCGCAGGAGGACCTGCTCTTCTCGACCACGTTTCTGTCGCTCGCCCGCGCCGCGCGTTCGGGCCTCGCCGACCGCCGCGCCGATGCGCGGCAGGCTTACCTGTTCGCGAGCATCTACGACGAGCACACCTTCGGCGCCGCCGAGAGCATCTCGCAGCCGATGAGCGTCAATACGCGATCGCAATGGGAGGAGAAGTCGTCGAACGCCTACCGCGCTCGCTGGCGTTCGCGCGAGCTCGTCGAGGCGGCCCTGCGCACGTGGGCACCGACGGCCGTGCCGCGCGGCCGTGCGGGTGTCGTCGTCTTCAACTCGCTACCGTGGCAGCGCGACGCGCCCGTCGCGGTCGAGATGCCCCGCGGCATCGTCGAGGACGACACGCCGTTCCGCATCGTCGACGTGGGCACCGGGGCCGAGGTCCCGTATCGAATCGGCAGCGGGCACCGCAACTATCGCGAGGTCGAGATGATCGCGCGGGCCGTGCCGGCCGTCGGCTATCGAGCGTATCGTATCGACGTCGGCAAGGCGCCGGCGCCCGCGCCGCCCCCGCGCCCCCCACGCGCGCAGAAATCGGATGGCCTCGTCGAGGTCGAGCTCGACAGCGAACGAGGCGGCATCGCGTCGATCCGCGCGCTGCCCGGCGGCGAGAACGTCGTCGACCGCGAGCACGAGTACGGTTTCGGCCAGTTCGTTCACGAGCGCATCGTGCACGGCCGCGGCCGCTGGCATCTGTGGCCCATGGTCGACTACGAGAAGGACTCGTTCTCGCGCACCGTGACGCCGGGTGCGTCGATCGACCAGGGGATCGCCAGCCCGGTGCGCGCCAGTGCGCGAATGAAGTCGGAGGTGTCGACGCCCGACGGGCCGATCACCATCGAGACGGAGGTGTCGCTGTGGCAAGGCCTGCCGAGCGTGTTCATCGCGAACCGAGTCAGCCTGCCGGGCACGACGCATCCGGTCGCGGGCTACATCGCGTTTCCGTTCGCGGGCGGCGAGGCGCCGCGCGCCGAAGTCGTCGGTGGCGTGATGGAGCCCGGGCGTGATCAGATTCCCGGCAGCGCGGCCGACTGGCACGCGATCCAGCGCTGGGTGCGGTTCGGCGGCGGCGACCGCGCGGCGACGTGGGTCACCCTGGATGTGCCGCTCGTCCACTTCGGCGGGCTGAACATCGGCCGCTGGACGAAGGGGCTGACGCTCGACGAGCCGCTCGTCTACTCGTGGGTGTCGAACAATTACTGGTTCACGAACTTCGTCGCGAGCCAGGCCGGCGACTTCGAGTTCCGCTACGTTGTCGAGCCGGGCGCTGCCGGGCAGAGCGATGCCGCCGCGCACCGCGTCGGGCGCGAGAGCTGCTCGCCGCTGCGTGCGCTCGTCGTCGATGGCACGGGGGCGCCGACCGCTCCGGCGATGCGATCACTGCTGACGATCGAGCCGGCCGTCGTCGACCTTGTCGGCATGAAGGAGGCCGAGGACGAGGACGGGACGATCGTCCTTCGCGTGCGCAATCGCTCCGAGAGCTCCGTCGACGCGCGCATCGAGCTCGGCGCGGGATGGACGCCGCGCGAGGTCGTGCACGCGGATCTGATCGAGAACGCGATCGCGCCGATCGCGCTCGACGACCGGAAGTTCTCGCTGTCGTTACCACCATAAAAACT
>CAYMRB010000438.1:0-8423 GCA_964392615.1 uncultured Planctomycetia bacterium | reverse complement strand
GGAGTTCCGCCGTGGGCTCTTCAGAAATAGGCCGTAGGCGCGCCGGCGATCGCAAAGGGCAAGCTCGGCGAACTGCGCAAGGCGACTGCCGCCCTCAGCGCAGCCATCGACGAAACCACCGGGAAGTGGCGCGATCTCTGCGCCAACGCGGACGCCGCGGCGACCCGCGCCCAAGCGACGCTCGACCAACTCGCGACGGCGCGCGCCGAGCAGGCGTCTCGCGCGGCGCAGACCATCGAGCTGCGCCAACGCGTGGAGGCAGCTCGCAAGACGGTCGACGCGGCACGAGCCACGGTCGCGAAAGAGGTCGAGGCGAGCGAAGAGGCGCGCGCGGCAGCGCGGTGATCCTCTCGCTATTCCGCGCTCTCCGCCTCGCCCTCTCGCACCTTCGTCTCCAACAACGCGTCGAGATCCGGGTCGTCCACCGTCTTCAGATAGCCCTGCCGGTGACTCACCGGGATGCCGTCGAGCGTGCGCTTGCGGTTCGCCTTGGCCCGCTGCAAGAACGTCTCGCCGTTCCCCTCTCGCCCGGTGAGCTGGTAGAGCTTGCCGAGCTGATACTCGATCTGCCACTGCAGCTCGATGTAACGCAGCTTCTCCGCCAGGTTCACCGCGAACAGGAAGCGCTCTTCGGCTCGCCCGAGCTCACCCTCGGGTATCGCCAGCTCGAGCAGCCCGAGCGCGAACTGGTAACGCGTCTTCGTGTACTCGAGATTGAGCTTCTTCGCGAGGTAGCCGCCCTCCTCGAGGTGCAGGTACGTCTCTTCGTGACGTCCGGTCTTCAAGCACAACAGGCCGTGGTGCGAGTGAAGCTCGACCAGGTCCCGCTCGCTCGTGAGCTGCGTGAAGATGTCCAACGCCGATTGGAACGCCTTGTCCGCTCTGGACGCATTGCCCTCCGCCGTTTGGACGATTCCCTCGAGCATGCGCGCACGGCCCTCCGCGAGGGGAAAATCGTGCGCCTGCGCGATATCGAGAAGCTGCACCATACCGCGACGCGCGTCGACGCGACTGCCCAGTCGACAATGGAGCACGGCTCGCTCCGTGAGAAGCCGCGTCGAGAGCGTTCTGTTCTCGCCTTGCCGGCAAACCTCCAGCCCCTTGTTCGCGAAACCCAAGGCGTCGCCGACCCGCCCGCGTCGTAGCGCCAGCGAGAACCGCAGCTCCATCGACTTCAGCGTGGCCGACGTCGTGTCGCGCGCGTCCAGCGCCTCGATCTCGCCGAGATAGCGCTCGGCCGCTTCGACAGCACCTCTGTCCAGGTGGAGCTCCGCATACGACAAGAGCGCGCGGATCTCCGCCTCGCGGTTGCCCAGCTTGGCGGCCGAATCGAGCGCGTCCTCGAGCAGCGGCATCGCGTCGTCGCACTCCCCGAGCAACCGGTGCGTCTCGCCGAGCGAGCACCGCGCCTCGGCAAGATACGGCACGTTATTGCCGCGCCGGTAGAGCGCGCACGCTTCCTCGAGCGGCCCCAGCGCATCGCGAGGACGCTCGAGAAGACGGTAGATGTTCCCGATCTCCAGCAGGCAGTCCGCCTGGCGTTCCGCGACGCCCGCCTTGCGGTTGATCTGGCAGCAGAGCTCGAGCTGTTGAACGGCCTTCTCGAGCTTGCCCTTGTACTTGTAGTACTTGCCGAGGCAGTACAGGTTGGCGTCCGGTGCGGCGACGCCGTCCTCACCGTCCGTGACGCGGAGAGCGTCCTGACAGTACTTGGCCGCCATGGTCGGGGTGTCGAGGCGATAGTGGTTTTCTGCAAGGAGCATGTGCAGGCGGCCCAGAGTGGCACGGCTGCGCGGCTCTCCTTCGATGCCGAGGACCCGATCGCAACACCGCAGGCTCTCGACCGCGTTGCCCTTGGACGCGTGGAGCTCCGCGCAGGCGAGGAACGCTCGGGCCATGATCTCCGGCTGCTTCTGGACGTGCGCACCGCTCACCAAGTGCCGCAGGTGCGAGGCGGCGTCCTCGAACCGGCCGAGAAACGCGAGCGCCTGCGCCATCTGGACGTTCGACACTCGCGGCGTGATCTCCGCCGCCTCTCCGTCGCCCTCCAGACGGCACACGGGCTCCAGCGTCTCGATCACGCTCCGGTACTCTCCGACCTGGAATTGCAGCGTGGCGAGCGACTCCCGGACGTTCTCCCGCAACGTGACGTCCGTCGACGCGACCTTCTCGAGAATCCGACGATAGAGCTCCATCGCCCGGCGCGGGCGGAACTCCTTGGCGTGAACTCCCGCCGCTGCGAGGCCGTACTCGATTCCCCTCGCGCTGTCGAGCCCACGCAGGAAGTGATAGGCCAACCGGCCCGGATCTCTCGCAGCTCCGACGCCGAGGTACTCCTCGTACAGAGCGCCCGCGCGATCGTGCACCGCCGGACGCTGGTTCTCGGGCAGCAGGTCGTACAGAATCTGCTTCGCGCTCGAGTACACGAACGTGAACTCGTTGCTCGGATCGCCTTCGATCTTCTCCTCGATCAGCTTCTCGCGCCTGAGTACCCGCAGCGCGCCGGGGACTTCCGACGATGGCGTGCCCGCCAGCTTCACCGCGACCTCGAGCTCTCCTCCGTCGCCCAGGTACGCGAACGCGATCGCGAGACGGAGAGCATCCGCAGGCAGGCCGCGAATTCGACGCTCGAGCTCACGGCGCACCTTGCCCGGCGCCGCCTTGCCCTCGTACTCGCCCGTCACGGCCCATCCGACCGTCGACCGGCGGATCATCCCCTCGCGAAGGAAGTAGCCGAGAATGTCGACGAGGATCTCGGGATTGCCGTCGCTCTCGTCGAACGCCTTGTGCAGGAAGTCGTCCGGGAACTCGCAAGGCACGAAGGTCGACCGCACGTGCCGTATCACGGCCTCGCGATCGAGACGGTCGATCTTGAGATCGAGAATCGATCGCCTGAAGAGGCTGGACGCGTAGAGCTCCTGTAGGTAGCTGCCTTCCGTATCGCCGTGGTCCAGAGTCGAGGCAGTGACCAGAAGGCGGCAGGACTCCGGCGGTCGATTGGCGATCGCGCCGACCAGCTCGCCGACGAAGGCGATCACCAGAGGGCCGGCGAGGTGCAATTCGTGGAAGTGCAGGAGCATCGGGCGCTCCTGCGTCGACTCGACCACTCCGTCGACGGTCTGCGCGACGATATCCCACTGCTCCTCCGTCACGCTCTCCAGCGACGTCTCATCGACCGAGCTCGCCAGCTGCTGCGCTCGCTCGATGAACTCCGGCACCGGACGTCCGGCCTCGCGTCCCTCGAAGAGCGCGAGCAGATCGACGAGGCCCCCGAATCCGACCATCGATCCGACACGTTCCGGATCGCACTCGACCTCGAGAGCTTTCGCCCCTTGTGTCTCGATGCGGTACCGGAGCGTCTCGATCAGACGCCGCTTGCCGAGCCCTCGCTCGCCGCGCACGATCGCGAGCTGTCCCGGCGGGACTGTCGCCGAGACGGCGCTGCGCGCAGGCCCGGCGTCGCGTCCGGTCGACAGATCGGCGAGATCGTTCCCCACGTCGCCACCGAGCACCTCGGTGTGCGTCAACCGCGAGAACATGGCTCGCAGCCGGGTCAGCTCGGCATCGCGGCCCGACCTCCGGATGCACTCGAGGTGCCCCTCGTTGGTCTCGGAGGTCTCCAGCGTGAAGTTCTGCCCGAACTCCCGATTGATCTCCTGGATCACCTCGAGCGTGTTCGCGAATCGATCGTCCGGCCGCTTCTCCATGAGCCGCAGGACGATCTCGCTCAGCTGCAGAGGAATGTGCGTCGCGACCTCGTGCGGCGGGGTCGGGCGCTCTTCGAGGTGTCCCTTGAAGACGGCCAGATTCGACTTGCCTCGAAACGGCAGCTGACCCGTCGTCAGGTGATACAGAACCACACCGAGCGAGTAGAGATCGGCACGCCGGTCGATGCGCGCGCCACGAATCGTCTCCGGCGCGATGTAGTACGTCGTCCCGACGATCTTCTTGCCGCCGAACGCCTTCTCGCGCTTCGTGAGCCCGAAGTCGATCAGCTTCGCCGTGGGCGCCTTCTTGGCATTGCCGGTCGCCTTGAGGCCGCTGATCAGAATGTTCT
Organism: uncultured Planctomycetia bacterium; assembly: GCA_964392615.1. Classification (GTDB taxonomy): domain Bacteria; phylum Planctomycetota; class UBA8108; order UBA8108; family UBA8108; genus CAYMRB01. The sequence goes on along the minus strand of CAYMRB010000438.1, from coordinate 4,366 downwards.
CCGGTTTGATGTCGGCGTGCACCAAGCCCCGGTCGTGAACGAAGCCCAGCCCTCGCAGCACCTGCACGACGAGGCCGAGCAGGACTCGAAGGTCATCGCCGCGGCTCAGATCGAGGCGCCGCGCCACCTTGAGCCAATGCGGGCCGTCGACGTACTCGACCGTGAAGTAGACGTCGTCCGTCGCGTGGTCGACGCCGAAGTCCCACACTCGCGCCAAATTCGGGTGCCGGAGCCCCGCGAGAGATCCGAACTCGTTGACGAGAATCGTCAGCGTCTTCGCGTCCAGCCGGTCTTGGCGAACGCGCTTGAGGGCGACCTCACGACCCGGCGCGAACAGGTCCTCGACGAGGTACACCGTACCCATACCGCCGCGACCGAGGCGCCGCACGACCCGATACCGGTCGTCGATGACCTCACTCGTCCCGCGTGTCGCGGTTCTCTCGACCTCGCCGACTACTCCCGCCATGATCCTCTACCCGCGGCCCCCGCCGCCACTCATCAGGTCGCTTCGGAGACCTCCTCCGCGAGCTCTCCGAGCCAGCCCGGCTGCGCGATGAAATCGCGAAACCTCGTCGCTTCCTCCTCCAGCGCCTCCAGAAGGTCGATCCGAAGCTCGCGCCCCTCGGCAGCCACCGTCTCGAGTTCCAACGCCAGGCGCCGCGCCTCGTGCGCACCGAACTGAGCGAAAGAGCTCTTCACGCTGTGTGCGAGCCGCCGGGCCTCTGCGCGCTCGCCTGTTTCCACCGCTACCCGCAGCAGGCGCAGCTGCTCCGGCTGCTGGTCGAGAACGACGGCCGTGAGGCGAGGTGCGAGATCGCTGACCTGCCCGCCGAACGTACTGCGGACGACGTCGAGATCGACCGGCAGCGCAGCGTCGTCGTCCTTCTCCGCCTTCGAAACCAGCGCCTCGATCTTCTCGTGCAGCGCCTCGGGCGACACCGGCTTGGTGACGGTGTCGTCGGCCCCGGCTTCCATGCACGCGTCCAAGTCCTCGCGCAACGCGTTCGCCGTCATGGCCAGAATGGGCACGTGCCCGCCGCCGTTCGTCTCGTCACGCCGAATCTCGCGGATCGCGTCGACGCCGCCCATCACGGGCATCTGCATGTCCATCAGGACGAGGTCGAACGGCCTGCCTCGCACTAGCTCCACGGCGCGCGCCCCGTTCTCGACGATCGTCACCGAGCAGCCCCACTTGACCAGGACGCATCGCGCGAGCTCCTGACACAGCGGGCTGTCCTCTGCGACGAGCACCTTGAGCGCGTCGCGACTCTCTCGCAGCGAGTGCCTCGTGATCAACGCGCTCCCCTGATCGGAGCCTCTCGTCGCGGCCGATGAACGATCACAAGCCACGACCGCTTCGAACGCCTCGAGCAGATCGTTCGACTCGACCGGATGCGTCAGATACGCGGCCAGGTCGAGATCGCGACAACGATCCGCGTCGCCTCGCTCGCCCCGCCGGGCCGCGAGGATCAGCGCACCGTCGTACTGCACGTCCCGGCGAAGTCGCTCCGCCAGCTCGAACCCGTCGAGGTCCGGGCCGCTCTCGCACAGCACCACGACGAACGGATCGTGACGCTCGACGCTGGCGCGAACGGCTTCTTCCGCCGCATCGGCGTCGCTCACGACCTCGACACGCATCTCCAAGCCGCCGAGCAAGTCGACGATGCGTTGGGACTGCTGCGGTTCGCCTGCGACGAGAACCGGCAGGCCGTCGACCCTCTGGTTCTCCTGGTGTGTGCGCGTCAACCCGACCGAGTCCTGCTCGCGAAGCCGGATCTCGACGTGGAACTCGCTGCCTTCGCCGACATCGCTTTCGAGCCAGATTCTCCCCCCCATCAGCTCCGCCAGCTGACGGCAGATCGTCAAGCCCAGCCCCGTGCCTCCGTGCTTCCGCGTCGTCGATCCATCGACTTGCTGGAAGGCCTCGAAGATCGACTCGCGCTTGTCGGGAGACACCCCGACCCCCGTATCCCTAACGACGATGTGCAGGGAGACGCCCGGCGCGTCGCGGGCTTCGACGCCGACCTCGACCACGACCTCGCCGTCCTCCGTGAAGCGAATCGCATTGCCGATCAGGTTTACGAGGATCTGGCGGATCCGCCCCGGATCTCCCACGAGCGCGTCCGGCACACTCGGGCACACGCGGTTGCGAAGCGTCAAGCCCTTGTGCTTCGCGAGAAACGAGAAGCTCGCGACCGTCGATCGAACACAACCGCGCAGGCTGAAGTCGATCTCGGACAGGTCGAGCTTGCCGGCCTCGATCTTCGAGAAATCCAGGATGTCGTTGATGATCGCCAATAGCGATTGCCCCGACGACTTGACGATGTCGAGGTACTTCCGCTGTTCGTCGTCCAGCTCGGTGTCCAACGCGAGGTCCGTCATGCCGATGACACCGTGGATCGGCGTGCGAATCTCGTGACTGACGTTGGCGAGGAATTGGCTCTTGGCGCGGTTCGCGGCCTCGGCGCTCTCCTTGGCTCGCTCGAGCTCATCCTGGTGGCGGTTGCGATCGGTGATGTCCTGAACCTGGAAGATCAGGTAGGCGGGGCGGCCCTCCGGATCGCGCACCTGGGAGATGCTGAGCTGCACCCAGACGATGTGCCCTTGCTTGTGGTAGTACCGCTTCTCGATCTGGCAGTTGCGCATCTCGCCCGCCAGGACCTGGCGCAGATAGCTGCAGCCGCTGTACAGATCGTCCGGATGCGTCAACGCGTGGAACGTGGTCGCGAGCAGCTCCTCACGCGTGTACCCGAGAATGTTGCACAACGACTGGTTGACGCGCAGCCAGCGGCCGTCCTTCCCGACGAGCGCCATGCCGATCGCGGCCGACTCGAACGCGCTCCGGAAGCGTTCGCGACTCTCGCGAATCTCCTCCTCCGCCTCGCGTTGATCCGTCACGACGTCCGCGAACACCACGACGCCGTGAAGGTGCCCGTCCCCCTCACGCCACGGCATGCAGCGCCAACGGACGCACTCCGGCCGCCCGGTCGTTCCGGCCAGCATGCGCTCCCCTTCGCGCGATACGCCGGTGAGCGCCTGACCGTACACGTCGCGCCAGAACTCCTCATGGTCCGAGCCGACTTCGTCCCACCGGCTACCGATCGGACTGCCGGCGATCTCGTGGAGATCACGCCATCGCGCGGTCGCGAACACGTAGTGCAGGTCGTGATCCAGAACGGCGCAGGCGGTCGGTGAGTGCTCGGAAAGCTGCGCGAGGATCTCCTCGGAGTCGCGTACCGACGAGTCGCCCTCACTTCTCCTCGCCTCGTCGACGAGCTCCTCCGTAGCCTGGATCAGCGCCGCTCCCCGCGCCACGTCCGGGGCTTTCCCGCGGGTCCGAACGTCGTGCCGGGGCCTCTGGCCCGACTCGGGATCGGCAGCGTCGCCGCGTGATCGCTCGAGACGGTCGATCCGCTGGCTGATGTGGACCAGCCAGGCCGCCACAGCCCCTCCCACGAGCATGCCCAGAAGAACCGCTTCCACGGCGTATCACCCCTCTCGTCTTGCCTCGAGCGCGCTATCGCGCGTCCCCGGTCTCCGCCATCAATCGCACTCGAGCCCGTCGATCCTACCGACGATATCGCTACGTACCGTGAACACGACGTCGTCGAAGTCTTGATCCGACCGACGTCCTGCGATCTGAATGTCTTCGAACGCGAAGACGACCAGCGATCCCGGCGTCACCACGTCGAGACTCGCCCCGGTTTCCGTTCTGCCTGCGACGCTCCGGAACGTCAGACACTGATCGAATTTGCCCGGATTGAGATTCGGCATCGTGAACAGCGGCGCCTTGCCTCGCCACGGGCTGGCCTTGTACTGGCTCAACGTGCGGTTCGGCAGGATGAAAAACGCGACCACCGAACCGGTCGGCACGTCGACCTGGAAGGTCTGGCTGCCGGGGGGAATCGAGCCAACGCTACATCCGTGCTGCGCGATCAGCGGGCCGGAGTTGAACAGGACCTGCGCGGCGGGCAGGTACCGGAGGGCCTCCCACGCCGACTCCGGTGGTGCCTCGGGATCGACGACGATGTAGCCGAAGTCGCTGCGATAACACGCCTCGTTGAAAACGAAGTCTATGGTCAACGTGACGTTCTTCGCACCCTGGCCTGTCGAGTCGTACACCGTGAACGTGTCGACGCCGTACAGCTCGACCGCGTCCTCGAATTCCCCGGTCGACTGCCCGACCAGGAAGTTGTACAGACGATTGTTGCGAATCCGCTCGCCGTTCGGATTGTCCAGGTACGCCCCGCTGCTGACCGGCTGCGGCGCGCTCTGCGCCGTCGTCGTGTCCGTGTGATCGTACGCGACGAACGTCGGGCGATCGACGACTCGCACGGTCGTCGTGACGGTAACCGCCCTCTCCAAC
>CAYMRB010000437.1:0-8444 GCA_964392615.1 uncultured Planctomycetia bacterium | reverse complement strand
CAACGATGCCTTCTCGATGTGGCACTTCCGGGGTGATCTGATCCGCCGCCTCGTTGCCGCCGGGCACGACGTGACCGTCGTCGTTCCGCCCGGGGACTACCGCGAGCGGCTCGAGAGCCTCGGTGCGCGGTGCCTCCAGGTGCCCATGGCGCGCTTCGTCGATCCTGTTGCGGACCTGCTTCTCCTGTGGCGCCTCATGCGCGTGTTCCGGCGTGAACGCTTCGACCTCGTGCACAACATGACGGTGAAGCCGAACATCTTCGGCAGCCTCGCGGCTCGAGCGGCGCGCATCCCGCGGATCGTGTGTCTGGTCTCCGGTCTCGGCTTCGTGTTCAAGGAGCGGCCGAATCTCAAGGGGCGGATGCTGCGTCGACTCGTGATGCCGCTCTACCGGTTGGCGATGCGAGTGAGCGATCGCACGTGGTTCCAGAACCCGGACGACTACGAGTACTTCGTCGAGAAGCGCCTGATTCCGCCTGAGAAAGGCGTGGTGATCCGGTCGGGCGGCATCAACCTCGGCGAATACGCGCCGGACGTCGTGCCGCAGGAGCGCATCGCGGCATTGCGTCGCGAACTCGGCATAGCGCCCGACGCGCCCGTGGTGCTGACCGTGGCCGCGCGGCTCGTGTGGAGCAAGGGCGTGCGGGAGTTCATCGAGGCGTCCCAAGAGCTCACCGAGCGGTATCCCGGCTGGGTCTTCGTCATGCTCTGTCCCCGCGACCCGGACAGCGACGAGGAGGTGCCGCCGGAGTACATCGAGCGCAATCGCCACGACCGCCTCGTCGTGGTCGACACGTTCCGGGAGGACGTCAAGACTTTCACCGCGATGGCGAGCGTCGTCGTCCTGGCGTCGTATTACCGCGAGGGAGTGCCGCGGACGCTCCTGGAAGGACTCGCGATGTCGAAGCCGATACTGACCTGCGACAGCGTCGGCTGTCGCGAGGTCGTCCGGGACGGAGAGAACGGCTTCCTCGTCCCGGTGCGCGATAGCGCCGCTCTGGCTGACAAGCTCGCGGTCCTGATGGACGACGAATCGTGTCGGCGGGAGTTCGGCTCGCGGTCGCGTCGTCTGGCCGAGGAGGTCTTCGACGAGCGGCTGGTGGTTGCCAGCGTGATCGAAAACCTCTACGGTATCCGTACGGAGTGAAGAGAAGTGCGCCAGGGGGCCGGTTTCTCCAGAGGAGCTTGCGGCACAGAATGGAATTGGAAGCGCGGAAGATCGAGGAACGGGAGTTCCACAACAAGCTGCGCGAGGTGACCGACGACGCCCACGTCGCTGACACGCGCTGGTCTCCCGAGATGGAGTCCACGATCAAGAACAACCGGTTGTGGGCGAACATGAAGTACTACTCGGTCGAGCGCGCGAGCCGCAAGTTCGTGCTCGACTGGTTCGAGGCGAACTGTCCTGGGAAGACCGTGCTCGACTTCTGCTGCGGCAATGGGCAGGACGGCGTGCTGATCGCACAGATGGGCGCCGAACGGGTCGTCGGGCTCGACATCTCTGACGTGTCCATCGACAACTGCCGCAAGCTCGCCGAAAGCGAGGGCGTGGCCGACCGCACCGAGTACGCGATCGGCGATGCCGAGGCCACCGACTTCGAGGACGATTCATTCGATGTCGTCACGGAGTACGGCTCCTTGCACCATGTCGACCTCGAGAAGACCTACGCCGAGTTGGCGCGCATCGTGCGGCCCGGCGGCAAGGTGATCTGCAACGAGGCGTTGGCGCACAATCCGGTCATCCACCTGTACCGCAAGATGACGCCCCACCTGCGCACCCCGTGGGAGGTGCAGCACATTCTGAAGAAGCCGCAGATCCAACTGGCGGAGAAGTACTTCGAGCGGGTCGAGCCGCACTTCTTCCACCTGTTCACGCTTCTCGGGGTGCCGTTCCGCAAGCTGCCGGGCTTCGGAGTGATCCTGTCGGCGCTCGAGGCGCTCGATGGGCTCGCGCTGCGCGTTCCCGGCCTGCGCTGGCAGGCGTGGCAGGTCGTGTTCACGCTCGAGGGGCCGCGCAAAGACGCGGTGGCGGCGGCGACCGCCGAGGATTGAGCGAGGCGCGGAAGGGCGGCGCGAGCCGGTCCCGGCCGACGCGAAGACGGGCGAAGGCGAGTCAGGCGCCGAGAACCGAAGGGTCTCGCCTGATCGAGTAGAAGTAGTACGCGCCCAGAAGAACGACGCCCAGAATGAACTGCACCAGCAGGTCCGAGAACAGGCTCGAGACCGACGAGAGCAACGCCACGAAGAGCAGGACGCGCAACGCGATTCCCCGCACCAGCACCGCGAGGTTCTTCAGCGGGATCTTCCCGACGCGGAAGATGTAGTACATGTGAACCCCGTGATAGATGCAGGCAGCTATCGAATATGCCAGCACGCAGTGGCTCGGCCGGGCTCCGAGGTACAACATCACGGCTATCAGTATAGCAGTAGATACATCTGAACCGAGCTGAATGAGAAGCGCCACCTTCTGGGTGCCGGTCACCTCGAACATCCTCTCGGTCCAGCTCGTGTACAGCAGGCAATAGGCCGCCGGGGCAAACATGGCGGCGTATATCCCCGCCTCTCTCCAATCAGCGCCGAACGCCACGGAGAACATGTCGGGCGCCCAGAACACGAAGAAGATCAGCGCCGGGGTGCAGAGTACCTTCGCTCTGTCCATCAGGCCGCCGACGAGGCTCTCGATACGCGGCGTGCCGATGTGCTCTGCGGCTTCCTTGAAGAACACGCGCCCCAAGGACTGGGCCAATAGGCCGACCGGGAGAAAGAGGATTGCCCGGCAGAAGACGAAGAAGCCGACCTCTCTCAGGAATCCGAAGGCGATCAGCACATAGATGAAGTACCTCTGTGAGGCGACGACGACCAAGCTGTACGGCATGTTGAACTTGGGGAACTTCCGGTGACGCGAGGCGACCCGCCATAGCGCCTTCCACTCCAGGGACTCGAGGAGTCCAAGCTCCCGCCTTCTGACGATCCTTCTTCCCAGCACGAGAACCGCCACCAACTGCCCGGCCACGGCTCCGACGATCAGACCGCACTGAAGCAGCTTCGCCAGGCCGAGGAAGATATTCACAGCCGAAGACCCGGCAGACTGCATGGCTGCACTCACGGCGATATCACCATAGTGCCGCCTGCGGTTTGACCAATAGCTCAGGGTCTGATAGGCGCAGGTGAAGATCACCGTGCAAGGCGCCAGGAGGAGGAAGGGCTCGATCTCGGGTCGTTCGAAAAACGCCGCCAGCCGGGCGCAAAAAGCGGCCATGACCAGGACGGAGACGACCGCGACGAGCAGCGACAGCAATATGCAGAGCCGTGCAAGATCTCTCGCCTCGCCGTCCTCCTCGGGCAAGACAATCGCCAGCTCGTAGCGACAGGTCCCGAAAATGACGAGAATCGACGCGATGGAGGTATAGAGCGCGAAGACCCCGAAATCCTCCGGAGTGTAGAGCCGCGTCAGGATGGGCGAGACAGAAACGGTGATTATCTGTGCGAGGATAGTACCGGCGAGAAGGGTGAGGACATTATTGAGAAAGGAGCCCTCCGGAGAGAATCTATCCACCCACCTCTTCCAGCGTGTCTCAGTCGCCTGACTCAAGATTCTCCGCTTCCTTTGCTGGGCTGCCCTCCAGCTTCAGATTCCGCAGGCTCATCGTGTATCCGTTGAACGTCCAGTACCTCCTCAGGAAGAGGAAGTACTGCAGTCGATTCAGGAAGTAGCAGACTTCCTGTGCTCTACTGCTCCCCTGGAAGTTCAGGTAGAACAAGGGCGGCCTGCGGAGCCAGATGCCCTCCTCCTCGAGGGGCGGGAGCCCCCATATCGTCGGCGCGCTGTGGCTCTTCGCCTTGGGTTTCGCGAACAGCCCGCGAAGAGCCGCCGGCGGATAGGGCCGCACGTCCGCAGAACCCCAGAAGAACCTCTGGTACATCGGGACCGTCGTAATGGCGATAATCCCGCCTGGGCGCACCACGCGGCTCAGCTCCTTGATGAGCGTGACGGCCTGCGAAGAGTCAAAAACATGGATGACGTGTGAACAGTACGCGCCGTCGAAGCTGTTCGACTCGTATGGAAGATCGAGAGCATTCCCGACCTTCACGTCCAAGCCTTGCTCGAGGCATATCTCGACATTCTCCGGGTTGAGATCAACACCGGCCGAGTCGGGCTTGCCGTCGGCGGCGAGCAGCTCGATGAATCCGCCAGTGCCACAGCCGACGTCGAGGACGCGGTCACACTCCTTGAAGAACTTCAGGACGGTCTTGTATTCGACATCTCTCATGCTCCCGATCGCCCTGTAGATCGCCTTCCCGGCTCTCCGCATGAAACTCTCGTTGGTACTCATTGTCGAATATGTCCTTCAGTTCCCAAGGTCAACATAGAGAGAGCCCGCTCGTCGATTGGAGGCAATAGACCGGGGGCTTTTTCTATGGTCGGATTGTAGATTCACTCAATGGGCTTGTAAAGTGCGGAGGAGAATCTTGGGCCTGTGTCAAAGGGAGCTCCACAGGAGCGTCTTGATCTCTCTCAGTGTCGCGTCGAGCGAACGGTTCGTGTCGATCTCGAAGTGGTGCGGCGTGTCGTATTGCAGGCTCGCGGCGATCGCGTGGCGGCGGCGGACATACGCCTCGTCCTCATTGCCCTTCTTCAGGCGGGTCGCGTTTAGCTCGCCGGCGCCCGCGACGGGCACGGTCAGCCGGCTCACGACGTCCGGCGGCGGTATGCGGGCGTAGAGGGCCGCTTCCTGTCGTCCGAAGAATCTCGCGATCGACCACCGTGAGGTCGGCAGCAGCTCGGGCAGCACCTGCGGGCTATCCATCGCGCCGACGAGACGCGTCGGGTAGCGGTCCGCGATGACGATCGAGCCGGTGGCGGCACGCCGATGCGCGCGCAGAAGCAGCGCGGCGCGTTCGCGCGCGAGGAGGGCCGAGCGGAGCGCGAAGAGCATGAGGCGCAGGCCGGTGACGGGCTGCGAGGACGACGGGTCCGGAGCGCTTGGTTGGGTCTGGATGCTGGCCTCGACGGACGAGCTCCGGCACCGAGGCAGCAACCTCCGCAGCGCGGGGAGCAGGAGTCCGGGCGCCAGCGTCAGCAACGTGTGCGGAGGCCGGCCTGCGTGGACGCTGTCGACGGCGAAGTGCTCGCCGAGCCACGCGCGCAGCTCGCGGTGGGTGGTGGTCTTGCCGGTGGCCTCCGGTCCGACGATCGCGACGACCGAGCCGCCGGCAGCGAGCCGTTGACGCGATCTCCCGCCGACGACGCGGCGCAGCAGCTTGCGCGCGAAACGACCGTAGGAGACGACCGTTGCGCGCAGCGCGCCGAAACGACTGCAACCTCGCAGAGCGGCCCGAAGGCGCTTGCCGAGGCGGATGCGGCCAATGAGCGACGTAGACTCGCGCAGTGCGCGCTCGCAATCCCGAAAGAGGTTGCGGTCGACCGACGGGAGCCACCGCGCGAGAAGGGCGTCCATCTCGTCACGGTCTGCTTGAGCCGCGAGCCACTCGATTTCGTGGCTCACGCCGTCACCCTCACGGCGCAACAGGAGGAGCTCCGCGAGATTGCCGTGTTCGACCATCTTGCGCAGCACGAACACGAGATAGTCCGCGGACGGGGTCGGCACCGACACGCCGTCGAGGCGGCGCAGGTTCGCGAGGAGCATCTCCTCGACGGGAAGGTGGAAGTTCTTCAGGAGGCTGCCGCCGGTGAAGACGCGGTAGTAGACGTGGACGTGAATCAGCCGGCCGCCATCCTCGTCGAGGCCGAAGAAGTGGAACACGGCCGGCTCGTCCTCCCACGGCGCGCGTTCGCCGCGCTTGAACCCGGCTGTGCCGAGTACGGCTTCGAACGATCCGACGTGACGCCGATCGACGAGGAGATCGATGTCCGTGTCGCCCGAGAGGACGCGGTCGAGAGCCTGGTTGCTCTTCCAGTGGGCCCAGCGAATCCCGCTGCCGTCAAGCGTCTCGAAGAGGCGCCGGATCGAGGGAACGACCGGAGTCTTCGGCGAGGAGTCCGGCGATGTGTGTTGCGTGTCGGTCGAGCGCGTCGTCGTCATCGAGGTCATCTACCAGGAGGGTCCTCTCGCGAATCCGGGCGTGCGTTGTCAGGACGCGAAACGTCTCGTGCGCGTGGGCCACGAAGCGATCCAGAGCTGCTGCGTCCGCTCGCATGGGAGGGTCTGCCCGCGCGGCGACCCGGGCTTTCAGCGTCGCTGCGCGCGCTTGCACGCAGAAGCTACGATCGGCGAGCGGCACGAGCTCGGCGAACCTCCGGACGTCATCGTCCGTCGGCGGGCGCAGCGGGCTGACCAGAACGTTGTGTGCGCAATGGAGAGTGCCTTCGTCCACGACGACGATTGCGGCCCGTCGTTGTCGTATGGCGTCGCGTGCGATCTCGAGCGTTCCCAGCTTTCGCAGGACGCTTCGAACGGCGTTCGCAGCGTACGGGAGCGAGTGCGCGTACTCTCGCGCCGCGCGCCGGCAGAACGCCAGGAAGGGGCCGTGGTGGCGCAGGATGCGGGGCAGACGGGTGAGAGCCTTCAGATCGAGGCTCAGATTCTGCAGCGTCGGCGAGCGGATGCTGCCAAGCACCCGGCCACAGATCGTGAAGTGCGCGGCGTGGCAACAGAGTACGGGAACCTCAGCGTCGCGCAGCTTCGATATGACCGCCGCGCACAGCGTCGACTTTCCCGCTCCAGTCGGCCCGGTGAACTCGACGATCATGGCTCCTGCATGGCTGGACCGCGTGCGCGAACAACACCGCACACGATAGCAGGCTTCGAGGGCCGGGGGCAATACGACCGCGATCAAGTGGAGCTCAGCGTTTCCTGTGGCAGGGCCTTGCAACCGCCAAGGGGCTGCGCCACACTGCGCCGCGACGCGATAGACCATCAGCGGTGACCTCCCGGTCGGTCATGACAGAACGGTTTCTGATCTACGTGAACCAGATCGACCTCGCCGAGGAGACCGGCCAGGCAGCGTTCGAGCGCGGTGTGGTGCGCGCGCTCATCGCGGGATCCAGTGGGGACGACTCGGTCGACGAGGTCGCGGTGTTGACCACAGGCAATGCCTCCGATGCGACAGCGTCGTCGGAACCCCGGATCTGCCGGCTTCCGCTGCGCAGTCGGAGTCCGCTGGGCTTCGCGCTGTACCAGTGGCGGCTCTTCTGGGCCATCGTGCGGCGCGCGCGCACCGCGCGTGCGAGCCGGATAGCGGTGTACGCGCGGTATCACGAGACCATGATCGCGCCGACCGTCGCAGCGGCGATCCTGCGCGTTCCGCTGACGATTCGCACCGGACCGATCGATCGTCGCAACCGACACCGTGGCACCGGGATCGTCGCGAGTTGGATCATCGACGGCTGGTTCGCCCTCACATGTCGCACCGCACGGAGGATCCTGGTCGTCACCGAGCGGATCGCCGCGTGGATCGCAGCGCGTCTCGGTGAGGTCGGCGACAAGGTTCGCGTCGTTCCGAACGGCGTCGACGTCGAGGTGTTCCGCCCCGTGGAGCCCGACCGGGCCGCTTGGGGCGTCGAAGGCCGCGGGCTCGTCATCGGCTACACCGGCGCCTTGTCCGATGACTACGGCATGGATGTCGTGCTGCGCGCGCTGGAGCGCCTGCACAACGAGGAGGCGGGGGACTTCGAGCTCCTCGTCGTCGGAGACGGCCCCAACGCCGGCGCGCTGAAGGATCTTGCCGCCGAGCTCGGTATCGACGCTCGGATCCGGTGGGCGGGAAGATGTGCGCCCGAGCGCGTCCCGGCCGCGATATCCTGTTGCGATGTGATGATCCTGCCGACGACGGGTGAGTCCCTCCGGTTCAAAGGGACGTCTGCGATGAAGCTCTTCGAGTACCTCGCGTGCGGCCGCTTCGTGATCGGATCGCGATGCGGCGACCTCGCGTTTCTCGAGGAGCACGGGATCGGCGCGCTGGCGACGCCGGACTCGGTCGCGGATTGGGCCGCCGCGTTCCGGAGGGTCCTCGAGCGGCCGCCGCCGTGTCCGCTGGAGTCGGCTCGCGAGTACGTGCGGGAGCATCGCAGCTTCGAAGCTGTCGCGCGGGCGATTCGCGACCTGGCATTCTCGGAGTGATTGCCGCGTACCGGATCAGCGAGGGAGAGAAGCGGCCGTGTGCACTGGAGGAGGAGGCCGATGATCGTCATCGTCGACAACGGCATGGGCAACTTCGGGTCGATCCGGAACATGCTGAAGCGACTCGGATTCGCGGCGGAGATCTCGCGCGACCACGATCGGATCCGCGCTGCGGAGAAGATCATCCTGTCGGGCGTCGGTGCCTTCGGAGCCGGCATGAACCAGCTCGAGCAGCTCGGGCTGCTCGACGTGCTCGACGAGAAGGTCATCGGTGGCTCGACGCCGGTACTCGGCATCTGCCTCGGCATGCAGCTGTTCACGAAGTGCAGCGAGGAGAGCCCCGGTGTCGCTGGGCTGGGCTGG
>CAYMRB010000436.1:3500-8453 GCA_964392615.1 uncultured Planctomycetia bacterium | reverse complement strand
AGATCGACCCGAGCGCGGAGGGCGAGCGACCGCACGACCCTCGCAGTCGGCCACTCGTACGCCAGGCCGATGGTCCCCAGCGCGGAGCCGTTCGCGAGTCCCAGAGCCGCCGGCATCGACCTCGTCGCTTCGAGCCCGCTCGCCGACGCGGCGTCGACAGCGCGCACCGGACGTCCGGCGCCCTGACTTCGCAGGACCCACCGAGTCTGGCCGGGCGTCCACGCCAATCGTGGGATGGCTCGTGCGCGCAGCTCGCCACCGCTGCAGGAGGTGACGAGCTCGAACGGTTCGATCACGGAGACTCGCAATCTCGTCTCGAGGCCGGCCGCAGAATCGGGTGGAGTGGGCTTTTGTGAGGGAAACTCGATCCCGACGCCGATCGTGTACTCGCCCGGCGACGTGTCACCGCCGATCACGAGCTGACCGTCGCGCAGCGCGATCCGCCCGTCGCCGCTCGTCTTGACCGCGGCGCCGCGCCTCTCTCGGAGAGCTCCTGTGCCGAGCGACAGCGTGCGCGCGGCGAGCGGGATCGACATCCCCGGCGCCGCAACGAGGCTTCGATCGCGACCATCGCCGTCGAGGCGGGGAGAACCGAGGAGCAGCATGACGTTTCGACGCAGCGCATCGCGCAGCTCGTCGCCGCCGCGGTAGCCGCCGCGCGAGAGATGCCGCTCGAGCGATGCCCGTCCCCACACGTGAAGCTCCTCGTCGTCGCGCAAGACGATCGATGTCGTCGGCCCGGCCGCTGACGTGACGACGGCAGCGCGCGCGACCCGCGCCGTCGCCGCGTCGTCCGTCGGTTCGACGCTGACGACGACGCGTTCCGCTCCGCCGATTCGCATCGGCACGCTCACGCCGCTCAAGTTGGCGACGAGTCCGCACGGCAGGGAGCGGTGCGCCGTGACGACGACGTCCGCCTTCGACTCCGCGGTGTCGACCGCAACGCGCCAGCCGCCGAGGTCCGCCTGCGGGTCGTCGAAGACGCCGCAGCCGGGCGCGTGAAACCTCAGGGCATTGCGTCGCGTGGCTTCGTGGTAGTACGTCCCGTGCTCGCGGCTCGGCTCGACCTCGCTGCCCTCGTGCCACTCGTTGTAGCTCGTGATCAACACCCAATCCGGCGCCGCCGCGCGCGCGAAGCGCCACAGGTCCCGGTACGTTCGACCGCCGCGCCGCTCGAGCGCCATGCCCGGCGTGCGCACCTGCGTGTCGTCGTATCCAGGGAGAACCGTCACCGTCGAGATCGCATTCTGCGCGCGACACATGCTCGCGAAGCGATCGTAGTACTTCGCCATGTCCAGCCCGCCCAGGGCGAGCGACACGGGATTGTAGTTGTGCCCGCCTCCGAAGAGCCCCACGAGGTCGGCTTCTTCCGAGTCTGCGATCAGCACACACGGGCGCCGTGCTCGCAGTTCCGTGACGACCTGCCGCCAATCGCCGGGCGAGAGCTCTTTCATGGCACGACCGTAGACGAACACGACCGGCTTGCCGTCGTGGCGCAGGAAGTTCGGGTGCTCCCCGTACCTCTCGACGATATACGACAGGTCCGCCACCGCCCGCGCCCGGCTGCGGCCGGTCGTCTCGAAGTACGCCGTGACGACGAGCGGCGACTCCATCGCGCGAAGCTCGTCGAGAACGAGCTGCAGCGCGCGATCGCTCACGTCGCGTTGCCCCCACCAGGTCGAGATCCAACCGTCGAGGCCGCACGCGACGGCCTCCTCTGCGTGCCGGCGAATGACGGTGCGGTCGTGGCTGTCGTACGGTCCGTCGATCGGATGCTGCGCCGCGCCGAGGTCGCGCCAGCCACGCTCGTCTCGACGATCGGGATCGTGGCCGCCCTCGGGCCAGTGCGCCCAGCCACCGCGCGGGCCGCCCGGCGTACCGTACCACGTATAGTAGAACGCGAGGACACGCCGCGGTACGGGCTGCGGCTCCGCGGTAGCGACGAGGTCTTGGCTCGCGAGACCGGTCGGCGCGAGAAAGACGAGCGTCGCGGCGACGAACACGGTGCGCGTGACGGCCGATCGGATCATCTCGAGAGGTGGCTCTCTGGTGCTGAATCTCTAGGTGGCGGCCAGGAAGGCGCGGATGCGGTCCTTGATGTAGCCGAAGGCGAGACTGATGCCGCTACCGATGAGTCCGTCGCGAAGCCCGTCGGTCAAGAGCCGAATGAACGATTTCGCCAATGACATGTTGACGCCGAGCGCGCCGGCCAGGGCGCCGGCCAGGCCATTGACAAGAGCGTTGACCACGAGCGCGCCCGTGCTGTCGGTTCCACCCAGCAAGGCGCCGAGTACATCCTGGAGGACCTGTATCACCACGGCGAGGGCCGCTCCCAGAAAGATCGCTGGCAGGCCGGTGGCTACCACACCGACGACCGTCAGGGCCATGGCGATGAACTGGGAGACTCCCTGCAAGAATCCCTTCGCGAAGCGGACCGCTATCGCGGAGTCGCGGAGCGCCTCCTCGTCGGGCAACGGACCGTCCGCCAATACCTGTCCAGCCCCGTGGACCACTCCGACAGCCGCAGCCGCGAAAGCCAGGGGCTGCGTGCCCGGACCGATCGCGAGTCCGATCAGGATGCCGACGGCCAGACCGAAGTTCGCCATCACCTCGGCCAGGTCCTTCATGCTGGCGGTGTAGACGATCGCGATGCCCGCCAGCACGCCGACGATCACGATCGTCACCATGAGCCCGATCAGCGTCGTGTTGGCCATGAGCCCCGACGGATCGCGATAGTTGACGGGATCGCTGCCGGTGTACAGGTACTTGTGCAGCGTCGAGGGATCGGACGCGATGCCCGGGAACGGATCCTGGGTCAGGAAGCGACCCCGCTCCGGGTCGTAGTACCGCGCTCGCAGGTAATAGAAGCCGGTATTCGCGTCGACCTGCTCGCCGGTATAGCGGTACGCGTTCTCCGTCGTGCCGCTAGACTCGACCAGGTTGCCGAATGCGTCGTAGTCGTACGTGTCGACGATCGAGCCGTCCGCGTCCGAGAGCTGGCGCGTCGACATCTGGCCATCGTAGTGGTAGTAGCGCACGCCGCCTTGGCCGTCCGGGCGGGTCATGCTGACGAGGTCGTCGCCGTGGACGTAACTGACCTCGCTGTCGGCGGTCGTCTCGAGGACGACTTCGGCGTACATGCGGTTCGTGTCGACGAGGTAGCGCGTCGTCACGTCGCCGACCGTCTTCGCCGTGCGCACGCCGTCGGCGTCGTACTCGTACGAGGTCGCTTCGCCGTCGGCCACCGTCTCGATCTGCGCCGAGACCAGACGATTGCGCGCGTCGTACGCGAAGGAGTCCGTCGCCGAACCATCCGAGCGCGAGAGCATGTTCCCGTCGGCGTCCCACGTGTAGCGCAGGAGCTCGCCGCCGGGGAAGTCGCCAAGCGAACGGCCCGAACGCTCCGCGTCGGCGACGCCGTCGCCCAGCTCGCCCGCTTCGAAGTCGCCCTTCCCGTCGAGATCACGCTCCTGCTGCCCCGCTTCGAGCGCTCGCTCCTGGTCGCGGAACAATCGGCCGTTGACGGTGGCCGCCTGGATATTTCGTGGGCCGACCGCCAGGACGAACAGCGCCGTCCACACGGCCGTACGCGTCGCCCAGCCGAGCACCAGACGCGGCACGCGCCGATGGCGGCGGCGCCACGCGGAGCGCATGGCGGCGAACAGAGCGATGGCAACGAGGAGCACGAGCGCGACCTCGATCACTCGCAGCACACCGTGCCACGTCGACGACGGGTTGATCAGGAACGGCACGCCGGCAACGAGCGGCCTGCGACCTCCGCGACTCGCCGTCGTCACCGTGCGCGCTTCCGTCAAGATGCGGTCGTTGTCGTCGTAGAGGAAGCTCGTCGCCGCCGCGCCGCCGCGCGCGACCACCGTCCGTTCAGTGCGGTTGCCGGCCGCGTCGTAAGTGTAGTGAATCGTGAGGTCGTCGTCGTCGCCGTCCGCGTCGACCCGCTCCCGCAGCAACCTGCCGACCGCGTCATAGCCGTACGTGATATTGCGACCGCGCGTCGCGGAGCCGTCCTCGACGACCCGGGCACGCTGCCCGTTTGCGGCGAGAGTGTACGCATACGACGCGAGCACGGCACCGGTAGCGTTCCTCGTCACGACGGATGTCAGACGGTTGCGCGTGTCGTACTCGTGGGACGTCTCGGTGCCGTTTGGATAAGCGACCACAGCGCGGTTGCCGACCGGGTCGTAGCCGTACGCCGTCGCGCTCCCGGTGGGATCGGTAACCGATGCCAACCGGCGGAGAGCGTCGTACTCGTAGACTGCCCGGCCCGCCGGTGTCTCGACCGCGGTACGGTTGCCAGCGGCGTCGTACTCGTACGCGATCCACGCACCGTCGGGGTCGACGCGGCGCACCAAGCGGTCGCGCGCGTCGTACTCGTAGGTCGTCACGCCACGCGAGTCCGTGACGCTCGCGCGGAGATTGCTCGACGCGTACGTGGTCTCGACACTGCTTCCGTCGGGCCACGTCTCTCGGACGAGTCGATTGCGCTCGTCGTACTCGAACGTCGTCGTATCGCCATCGAAGTCCGTGTGACGCACGGCATTGCCGACCGCGTCGTACTCGGTCGTCGCGCGCTGCCCCATCGGCAAGATGCGCGCCGTCAGCTGCCCGACGGTGTCGTACTCGAAGCGCGTCGTGCGGCCCAGCGGATCGATCTGGGCGACGCGTTGGCCCCGCGCGTCGTACTCGTATCGCACGCCGAAGCCGAGCGGCTCACGCACCTCCGTCAGGTTGCTTCCGACGTCGTAAACGAACTCGCGTCGCCGACCATCCTCGTCGACTTCGAGGATCTTGCGGCCGCCTACATCGTACGCGACTCGCTTCGACGTGCCGTCGTGGTTGACGGTCCGTACGAGGTGCCCCACGACGTCGTACTCGAAGCGCGTCTCGTGTCCCGCCGCGTCGACCGTCCGGATCCGCTTGCCGCGGACATCGAAT
>CAYMRB010000436.1:0-3490 GCA_964392615.1 uncultured Planctomycetia bacterium | reverse complement strand
GGTCACGCCGCCGAGCGGGTCCGTGATAATCTCCCGCCGCGGCTCGTCGCCGGTCGCCTCGACGTACTCGTAGCTCGTCCGGTTGCCGAGTGGGTCGATGCGGGCGGTCAGGCGACCGACGAGATCGTACTCGCGGCGCGCGACGGGATTGTCCGAGTCGTCGTCGGGCGTGTCGTCGGGCAGGACGGTCGCGACCCTGCGGTCTAGCTCGTCGTACTCGAAACGCGTCACGCGGCCGAGCTCGTCCGCCTCCGCGGCCACCCTTCCCTCCGCGTCATACACGACCTCGCTGAAGGAGCCATCCGGCGTCACGGTCCGCACCTTGCGACCGAGATCGTCGTACTCGAAGCGCGTCACGCGACCGAGCGGGTCGGTGATCGTCTCCTCCTTGTTCAGCGCGTTGTAGGTCGTCCTCGTCACACGGCCAAGGGCGTCGGTGCGCGACAACAGGCGGCCGGCCGCGTCGACCTCGAGGCGCGTCACCAGGGGCTGAAAGGTGCCGTCCGGCAGCTGTCGTTCCGTACGGATCTCGATCGGGTTACCGTTCGCGTCGTGCTGCTGGTCCAATCGCGTCCCGCCGGGATAGACGGCGGCCGTCTGGTTGCCGACGGCATCGTGCTCGAAGCGAGTGACCGCGGTCTCGAGCCCCAGCGCGACGCTGCGCTCCGCGAGGTTGCCCCCCGAGTCGTACGCGAAGCTCTCATCCTCGACGACGATCCCGTCGGAATCGCGCACGACGCGGCGCTCGAGGCGGCCGTTCCGGGCGATCGTGTTCGTGGTGATCGCGCCGCCGGGCCTGACGTGTGTCGACACCAACCCCTGCGCATTGTACTCCCACTCGTCGACGCCGCCGTCGAAGCCGACACGTCGCGTCAGCCGTCCGCTCTCGTCGTACTCCCACGACTTGGTTCTACCGACAGGATCCGTCTCCGACGTCTTCTTGCCGTACTCGTTGTACGTGAACGTGCGACGAGCGAGTTGTGTCTCGCCCTCGATCGTCACCGAACGTTCGTCGATGAGGACGTTGCCGTTCTCGTCGTAGACGAACCGGCTGACGTTGCCGAGGCGATCGCGGATGGTCTCCGTGCGGTTGTCCGGGTCGTGCTCGAGCTCGGAGCGGTGTCCGAGTGCGTCGGTCGTCGCGACAAGGCGCCCCTCTTCGTCGTACTCGTTGCGAATCGCACGGTTGCCGGCCGGATCGTGAATCTCGCGCAAGTAGTGCCGCGCGTCGTAGTCGAAGGTCGTGCGATTGCCGACTTCGTCAACGCAGGCTGCGAGGTCGCCCCGGAGGTCGTACTCGTACTGGACGCCGTTTCCGTCCGGACCGACGATGCGCTCGATGCGCCCGAGCTCATCGCGCTCGAACGCGATGCTCGCGCCATCGTCGCGGATCAGGCCGTCCGGAGTGATACGAATCCTGACGCCGCCCCGATCGGTGACGGCGACGACCCGGAAGCGCCGATCAGCGCCGCGCGCACGCCGGAACTCGTACTCGTATCCAGTGATCGAACGGTAGACGTAGGAATCGGGATCCCAGACGTCGAAGTTGCCGTCGTAGATGTCTGTGGGCCCCAGGCGTCCGTTCGTCATGTCCGGGCGCGTGCCGGGCCGCAGCGTGCCGATCGACTCGGCGGTCGGCCGCAGGAACACCGAATCGACGAACTCGATCGGGAACAAGCGCTGGTTCGTCGGCAGCACGAGCGGCGTGAACTCGTGGCGCTCTCCCCTTCCGAGGTGCACGACGATGCGGTGCGTCTCGCTCTCCTCGAGGTAGTACGTCGGGACGATGCCCCCGCCGCGCCGCTGCTGCCAGCCGCGACCGAGCGGTCGGTTGACGACGAGCTCTGGCGCAGAGAACGACAGATTCCAGCCGTGCCCGAAGTCGCCGCGGCTGCGATCGCGGCTGTCGTACGTTCGCGTCACGGTCAGCGGGAAGGCCCCGAAGCTCAGGGTCTTGTCCTGGAAGGCCACCGTGAATGGCGCCACGTTGACGCCGTTCGCCTGCACGACGATCTCGACGGACGAGGTCTCGCCGTGGAGCGTCCGTCCGAACAGCCGCAGCGTGTAGAGACCATCGAGGACCGAGGACGGATCGAACGTGCCCAGGACGCCACCGTTGACCGGCGCGTCGCTGCGCGCGAACTCCGTGAAGTCCGCAGTGCCGAGCGGCGCGACCTCGAGGCGATACTCGGCGAAACTGGTGCCGTCCGCCGTACCGACGATGTGCGTCGGCTCCGTGAGCACCGTGTCGGCAACCGGCGCCGCGATCTCGAGATCCAGACTCGACGGCAACGCGGCATCGAACACGAAGAGCTCGGCCGCGTCCTCGATTCGATTGCCGCCCGTGTCGAGGACGACCGCGGTGACGTCATGCGCTCCGGCCACCGTGCCCCGATACGTCGCTTCGTAGCGTCCCGCTTCGATCATCGTGACCGCGAGCGGCGCATCGTCGACTGCGACCGCGACGTCGAGGACACCCCGGTCGTCCTCGGCCTCGACGCGCACCGTCGCCAACTCTCCGATCGGCAGCGACTCCGGCGTCACGCTCAAGAGCGCGACCGGCGGCCGGTCCCCGTCGGCCGGCTCGACGACCGCGAACACGGCGCTCGCCGAGGCGCTGAGCCCGTCGGGATCGCGAGCGGTGAATGTCAACGTCTCCTCGACAAAAGTCCCTTCGGCGTAGCTCACCGTGACGACGCGATCTCCGCTCACGCTGACGTCGAGAACGTCGTCTCCGTCAACGTCCCACGTGATCTCGTCGTCGTCGTGGTCGAGATCCTCGACGAAATCATCGAGGCGCACGACCGAGAACGCGTCGGTCTCTCGGACGACCTGGCTCGGGATCGACGCGATGCGCGGCGCGTGCGGCAGGTCGACGACGTCGATCGAGAAGCTCTGATCGTCCGACGCGCCGGGCTGATCCGTCACACGCAACGTGACCGCGTGCGAGCTACCGAGCTGTGCGTCGCTCGGCGTCCACATCGCGAGGCCCGTGACCTCGTCGACCGCGAGCCCCGCCGGCCCCGAGACCACTGCGTAGCGCAGCGGATCGTCTTCCTCGTCAACCGCCGTGACGCGATACGCCCACAGGATGCCGGGCTCGGCGACGACGGGTGGCGCCGACACGATCTCCGGCGCATCGTTGACAGCGACGACGCTCAGGGTGTACGGCTGCGCGTCGAGGCCACCGGCCGGATCCGCCGCGATCACCGTGACGGCATGATCGCCGACATCGGAGGCGGTCGGCGACCACGTGATGACTCCCGTCGCCGCGTCGATCGCCATGCCCGCGGGAGCCGCCGCGAGCGCGAAGAAGACAGGATCGCCCTCGGGCTCGTCGGCCTCGACGTCGTAGACGTACGGCTCGTCCTCCAGCGCTGCCGTGACCGGATCGCTGGTGATCTCGGGCGGGGCGTTGCGTTCACGCACCTCGAGCGCGAAGGGCTGTTCGTCGAAGAGCCCCCCCGAATCGGTCGCGCGAACCGTCACC
>CAYMRB010000435.1:0-8462 GCA_964392615.1 uncultured Planctomycetia bacterium | reverse complement strand
AGAAGAAGACGGTCGCGAAGAAGAAGACGGTCGCGAAGAAGAAGACGGCCGCGAAGAAGAAGACGGTCGCGAAGAAGAAGACGAAGGGCCGACGCCGCTGAGTCGCGCAGGCGTTCGCCGCGCGCGACTCCGGGTTCAGGGGCCGGGGCAAGGGGGGCTGGGCTGAGGGGGCACTCGGCGCTTGACAGGCGCTGGTTTTTGACGAAAATCCATCTTTGTCCCGATTCTGGGTTGCCGGCCGGTTGCCGAGAGGGCGATTCGGCGACGGCGATCGTCTCGAAGCCGGCTCTCTGCGATCAGAGCTGAAGGGCGCTTCGCCCCCCCGCGCTCTGACCTCGATCCCGGGCGAGACGACTCGCTCTCGCGAGACTCTCTCGACCGGCCGTCGCGGGACCACGCGTCGCGACGGGCTCGCGGCCGGACGAGGTCGATGGAGATACCGCCCATGTCGTCAAGACTCCTCTGCGCGATCTGTTGCGTGGGCGCGCTGTGGATCGTTTCGCGCGCGTCCGCGGAAGACGCGTCCGCGGAATACTGGGTCGATCCGCTGCGCGGGCAAGACGTCGCCGGGGCCGGCTCGTCGGCCGCGCCGTTCCGGACGATCGGTCATGCGCTCTCCACCGCGGACGATGGCGAGATCGAGCGGCTCCGACTGCGGCTCGCATCGGGGCACTACCGCGGTGGTCCGGATCAAGCGATTCGAATGCCGTTCGACGTGCCGGAGTCCGTCCGGTCGCTGGAGGTCGTCGGGGCCACGGCCGAGGCGGGACCCGAGACGGTGCTGCGATGCGACGACGACTCCGTGGCGATCTGGAGCGTTCTCGTCGATCGTTCCCCGACCCGCAACACGTTGCTCGAAGCGTTGAGCTTCCGCTCCGTTCGCTTCGTCGGCGGGCTTTACAGCGTCGGGATGGCCGGCGCGGTCTCGGACGCTCGCGACGGAGCCGAGTTGGCGCTGGTGGCGAGCTTCCGGGACTGCGTGTTCGAGGGGACCGCGGGCGCCGCTCTGACGATGGGTACCGCGTTCGGCGCCGCGGTTTCCGTGAGCGTCACCGAGTGTCGATTCGAGGGCTGCCACGGCGGCATCGCGTTCGAGTTGCTGCAGGGCGGTATGGGCGACCTCCAGGTCTCGCATTCGAAGTTCGTCGATTTTCCCCGCACACTTCCCGGAGAATACGTCGACAGCGCCGTCGACGTGCACTTCGACGACGACACGACGTGCACGATGGATCTCCGCTACAACGAGATCCGCAACACGGTGGCGGGCGTCACGATCACGTCGGACTACGATACGGACGGCACGATCTTCTCCGGCCGAATCGTCAGCAATCTCCTCTACTCGGAAGCCGGCGAGGGCTGCATCGATCCGGGGGCGCCCGAGGACGCCGAGCCGTGCGCGCTGGACGTCGGGCTCGTCGTGTCGGTCGTGCCCGCGGCCGGAATCGACCTGATCGTCGCGAACAACACGTTCGTATCGCTGGGAGAGTACGCCGTCTTCTACGACAACGCCGAGTACTTGTCGGCGTTGCCCATCGTGGAGTGGGGCCTCGTCGACAACAACGTCTTCTGGAACGTCGAAGGCGCGGGTGAGGACGCGGAGCTCTCGAACCTGCCGGTTCTTCCACTCGACGGCCTGCGGTTCGAGCGAAACCTGGTGCCTCCGGCGTGGCTCGAGGTCCCCGGCGGGGTAGGCCTCGCCGACCATCTCACAGTCGATCCGAACTTCTACGGCGATCGACCGCGGCGCCTGCGGTTCCAACCCGAGATCGGCAACTCTCCGGCCATCGACGCCGGCATTCCGTTGCCGGTCGAGGTGCTCGGCAACCGGGATCTGGGTGGCTATTGTCGAGTCGCGGGTGGGGTGGTCGATCTGGGAGCGTACGAGAGCGACGAAGGCCTGTGCGGGACGGGCCTCGTCGAGTTCGTGCGTGGGGACTGCGCCCGCGACGAGCTCTTGGAGATTTCCGACGCGATCGCGATCATCACGATCCTGTTCCTTGCGTCCGACACGCCCGCGGCCTGTCTCGACGCGTGCGATACGAACGACACCGGAGTCCTCGATCTCACCGATGCGGTGTTTCTTCTCGGCTTCCTGTTCATGGGGCAGGCGCCGCCAGCACCGCCGTTTCCCCAGCCCGGCGTCGACGAGAGCCCCGATCGCCTCGGCCCCTGTGCCGTGTTCGACGCGCTGTGACGGAGGCGCCGCGGCGGCGTCGCTCGTCGTCAGGCTTGTCCGGCCGCGCGTAGGTGGTTCCAGATCTCGAGCCCGTCCGGCACGAACGGCTTCGCCGCGACGAGTGCGTCGAGCTCATCGAGATTCAGCCACGTGCCCCAGTCGATCTCCTCTTCCTGGTGGCGGATCTCGCCATCGTACGTGACGCGGTAGAGCGCGATGAGGCTGCGGTTCAGAGGGCCGAGGTATAGATACTCGCCGAGGCGCTCCGGGCGCGGGCCGACGATGCCGAGCTCCTCGGCGATCTCGCGCGCGGCAGCCGCGTCCGCGCTCTCGCCGCTGCCGACCACGCCGCCGACGAACATGTCGTACATGCCGGGGAACACGTCTTTCGTGCGCGTGCGACGGTGCGTGTAGATCGCGCCAGCGGGGCTGTAGCACAGGATGCCGACACCGCGGTGCAGCAGATTCAGCGCGCGAACGCGTCGGCGCCGCGCCCAGCCGATGACGCGGTCCGACTCGTCGATGAGGTCGACGAGCTCCTCGGCGGGCGGCGGCCGGGAGGCGGCGTCGGTCATATCGTCGCGGCGGATTGACTTCGTCATCGGGTAGCGGCTACGCTCCTTATCAGCCCTTTCTCAACGGACTGTCATGGTCTGGTCTGTCGCCATGCGCTATTCGGCGCGATGGCGACCGTTTCGTCCAGGCTCTTCGTTCGGCGACCCAGCAGCCGCAGGAGGTGTTCGTATCATGACCGAGCCTGCTGTGACCACCTCGAGACCGAAGGCTCTGGCCGGACAAGCTCTGCGCGTCGTCGCGACCGACGCGGGGCTCCACACCATCGAGTTTTGTCCGCAGGACGCTGCGGCGGAGGAGACGCGCGGCAGCGCCGCTGCCGCCGAGATGCTCGCGCGCGCGATGGACGAGCTCGATCGCTACTTCGCTGGTGAGCGCTTGGAGTTCACCACGCCGCTCGATCTCGTCGGGACTCCGTTCCAACGCCGCGTGTGGCGAGCCCTGACGAAGATCCCGTACGGCGAGACGCTCAGCTACGCGGACGTCGCCGCGAAGGTAAGGTGCCGTCGGGGCGTGCGGGCGGTGGGGCAGGCCGTCGGGCGCAACCCCGTGCCCATCGTCGTTCCGTGCCATCGCGTGATCGGCAAGGATCGACGACTGACCGGCTTCTCCGGCGGTCTCACGAACAAGGTGCTCTTGCTCGAGCTCGAGGGGCTGTGGATCGGCACGGCTGCGAGCACCGCGGAGCGAGTCGTCCTGCGCGAGCCCCCGGAGTATCGTCAGCTGGCAATTCCGGGCATGGGCTGATCGCTTCGCGGCAGCTCGACTCCGCTTCGCTGGGTCACGGAGCGAGCCGAGGGACGGGCATATTGCCGCCGGTCAGCACGACGGCCGTGCGCAGTCCGGCGAGCTGATCGCCGTGCTCGAGGAGCGCCGCGACGCCGGCCGCGCCGGATGGCTCGACCAGCAGCTTGGCTCGTTCGAGGATGAGCTGCTGCGCTTCACGGATCGCATCGTCGCTGACACAGAGGATGCCGGCGACGAACTGATCCGCAGCGGCGAACGTCAGCCGGCCCGGAGCCATCGGCCGCAGACCGTCGGCGATGGTCTGGGGCGCGCGCGACAGCGATACGATCTCGCCGGCCGCGAGGGACAGCGCCATCCCGTTCGCGTCGTGCGGCTCGACCCCGAACACGCGCGTCCCGGGATTGCGCCCCGCGGCGGCGATGGAGATTCCGGCGAGCAGGCCGCCGCCACCGACGGGCACGAGGACGACGTCCGCGGTCGGCATTTCCTCGATGATCTCGAGGCCGGTGGTGCCCTGTCCGGCGATGATGTCCGGGTGATCGAAGGGCGGTACGATCAGCGCGCCGGTCTCTGCGGCGATTTCGACCGCCTTCTCGTATCGGTCGGTGGACGTCGTGCCGCACGTGACGACGCGCGATCCGTACCCTTCGATCGCGGCGCGCTTGACGTCGGGGATGTCCTCCGGGACCACGACCGTCGCCGTCGTGTCGACCGTGCTCGCGGCGAGTGCCAAGGCCTGTCCGTGGTTGCCCGACGAGTACGTCAGCACGCCGGCCTCCGGCAGCGCATCGCGCTCGCGGGCAGCGCGGCACGCGTTCAGGGCGCCGCGGAACTTGAACGATCCGGAACGCTGCAGGTTCTCGCATTTGAGCCAGACTTCCGCGCCCGATCGCTCGGAGAGGTAGCGGCTGCTCAGAAGCGGCGTGTGGTGTGCCGCGCCGTCGATGCGATCGCGGGCGGAATCGATGTCCGGAATGTCGGGAAGGGCGGCGGGATCGGGGGCGGTGCTCATCGTGTGTCGTGGTCTCGTTCTCGTTCGATGTCGCGGATGATCGCGAAGTGGTGGCGAGTGTGGATCAGCGCGAAGAGCAGCCACTGTCCTGCGTCGAGCGCGCCGAAGGCGAAGTGCGACGACCGTCCGGAGGCTCGGGCGAAGTCGGGCGACCGATCCGCGATGGCGGCGAGCGCGCGGCGTACGTCCGCGGCCGCTGCCAACGCCGTCTCGCGCGATACGTTGGACGCCGGGCGGACCGCTTCCGGCGCGCGTCCGCGGCCGCGCGGAATCCGGCGGAATAGCAGGACCATGCGGCCGATCCACGAGGGGCGGCCTTCGGCGCGGCAGCTTCCCGCGGTCAGCAGCTCGAGCGTCTTGCTCAGCGCGACGCCGTTGACGAGGCTGATGTGGTGGAGGTGGCCGGCGACGGACCAGTCGGAGATCTGCGAGCGGACGTCATGAAGCGACGCGTCCGACCCGTCGCGGACGCGCTGCTCGACGTCTTCGAGGAGGCGGGCGAGGTCATCGACGAACCTCTGGATTCGAGCGCAGCGCATGGCTCCTCCATGCTCTCCGTCGGCGTCCTCGCGCGCAAGGCCACAAGCCGCCGCTGGGCACAGGAACGCAGGGATTTCTGGAATCGCGTCGGTCGACTCCCTATAGTGAGGCCGCCCTGAGTGCTCGCATTCTCGAGATGCAGGCACCTCGCGTCCGGCGGCGGCTGCGAGCTGAAGCACTCCGACCCATCGCGAGAGGAGTTCGTGACCGAGCTACGGTTGATCGCTCCAGAAGGGGCCGAGTCCTTCCGCGCGGAAGCCCAGGCGGACCTGGCGGCCTGTCGCGAGGCGTTGGAGGCGATTCTGGCCGCCGGCACGGATCGCACGTCCGACGAGGTGCTCGTCCAACTGGACGACCTCTATCTCCGGCTGAGCGTCCTGTACCGCTCGATTGCCATCGTTCGCAGCGTCCATCCCGATGTGGCGGTTCGCGAGGCGGCGGAGGAATGCGAGCAGGAGGTCGCGCGCTTCGACACGGAAGTGGGGTTGAATCGCGATCTTTTCGAGGCG
This sequence comes from uncultured Planctomycetia bacterium, assembly GCA_964392615.1. Lineage (GTDB taxonomy): Bacteria > Planctomycetota > UBA8108 > UBA8108 > UBA8108 > CAYMRB01. The sequence continues at coordinate 2,905 of CAYMRB010000435.1, read as the reverse complement.
GTCCAGTCCTGCGACCCCTCGGGGCTGGACGCGATCGGCAAGCGTCTGGTCGAACGGATGCTGCGCGACTTCCGCCGGGCCGGAGTCGACCGAGACGACGCGGTTCGCGATCGCGTCAGGGAGATTCGAGCGGAGCTCGTTCGCTCGAGCCAGGAGTTCTCGCGGAACATCGTCACCGATGTCCGCTCGATCGAGCTCGACGGAGTCGAGGAGCTCGCCGGCTTGCCCGACGACTACGTCCGCAGTCATCCCGCGGACGACAACGGCAAGATTCGGATCACGACGGACTATCCGGACTACAACCCGTTCATGCAGTACGGCGAGAGCGGGGTGCGGCGCGAGGAACTCTATCGCGCGTTTCGTTGCCGCGGGTATCCGCCGAACATGAAGGTCCTCGCGTCGATTCTCGAGCGCCGCCATGAGCTCGCCACCTTACTCGGCTATCCGCATTGGGCGGACTACGTGGCCGAGGACAAGATGGTGCGCACGGCGAGCCACATCGGCGAGTTCATCGAACGGGTCAGCCAGGCCGCGGACGGTCGATCACGCCGCGAGTACGATCAACTGCTGGAGCGCAAGCGTCACGACGTCCCCGACGCGGGAGAAGTCCACGATTGGGAAAAGACGCGCTACGAGGAGCTGATCAAGGCCGAGTCGTACAGCGTCGATTCGCGCGACCTGCGTCCCTACTTCTCGTACGAAGCGACGAAGAACGGCATCTTCGAGATCGCGTCCGAGATGTTCGGCGTCGAGTTCCGCGCCGCGCCGTCGGCACCGGCGTGGCATGAGGACGTCGAAGTGCTCGATGTCCTGGAGGGCGGGCACCAGGTCGGCCGCGTGTACCTGGACATGCACCCGCGTGACGGGAAGTTCAAGCATGCGGCGATGTTCCCGCTCGTTTCCGGCGTCCGAGGCCGGCGCACTCCGGCCGCCGCGCTCATCTGCAACTTCAAGAACCCGCGTACGTCCGACGGGCCGGCGCTTCTCGATCACGACGATGTCGTGACGTTCTTCCACGAGTTCGGGCACCTGCTGCACCATCTGTTCTCGCGCGATCACGATTGGGTCGAGTTCAGCGGCACGGGTACCGAGTGGGACTTCGTCGAGGTGCCCTCGCAGCTCATGGAGGAATGGGCGTGGGACGCGGAAGTCCTGCAGCGATTCGCCCGTCACCACGAGACGGGTGAGGTGATCCCCGCCGATCTCGTCGATCGTCTGCGCCGCGCCGATTTCTTCGGCAAGGGGCTGCAGGTGCGACAGCAGATGTACTACGCTTCGCTGAGTCTGCGTTGTCACCGGGAGGATCCGGCGAGCGTTGATCTGGAGAGATTCCAGATCGGTCTGCAGAACCACTACAGCCGCTTCCGGTACGTCGACGGCACTCACTTCATCGCCAGCTTCGGTCACCTCGACGGCTACTCGGCGCTGTACTACACGTACATGTGGTCTCTCGTGATCGAGAAGGACCTCGCCGAGGTCTTCAAGGCGCGCGGCTGGATGGACGCGCAGACGGCGGCTCGCTATCGCGAGACGATCCTCTCGCAAGGCGGTGTGCGCGATGCGGCCGACCTCGTCACGAGCTTCCTCGGTCGTGAGTACGAGTTCGACGCGTTCGAGCGCTGGCTCGACGGCGTCGAAGTGAGCTGACGCGAGTCTCGCGACTACTGCATCGCGCCGGTGTGGATCTTGGCGATGTACTTGCCGCTCGTTTGACCGGGATCGTACTGGAACGGTACGATCGCCAGGAGTAGCCGACCGCGCGCCTTGCTCTTCACTTTGTAGCTCGCGCCGACGAGGAACGGCTTGCCCTTCTTGCCGATCTTGCCGACGAGCGAGAGGTTCGGGAAGCCGCCGAACGTATTGCCGGAGTATTGCGTGTTGCCGGCGGGACCGGACGAGAGGCCCCAGTCCGGCACCGAGGTCTGGCCTGAAGCCAAAATCTGCAGGCGCTGTCCCTTCTCGATGTCGATCTTCGTGTCGAGCCAGCTGCCGGGCGGCTGGCAGGTCGCCTCGACGTCGACGCTCTTCTCCGACTCGCCCGTCGGCTTGAAGTTGATCGCGAGGAGGTCGGCGACGTCGATCTCGAGTCGGCCGTACTTGCTGTCGATCGTGAAGCGCTCGCTGAGGACTCTGCCGCGAACGGTCATGCGGTCGGTCTGCACCTCATCGTCGGTGCCCCGAACGCGCGCGCTCGCCTCGTCGTCGGACTGCTCGTTGCGCTGCTTCTCCTCGAGTTCGCTGACGAGGAGTGCAGCCCGATTCTGAAGCTCCTCGTCGTCCGACGTCGCGGCGGCGCGCAGCAGTTCGATGACGGCCGGGCCCATCGCGAGGAGGTTCGCCATCGCCGTCTCGCGCGTGTCGAAGTCGTCGTCGCCGAGCAGCTTGATGAGTTCGCTCGCACGCTTCTGTACGCTCGGATCGATGCGCATCGCGAAGCGGATGCGCGCCAGCTGAGCGAACGGGATCGCGAGCTCTCCGTACTTCGTGTCGATCAAGAGCTGCTCGAGCTGCGGCGTGCCGGTCACGCGGCTCTTGTCGCGCAGGAGGAAGATCGGCACGGCCTTCCGAGCGGGCTTCACGGCCTTCTTGGCGGCGTCCGTTCCGTCCGCCGCCGTCGCGGGCGGCTCGCGCGTCAGGATCTCGACGATCTTGTCGATGTCCTGGCCGCGCGCCAGACAAGGCGCGAGGCAGACGGCAACGAGCGTCAGGGGAATCGTCGTGTCGCGAAATCTCATGAGCTGCCGGGATGCCTCCGTCGGCGGGTCGGGCAATCGTTCGGGTCGCGTCCGATGATACGGCGCTGCGGGGATCGCGCCAAGCCAACTCATCGGGAGGCAGAGACGGACGTCGGGCCGGTGGGGCCCGGCTCCCGGCCGACGCGTCAGCGGGTCAACGGGGAGTCCGA
>CAYMRB010000434.1:0-8531 GCA_964392615.1 uncultured Planctomycetia bacterium | reverse complement strand
GCTACCTCACGTACTCGCGCCGCCTTGTTTTCAACCCCGCGTGGCCATCGCCTCGGGGATCTCCGGCAGAGAAGAAGAGCGCAACGGCGTGCTCCGGATTTCGTTCAGCGGCGACCGCTTCGGCGATGCGCGCGTGAAGCTCGCCGAGATCCTCGAGGAGGCGCTTCGACGAGCACGGCCCGTCTGTCGTCACCTTGCGCAGCTTGTCGCTGTACTGCTGGCGCCACTCGCGTCGCGACAGCACGCACTCGATCAGAGCCTTCGGGCCGACGAACGGTCGAAACACGTTCGACGTTTCGAGGGCGCTCGCCGTCTGTCCGAACGTGAACTTGCCGAACGCCTCGTTCGCGTCCCACGGAATCAGCGTGAAGCGGCCGTTCGCGTCACCGCGGATATAGCCGTTGTGACCGACGCCCGCGTAGCTGTCGAGGTTGACGAGCACGCAGTTGACCGCGAGCCAAGCGATGAAGGCATCGACGTCGAGGAGTCGCTCGACCGCATCGAGGTCGGGCTCGGCGACGGCTTCCAGCAACCGCGACAGCTCCGGACCGCGCGCCTTGCCGACCTTGCTGATGAAGCCATCGTAGGCCGAGCCGCGTACGCCGCGACGCGGCCGGTCGGAGCGTCCGAACGGATCGCCGGCCCCTTCGATCTTGAACAGGCTCTCCGACTTGGTCTCGAACGCGCGCTTGAGGAATCCCTTGCCGACCTGCTCGGTGAGCGTGTACACGCCGAGGTCGGTCTTCGTACCGGAGACCGTCAGCGTCAGTCGGACGTGCGCAGCGCGCGGCGACCGCACGCCAGCGTCGCGGAACACGCGGTACGCGAGCACCTCGCGCACGCGGGACGGGTCCTTGAACGGGTGGTGCAGGTTGAGCGTCGAGTGGCCGAGCAGGTCGTCCGCGCCACCGAAGTAGCCGAGCGACACCTTGAACGAGCGGTGATCGCGCGACAGCGAGAAGGTCGAGTTGCCCTTGTGGCGCACGCCGGCACCGTCGAGACGACGATCGCCGTAGACGACGCTGCACGGCGCGTAGACGAACGGAAAGCGCTCGAGCCGATCGCGGCCGTCGCGGTCGATCACGATCTCGACGGTCCGGATCTCACCCGACGCGGCGGCGGTGAAGAGGTCGTTGCCTCGGGCGGAGAGCGGAAAGGCGCCGACGATCCACAGTGCCGCGAGAATCGTCGACGTACGCGTCATGTCGGGCTCCCGTCCTAAGCTTTGCCAGACCCGAAGAACTTCTCGACGATGGCCCGATCCGGCGGCGGCGTCAAGAGCGTGACGACGACGAGCATGACCGTCGAGGCCGCGACGATCAGCGTGACCGGCATCATCTCGAACAGCAGGAACTCCTCGCCACTCTTCGCGGCGTAACGGACCTCGCCGATGAAGCCCAGCCACAGGGCCGCGACTGTCAGCACGGACGCGATCGCGCCGTACTTGTTGGTGCGTTTCCAGTAGAGCGACGCGAAGAGGACGGGCGACAGGCCGGCGAAGCCGGTGAAGCACCACACGCCGATATCGAACACGTTGCCGGGCTCGGTCAGGCCAATGCCGTACGCGATCACGACGATCGCGATCACGAACGCGCGGCCCAGCTGAATGCGCGCGCGGTCGGACAGGCGATCGTGCTGCACGTGGTGGGCGACGATGTCGTTCGTGAACAGGCTCGACAGGCACAGGAACTGCGAGTCCATGCTCGACATGATCGCCGCGAGGACGCCGGCGCCGATCAGGCCCGATAGAACCGGTCCGGAGTTGCCGGCCACCATCCTCGCGAGCACGGTGTTGGCCAGCGTGTCCTCCGGCAGGATGCCGCTCGCCCACATGCCGAGGAGCACGCAGGGCACCCACGTGATCAGGATGCAGATCGGGTGGGCCACGACGGTCAGCTTGAAGTTGCTCGCCTTGCGCGCGGTCAGCCAGTGCTGGAAGAGGTGGGGGAACATGCCGACCGACAGCGGGATGAAGCAGTAGGTCAGGAACTGCCACTTGCCGATCAATCCCTCGCGCGCCATCCGCTTCGCGCCGTGTTCGCTCTCGAGGAGTCTCTGGGTCGCCTCGACCGGGCCGCCGAGCGCGTTCGTGATGACGATGAACGCGACGATGCCCATGACCATGAAGACGATCGTCTGCATCGTGTTGGCCCACGCCGTTGCACGCATGCCGCCGAAGAACACGTAGAAGAGGACGACGACGCAGATGATCGCCATGCCCCACTCGAGAGGAATCGCGCCTCGCGTCAGGCCCGCGAGGAACTTCCCGGATCCGATGACGCCCATCAGGATGTAGAGCATCACGAAGCTGACGATGATCGGGAAGAGGATCAGCGGCAGCAGATCCGAGCGGTAGCGGTCGCGGAAGTACGCGAGCTGCGTCACGTAGCCGTGCTTCTTGCCGAGCGCCCAGACCTTCGCGCCGACGAGGAAGAAGATCGCGGCGTGAACGATTCCGGACCACGAGGCCATCAGCCCATAGACGCCGATGCCCTTGTCGAACGTCTTGCCGGTGCTGCCGATGAGGGCGAACGCGGTCATCGTCGTTCCGAAGATCGACATCAGCAGCATGAACGGACCGATGCCGCGGCTTGCGAGGAAGAAATCGCTCGCCGTCTTCCGGAACAGGAAGTTGCAGCCCACGCCGAGCAGGAGCAGCAGGCACAGGTAGGCGATGATGATGCCGATCGTCATCGGGTGCCCTCCGCTTCGGTGTCTCTGTCGGCGTCGCGGGACGCATCGTCCTCGAGCGACTGCGGCCAACAGCAGGTGACAGCGAGCAGTCCGACGAGGCCGGCCGCGAGCGAGATGCCCGCGTGCCACGCCAGACCGATGGGCAGGAAGCCGAAGAGGACGGACCGGTCGTCCCACCACCAGAAGTCCTGGTGCAGGACGGCCAGCGCGACGATGAGCACGACGACGACGTACTTCACGATCGATCTCCGTGGAAGAACAGCATACCTCCCGGACAGCCCGCCAATGATCGGAGAGGTGCGGGGGGCTGTCAAGGAAGGGATGGCGGTACCGGAGCTCCCCGCGCCGCGCTTTTCCGCCGCCCGCGACGTGCTACGATGCGCCCATGGATCTGCTGTGGATCGAGGACCTCGAGCGTTGGTACGGGCGATTGCGCGCATTTCACTGCGACTCGCTGCGCATGCCCGCGGGCGTCATCGGCCTTCTCGGCCCGAATGGCGCGGGAAAATCCACGCTCTTGCAGATGCTCCTCGGGCTATTGCGTCCGTCCGCCGGCCGTGCGCGCGTACTCGATCTGGACGTCCGTCGGCGCTCGAGCGAGATCCGCGCCCGCGTCGGCTACATGCCCGAGAACGACAGCTTCGTCGCCGGGCTCTCCGCGCACGCGCTCGTCGCGCTCGCCGGCGAGCTCTGTGGCATGCGACGCACGAAGGCGCTGCGGCGCGCGCACGAGGTGCTCAGCTTCCTCGGCGTCGAGGAGTCGCGCTATCGCGACGTGGCCGAGCATTCGACCGGCATGAAGCAGCGGGTCAAGCTCGCGCAGGCCCTGGTTCACGATCCCGAGCTACTCATCCTCGACGAGCCGACGAACGGGCTCGATCCCGCCGGCCGCGCCGCGATGTTAGAGCTGATCGCGAACCTGCATCGAGAGCAGGGCAAGTCGGTCATCCTGTCGAGCCACCTGCTGCAGGACGTCGACCGGATTTGCGACGCGGTGATCATCCTCGACGGTGGCGAGGTTCTCGCACACGGTCGTATCGACGAGCTGCGGTCGCGGTCGGCCCGGCGCCACGTGCTGCGCGTCGAGGGCGACCCGTCGCGTTTCGTCAATCGACTACGACACGGGGGCTACGAGGTCGTCGTCAGAGATGAGAACGGCGACGCGGCCCGAGAGCTGCTCGTCGATCTTCCCGACGGCGCACGGCCGCTCGATGTGCTGCGCGTGCTCGACGGCGTCGACCACGAAACCGGCGAGGAGACGAGCGACGCAGGCTGCGTCTTCCGTGGGCTCGCGCCCGACGAGGAGAGCCTCGAGGACCTCTTCGAGCGCGTCGTCGGAGGCGAAGTGCGACCCGGGGGCGTGTTCCACATCAGCGAGGAGGACCTCGTCGATGGGTAGTGGTGAAGAAGCCTCGCTCGGGACGCCGGAGGCCGCGTCGCAGCGCAACGCACACGTCGCGGAACGGTGGCGGCTGTCGCAGGAGACGATTCCGCGGCGCGCGCCGAGCCTTCTGCGTTCGTGGCCGATCGTGCGGACGAGCCTCGGTCTCGTCGTGCGGCGCAAGATCGTGTGGTTCTTCTTCGGGCTCGGAGCGATCAACTTCCTGTACTACGCCGCGCTCGTCTATCTGATCGCCGAGCTCGGTACGGAGTTTCGCCGCCGCGGGATCTTCACGGGTATGCTCGAATCGCTGCGCGGGCTGTCGTTCACCGGCGAAGGGCGCAGCTACCGCGAGTTCATCTTCACGCAGAACGTCGTCATCGTGTTGCTCCTCGCGTTCGCAGGCTCGGTGCTGGTCGGCAACGACTTCCGGTTTCGATCGGTCGCGTTCTATCTGTCGAAGCCGATCGGCAAGCTGCACTACTGGTTGGGCAAGTTCGTCGCCGTCGCGGCTCTCGCAGCGACGATGTGCCTGTTGCCGGCCCTCTTTCTGTACTTTCAGTTCGGGCTCCTGAACGAATCGCTCGAGTTCTTTGACGAACACCGGCGCGTGTTCTGGGGCATTCTCGGGTACGGAACGCTCGTCTGCGTGACGTCTTCCGCGCTGCTGATCGCGGTCGCGTCCGTGCTGCGAAAGCCCGTGGCGATCATTTCCGTGTGGGTCGGCTTGACGGTCTTTCCGCCGATCGTGTCGACCATCCTGCGCCAGATCGGCAAGGAGCGAACCGGCGGCGACCCGTGGGGTTGGGGCCTCTTCGATGTCTGGTCGCTCCTGCGCTGGATCTCCGGAATGATGTTCGGCATCGACACCGAGCGCTACGCCGAGCGCATGCCTTACGCCATCCCGGTGTTGGTCGCGATCATCCTCGCGGCCTTGGCGGTCTCGTGGTGGTCGATGCGTCGCGTCGAGGTGGTGAAGTGACCTCGAGCGACGCGCCCATCGCCATCCGCGAAGTGTCGAAGTGGTACGGCCGCGTCGTCGGTCTCGTGCGCGCGACGACCGAGATCACGCCGGGCATCACGGGTCTCCTCGGGCCGAACGGCGCCGGCAAGTCGACCCTGATGAAGCTGATCACCGGTCAGCTCCGCCCGTCGCTCGGCAGCGTGCACGTTTTCGGCAAGGACGTCTGGAAACGGCCGAGCGCTCGGCGGCAGCTGGGCTATGCTCCGGAGGTCGACGCGTTCTGGGAGGAGATGACGCCGCGTGCGTTCGTTCGCCGCATGGCTCGGATCAGCGGTCTCTCGTCGCGACGCGCTCGGCGCGACACGGAGGATGCCCTCGAGCTCACGGGCCTGTGCGAGTTCGCGACCAAGCCGCTGCGGGCTTGCTCGAAGGGCATGCGTCAGCGCGTCAAGCTGGCGCAAGCGCTTGTCCACGATCCGCAGGTTATCGTGCTCGACGAGCCTCTGGGCGGCATCGACCCACGCGGCCGCCGCGAGCTTCTGGCGTTGTTCGCGGCGCTGCGCGATCGGGGCAAGACGCTCGTCATCTCGAGCCACATCCTGCACGAGATCGAAGCCGTGACCGATCGAATCGTGCTCGTCGCGAAGGGGCGGATCCTGGCGTCCGGCACGCTGGCGGAGATCCGCCGCCTGATGTCGGAGTTTCCGCTGCGCGTCAGGATCGTCTGTGATCGCGGCCGCCAGCTCGGCGCGCGGCTTCTCGAGAGCGGTGTCGTCTCCGGGGTCCGGGAGGCAAGGCAACGTACGGCCGGCGGACTCGATCACGCACTGGTCGTCGAGCTGCGCGACGTCGAGCGGTTCTTTCGCGAGCTGCCATCGGTGCTCATCGATCTCGACGTGGATGTCCGACGCGTCGAGACGCTCGACGACTCGGCAGCAGCGGTCTTCAACTACCTCGTTCGCCGTCACGAGTCCGTCGACGTGGAGCGCGACGAGCCATGATCGGGCTGCTCGGAACCGCACGCGCATGGATCGCCTTGGTCGGCATCTCGCTGCGGCGTCAGCTGTGGTCCAAGAAGACGCTTCTCTGTCTCGTGGTGCTCGCGGTCACCGTGGCGATCGTCTTCGCCGCCGGAGCGCGTCAGCCGCTGGCGATGCGACCGTTCGTGCGGTTCATCGTCCTGCGCGCCTTCGGGCTGTTCTTCCTGCCGGCCGTCGCGGTGGCGTTCGGCTCCGGAGCGCTGGCGGACGAGCGCGACGACAGAACGCTCGTGTATCTCGTCACGCGTCCGCTTGCGCGGTGGTCGATCTACGTCGCGAAGTACGTCGCGGTGCTGCCGATCGCGGCTGCCTTGACGATGGGCGGGTTGTGGTGCGTCTGTTGGATCGCGTCGCTCGGCGGAAAGTTCGACAGTGTCGAGGCTTTTCGCCTGCTCGCCCTGCCGACTTTCCTGACGACGACCGCGTACCTCGCGCTATTCCACTTCTTCGGTGCCGCGGTGCGTCACGCAACGCTGGTGTCTGCCGCGTATGCGTTCTTCATCGAGGTGTTCGTCGGTCGCATGCCCGGCATCCTGAAGCGCGTGTCGGTGTCGTTCTACGATTGGTCGATGATCTACGACGCGACGGCCGGATACGGCGTGCGTCCCCCGAAGCGCGCGGTCTTTCTGCCGATCGACGGTGACGTCGCTCAGTGGGTGCTGATCGGCGTAACCGTCGGGTTCATCGTCCTCGGCGCAGTGTGGTTCGCGCGGCGCGAGTTCCGCGATCCGGTCTGATCGGGGACCCGTCGCCAACTACGCCGCGGCGGGCCACAGCCATGCGAATGTCGCCGCGGTTATCAGCGCGTAGACGACGCCGTCGAATATGAACTTCGCAGTGGTGAGCCAACATTGCCCCTTCCAGATCGAGTGGGTCACCTGCGTCACGGCATGCGCGAGGAGCGCGGCGGTCGTGACGAGTCGGAACACGTCGACGAACGGACTGCCGGCTTTGAGGCCGATCGACGCGATGTAGGCGACGAGACTGCCGACGACAAGGCAGTAGACCAACCACTGCACGAGGCTCTTGCCCATCCGCATCGGGCCGTTGGGAAATACGGTCATGAAGCCGACCGGTCCGCGCTCGAGCTTCTCGAGCATCTCCGGAGAATTCATGCACTTCATGTCCTTCGGGAACGGAAACATGTACTCGCCCGGCTTCACGCCGGCACCGCGCATCGACTTGAGGACGTCCTCTTCGCCGTCGACCTGTTTCCAGTCGCTTCGGTGGATCGGCAGGAGCATGTGCATGACGGAGCTTGCGACGAACACGAAGACCGCCGACAGCAGGATGGGAAGCCAGAGCTCGAGGATCGAGACCATGTCGTGTTCCTTTCTCGGTTGGATCGGCAGACAGCACGCCGAACGGCTCACGATACGCGACGATCGAGCGCGCCGGTAGCTTCGCTCCGGGTCTTCGGACGTCACTCGTCGAGGCGCTGCAGGTCCCATCCGGGCGGGGTGACGGAGTCCAGCGGCTCGACGAGGCGATTGTAGAGCTCCGGCGCCGCGCCTCGAGACAGCGGCGTCCCCGCTCGTCGCGTGGCCTGCGCCGGAGCGTCGATTACACGATGTACTCGGACGCCGCAGTCGTCCCGCCGCGGCCGGTCCAGTTCGTGTGGTGGAATTCCTTGCGGGGCCGGTCGACGCGCTCGTACGTGTGAGCTCCGAAGTAGTCGCGCTGTGCCTGCAGCAGGTTCGCGGGCAGGCGAGCGCTGCGATATCCGTCGTAGTACGCCAGCGCCGAGTTCATGGCGGGCATGGGAATCCCGAGCTCGATCGCCGCCGCCACCGCCCGACGCCACGGCTGCTGCGCGTTCGTCACGGCTTCCTGGAAAAACGGGTCGAGCAGGAGGTTGGTCAGATCGGCGTTGTGGTCGAACGCTTCCTTGATCTTGCCGAGGAAGACCGAGCGGATGATACAGCCGCCGCGCCACATGAGGGCGATGCCGCCGTAGTTGAGCTTCCATTCGTGCTCGGCTGCGGCGGCTCGCATGAGCTGGTAGCCCTGCGCGTAGGACACGATCTTCGACGCGTAGAGGGCCTGCATCAGGTCATCGACCATCTGCTTTCGGTCGCCCTCGAACTGCCCGCCGGGCCCCTCGAGGACCTTGGCGGCGTCCACCCGCTCGTCCTTCATCGCCGACAGGCAGCGTGCGAACACCGCCTCGCCGATCAGCGTGAGCGGCATGCCGGCCGAGAGCGCCTCCATGGCAGTCCACTTGCCCGTGCCCTTCTGGCCCGCGGTGTCGAGGATCAGGTCGAGCGTCGCGTTGCCGTCGTCGTCGCGGTAGCCGAGGATATCGCGCGTGATCTCGATCAGGTACGAGTCGAGGATCCCTTCGTTCCAGCGGCTGAAGACCTCGTGCATCTCGTCGTTGGACATGCCGAGGCCTACCTTCATCATCTGGTAGGTCTCGCAGATCATCTGCATGTCGCCGTACTCGATGCCG
>CAYMRB010000433.1:1418-8548 GCA_964392615.1 uncultured Planctomycetia bacterium | reverse complement strand
GCAAGCGCTATACGCTGACCGTTACCACGGTCGGCGCCGTCGAGTTCAACGACGGGCGCAAGGCAGCGGTCTCGTTTCAAGAGACCCAGCGACGCCTGCTGCTGAACAAGTCAAACATCCGCCGGCTTGTCGAGGCTCTCGCCGAGCTCGACATGGCCCTCTGGACCGGGTGCAGGGTCGTCATCTACCACGACCCTGATATCGAGTTCTCAGGGAGGCGCGTCGGCGGCATTCGCGTGGACACAGAGGCGACGCGCGCCGCGAACGCATCGACGACCGCGGCGCCGAGCGATGCGGAGCGCATCGGCCCATGACTATCACCGAGCTTTTCGAGTACTACGTCGCGGCCTCGTCGATGAAGCGGCCCGAGGTCCGCCGCCAGCAAGCCGCGGCCGTGCTGCGGCACCTGGGCGACGTCGAGTGCGAGGAGCTCTCGGTGACGCGGCTTCTTGAGTACCGAAAGGCTCGAGCAGCGGACGCGCCGCGGAACTACCGCAAGAGGCCCAAGAAGGCGCCGCGCCCCATATCGGACTCGACGATCAACCGCGAGATGGGCATCGTCCGCGCGTGCTTCCGCCTCGGCGTTCGCCACGAACTCCTCCCGAGAACGGCCTGCCCGGTAGCGTGGCCCATGGCGAACGAGGCCGACTGTGTCCGTTCCGGCTACGTCGCAGCTCCCGACCTCGAGCGGCTCCTCGAGGCGTTCCGCTCGGACGTCTTGCGCCAGCTCGTCGGATTCCTGTTCTGGAGTGGATGGCGCTGCGGCTCGGTGAAGGAACTCACGTGGCAGTGTATCGATCGCGAGGGCGGAATCGTGTTTCTGCCGCGCGAGCGAACCAAGAACAACATGCCGGTTCAGTGGGGATTGGTCGGCGCGCTCGGGAAGATCATCGACCAACGCGAGGCAGCGAGGAATCGCAAGTCGCCGTACGTGTTCCATCGACACGACGGGAAGCCGATCCGATGCTTTCGGCGGGCCTGGAAGTCGGCGACGACGCGCGCCGGGCTCGCCGGACTCGTCCCGCACGACCTCCGGCGTTCGCTCGCGCTCGCGCACCTCGAGGCGGGCGTCCCGCGTGAGGTCACGATGGCCGGCGCTGGCTGGCGCTCAGAGAGCGTTTACCAGCGTTACGCGATCGTTCCCAAGCGCGTGCTCTGCGACGCCCAGGCGCTCGCCGCAGCGCAGCACGAGCGGTCGCTACGACGCGCCGAGCCCGAGGAACGGAGCAGCGCGGCGGCCACAGCATGAGAGAACAACCAGCGCGCCCGGCCGCCCCTTCCCCTCTGCTCCGTCGATCCGGGCGCGCGCTTTCTCCGTCGGCCGCGGGTCCTTCTGGCCCCTCAGAAAGAAGGGCGGCGGCTAAGTCCTTGGTTTCCGCGAATTAAACCCGCGTCGAAAAGGTGACAACGTTGACATGGCAGACCCCCGGGATCTTCAGAAGATCGTGCGAGAGTACGCTCGACCGTCGCGAATCGCGCGAGAGCGGTGGGGCCAATCGGCGAAAAGCGCCAGATATGGAAAGAGGCAGTAGAGATCGCCCAGCCAGATTCTGTATCGTCCCGCCCGGGAGTAGAGACCCGAGAATCGCTCACGGAGCTCTCTCCTGATGCAGCCTGTCCGCCGACTCGCCCGACTCGATGCCGCGGCCGCGCGCGGCGACTCCCGTACCGTCGCGCTGTCGTTCTCGAGCGAGGCGCCCATCGTCGACTGGCCGGGCGAGCCGCCACTCGTCCTCTTGCACATCGACGGCGCGGTCGACCTCGAGCGTATTCGCTCGGTCGGCGCGCTGCTATCGAACCACCGAGCCGACCGCATCGTCGGCGCGATCGAGTCGGTGTCGATCGCCACCGACTCGCGGCGCGGCCGCGCCACCGTCCGCCGCGCGGCCACCGACGCCGGCCGCGAGGCGCTCGAGCAGATCCGTTCCGGATCGCTGCGCGGCGTCTCGGTCTCGGCGCGGCCGCTCGAGCGCGTCCTCCTCGAGGATGGCGAGAGCTGGACCGACGCGGGCGGGCGCGAGTGGACCGGTCCGCTCCAGCTCGCACGGCGCTGGGAAGTCCTCGAGCTCTCCACGACACCTATCCCGGCGGACACGGCCGTCGGCGTGAACAGATCACTTCAACGGAGGGGCCCGATGCCCAAGATCCTCGATCAAGCTGGCAATCCGATCGCTGGCGACAACGACGGCAACACGACCGCACAAACGACGCTCGAGCTCGAGCGCGAGCTTCACGACCTCGCCGAGATTGCGGGACTACCGGCGGCGACGGCGCGGCGCTGGATCGACAATGGGACATCGACCGCGGCCGCGCGCCAGGAAGCGCTCGACGAGATGGCGCGTCGCAACGGCCCTGTGACGCGCCCCGGAAGCTCGGTCGACGTCGGCGACGCCGGTCGGGACCGGTTCCGCGACGCCGCGACGCGCGGGCTCCTCGCCCGCGTCGGACGGCTTCCCGACGACGATCGCGACAAGCCGCACGAGGAGTGTCACTCGCTGCTCGACCTCGCCGTCCGCAGTCTCCGCGCCGACGGTCTGAAGACAACCGGATCGCCGAGCCAGATCGCCAATCGTGCGCTCGGCATGTCGAGTTCGACGTTCGCGGGCATCACGGAGTCGACCCTCGGCAAGGCGATCTCCGTCAGTTTCCAGACGGCGCCGTCGACTTTCCGGTCCTGGTGCAAGATCGGCACGAGCCAGCGGCTCGGACAGGCGGAGAGCCGGCTCGCGATCGGCACCGCCCCGGACCTCGAGCTCGTCCGCGAACTGATGCCGATCACCGAGGGGGCGACCGGCGAGCACAAGGAGACCATCACGACGTACACCTATGGCCGCCGGTTCGGACTTTCGCGGCAGGCGCTCGTGAACGACGACCTCGGCCTCTTCGACGCGCTCGCGGGCGGTTTCGGTGCTTCGGCGGCGCGGAAGGTCGAGGCGGCCGCCTACGGGATTCTGAGCTCGAATCCGGAGATGTCCGACAGCGTGGTTCTTTTCCACGCGGACCACTCGAACCTCGGCACGGCTGGCGCGCTGAGCGGGACGACGCTTGCCGAGGCGCTCGCGCTCATGCGCAAGCAGCAGTCGGCCGAGGGCGCCTACCTGAGCATTCAGCCGCGATTCCTTCTCGTCTCGCCGGACGATGAGATCACGGCGCGCGAGCTCGTCTCGAGCGCGACGAAGCCGCAGGAGTCGGTGTTCGTCGACAACCCGTTCAGGAACGTCGTCGAGGTCATCGTGACGCCGCACATCGCGAGTCCGAAGTTCTACCTCGTCGCGGGCCCGGGATTCGCAACGGTTGAGGTCGATTTCCTCGACGGGCGGCAAGCGCCGCAGATCGTGCGGATCGATGGTACGGGAACGCTCGGGATGGAGTGGATCGCGTTCATCGATTGCGGCGCCGCGGCGATTGAGCCGCGCGGCGCCGTGTACAACGCCGGAGCGTAAGAGTTTCGCCGCCGCGGCGATGGAGTTTTGTTGCGGGCTCCTCGCCGGGCGGTCGGCCGTTCAGCGTTTCCTTTCGGCGCGGTCGGCCAAACCTCGAGGCGCCCCCGCGTTGCGACGAAGGTTTCGCGGGGGCTGACCTCTCTACTCAGGGAGTGGAGCATGAACACGATCACCCGCCAGGTCGACGAGCTTCCCGATGCTGACGAACGGTCTACGGCGGGGGCGAAGGCCGTTAGGGAGTTCGAGGCGATCCGCGCCGAGGCGATCGCTCTGAGGCGCGTCTTCGACCGCGAGGGCGAACCCGAGCGCTCCGTCCTTCTTCTCCGCATGACCGCGCAGATGATCGCGGACGATCTCCGCGTCGGTCGTTACGGGCCGTCGCGGAAGCAATGACCGTCAAGGTTCGCATCCTCAAGAACATCTTCTCTGGGGCTGTGACAGAGCTCAGCGTCTCCGGCGGGCGCGCCGTTGCTGAGCTACTTCCGGCGAACGCGCCGCACTGCTGCCGTACCTTTCTCAACGGGCGAGCTGTCGGGCTCGACCACGTCGCCAAGGACGGCGACGAGCTCGACCTGGTGTTGCTCCCGGCAGGCGCCGGGCTCGGCCTCGCTCTCATCTCGGCGGTCGCGCTGAACGCAATCTCTCTTGGCATCCAGGCGGCGCTTACCGCGCCGGGTGACAAGGAGACGCCGATGCCGACGCCCGAGGTGCTACAACCGACGCGAAACCCCACCGGCATCCACAACACGACCGGCGCCGGCTACCCGATGGCGATTCTCGAGGGCGAGCATCGCGTCGGCGGACACATCATCGACCGCTACGAGCGCACGGAGTGGAATACCGACGTCACGTCCGGGGAAGAGGAATCGATCCTCCGAGTCGATCCGCGCTCGACGATGGGGACGACGAAGTTCCAGCGCATCGCACTCGGGCGCGGCCCGATCGAGAGCATCTCGGATATCCTGCTCGATCAGAACGAGATCGCCGAGGTCCGCGGCGTCCGCTACGTGACGAAGCGCGGCCTCGAGAGCTCGACGAACGGCTCGCCAGCGCCGCGCGGTTTCTCATTCCGGACGACGGAGAAAGAGCTCGACCAAGAGCTTGTCGAGGACGTTCCCGTCGTTGTCGAGACGGACGGCGAGGTCGACGACCTCGAGCTGATTCTCCGTGCCCCCGAGGGGATCTACACGCGCGACGCGTTCGACCTCGCGAGCGGCATCCAGCTCCAGGTGCGCGTCGAGTTCCGAGTCCTCGACTCTGGCGACGCCTGGACCGAGGTCACCCATCCGGCGCTTCCAGCCGGGAATCTCCCGATCACCGATCGCTCGGTCGGGACGGCTCACTTCCGCATCGGCTTTCCGAAGCTACCGCGACAGCGGTACGAAGTGCGCGTGACACGGCCGAGCGGAACGACGGTCATCGATTCATTGGCCGTCGAGATCCACGATCGACTGGCTCTCTTCAGACTCGTTGAGATCGAGAGCGAGGAGCGCGTCCATCCTGGCATCGCCGAAATCGCGCTCGAGCATCTGATCGAGGATCAAGTCGGGCAGCTCGACCCGGCGGCCGTGACGGCGCTCACGGAGGGCCGACGCAACGTCCGCGTGTACTCGGACACGTCGACCTACACGCGCCAATACTCGGACAATCCGGCATGGCTCGCGATCTCGTTCATCCTGGACTCCCAGGAGCTCCTCGGCGGGCTCGGCGATGCCTACGATGACGTCGATAGCTTCATCGACACCTTCATCGCGTGGGCCGCGTACTGCGACGAGCTCGTCCCGGACGGGCGCGGCGGGACCGAGAAGCGATGCCGCTACGGCTTCCCGCGCGACGTCCAGGAAAGCGCGCAGACCGTGCTGGCGCGCTACGCATTCGCCGGCGATGCGTGGATCCTGCGCGACGGCGGCAAGTGGCGCGCCCGCATCGACACGGTCGAGCCGATCGTCTCGGCGCTATTCTCTGACGCGAACATCCGACCCGGGTCGCTCGCGCGGACGCCGGTCTCGCCGCTCGCGCTGGCGACACGCGTGACGGCTCAATTCACGAACGCGGAGCTCGACTACGCGGTCGACACGCTCGCGGCCGAGGACGATACGGTCGTTGACCCGGCGGCCGACCATATCGAGTCGCCGCCGATCTCGGCGTGGGGGATCACGCGCCCGAGCCATCTCGCGCGTACGCTCGAGCGGCTCCTCCGAACGAATCGCTACGCCGACACGATCATCGAATTCGACACTGGCATCGCGGGCTTCTCACTGCGCGCCGGCGACGTGTTCGCCGTCGCATCGCGCTCGATCGGCGTCGGCATCGCCTCCGGACGGCTCGTGCGCTGTGACGGCTCAACGCGCTTGTGGCTCGACGACCTCGTCGACCTGGATGGCGCGAAGACGTACGAGGTCACGGTCGAGCACGCCTCGGGAGTCATCGAGACGAAGCTGGTAAGCTCGGACCCGGGGACGGACCTCGACTGGATAGACGTGTCCGGCGCGTGGGTTGAGTCGCCGGCGTCCGGCGATCAGTACACGGTTGGCGAAACCGAGCTCTCCCGAGAGCTCTATCGCTGCACGTCCATCACGCAAGGCGAGGACTACACGCGCCACGTTCGCGGGCTGAAATACGACGTTCGCGTATACGAGCGTACGGAGATTGCCGTTTCGGCGCCCGTCAGCGCCGCGGACGATGGCCGGCTGTTCCCGGGCCCGGTAGTCGCGCTCATCGCTTCGGCCGAAGGGGAGGGCTCCGTGGTACTCTCATGGGACGCTCCAACGACGGGCGGGAGCGCAGCCGCCTACGTCGTGTTCTGGCGCCTCGCCGAGGTCGGGCCGTGGATTCGGTGGGGCCGCACCAGCGCGCGATCAGCGAGGGTTCGCAACTTGCGGCCGGGCACGCTGTACGACTTCGCCGTCGTGGCCGAGACGCGGCGCGGCAATCGCGCCGACGTCGACGACGCGACAACCGCTTCGGCGACGGTCGCATAGCAGCCCTTGTAGCGCAGACTGCGCTACGGGGTGACATCCGCGCGCCGTTCCTGTATACGCTTCTGTATACGGATGGCGTTCGAAACGGGCTGGTTCGACATGTCAGCGCGCTTTCACTGAACGCCGGTAAGCTCTTTCACTTCAACCCGATACGCATCCGCGTCCGCGGGGCCTGAAGAGACTCCGGAACAGCAGGTCGCAGGTTAGAGTCCTGCCGGGGTCACCAACTTAACTCTCGAGGCGGAACGCAGTTCCGCATCCCGGGATCGGCCGAGTAGGCGATCGGGTGTGGCGAGAACCGGACATTCAACCGGACACCCGCCATGCCACGCATCCCGAAGTACCGTCGATCACGACCAACGGATCGTGACGATGACCTCGCGCTCGTCGTGGTCGCTCGCCCAGGCCTTCCAACGGGTGGAGTCGGCGCGATGACGAACGAGCGCATGACGGACGTGATCCGCACGCCTACGCGCCTCTTCCGCGGCGGCCCGGGTCCGGACTGTCGCGACCGCATGGACGCGAACGACGACGGCCGAGTCGATGCGTCCGATCGATCTACACGCTGCGGAGCCTGTTCGCGCGCGGGCCGCTACCGCCGGGGCGGGCATGGATCCCGACGGGCGACGCGCTGGCGCGTCCGTGACGCGCGGCGCCGCTGGCGGCGCGCCACTGCCAAGCCCGAGCCGTCCACCGCACGCGGCGA